>CAYTYV010000007.1:0-20557 GCA_964441055.1 uncultured Polyangiaceae bacterium | reverse complement strand
GCCGCGCCCCCCGCCCCGGCGGGGGGGGCCGGGGGGCGGGGCCGCCCCCCCCCCCCCACCCCCCGCGGCCTTGCGCGGTCCAGGACGCCGGGCCGTAGACCACTGCGGCCGCCCGCGCGGTGGGAAGAGGGGTGCATACGCGGTCGGCTTCGGGGTGCAGCCCTTCGAGCACGATCGTCTCCTCGCCGCTGAGCGGGCGGAGCTGCTGATCGGCTGGCGCTGCTTGGAAGTACTCCCAGGCGAAGGAGTCCGCCATGGCAAGGACGTCGTGGTCGAGCCCCTTGCGGGCGGCCTGGTCCAGCAGCTCGCGCCGCACCGCGGTGTTGGCGGCGATGGGCCCGAACCCGGCGACGCGCTCGGGCTCGCCGGGGTAGAGCACGTTGGGCGGTGGGTCGTCTGGCGAAGCGCCCACTCCGAAGGGATTCTCCTTGTTGCCGATGCCGCCCCAGGCGTACTCGTAGCGGAGCGGCATCTTGGCGAAGGGCTCGGGCTCGGCGTCCCGATGCGATCGGTTGCCCACCACCTCCAGCGTCTTGTGGAGCAGGCTCTCGTCTCCCTGTCGAACGATGAGCCGCACCTGCCGCGATCGAACCGGAGCTTTCCCTGGCGCGTAGGCGTGGCCGACCAGCACGACGTCGGCGCGCGCGCGATAGGGCACGCGGTCGCTGGCGGCGACGATGCTGCTGGGCCCGTCTTGCGGGAACCGGTCGCGCGGATGGATGGGCTCGGGCTCGCAGGGCGTCATCGCGCCCTCGAGCGGCAGCGCGAAGCTCGCCTTGACGATGGTCGTGAGCCGCAGCTGACCTTGGTATCGCCACGCCAGGGCGTCGCAGGCGCAACCGCCGATGGGCACCGAGACCGTCATGACTCGCGTTGTACTACGGTCGCGAGTTGCGCCACAACTCGCCGAGCGCTTTGCCTCACCCCCCCGAGGCGAGCCGCGCGAACCGCAGCGTCGTGCTTCCTGGCGCGTCGAACCAGGCCCATACCACGTCGCCATTGCAATGCCGCCGCATGGGATCGTCGCGCCTACCCCAGGCCACCACCGACGAGACGTCTACTGGTCCCTCGACAAAGGCGCCCGCGGCATCGACTCGCGCCAGCCGATAGACATAGGGCGAGCCCGGCTCGGCCCAGCCCACCACGTACTGCTCGGCGCCATCGCCCGCCGGCTCCCAGCGCGCGATGGTGGCATCGGCCTCGTCGATCCCAGCCGTGCTGGTCAGCCACGCGACTGCGCTCCAGCCGAGGTTCGCGTTGACGGAGGCCAAGCCGATGTCCTGGTTCATCGTGGACGGGTTGTACGAGCCCTGTCCTGGAGTCGCGATGTTCTGGTGGGCGTTGAAGACCAGCGTCCAGCCGCTAGGCCCGAGCGCCGCGCTGCCCAGCTCGCCAGCCACGCTGCCGTTGCAGCCCGCGTCCACGTTCAGCACGGGCCCGGTGGTGTGGTCTAGGTAGATGCCGCCGATGGAGTTGGTGGCGAAGTTGCCGGAGGTGCCGGGATAGCAGTCGGTGATGCACACGGGCAGGAAGGTCGCCACGGCCGGGTTGTAGCGCAGCAGGTTGCTCATGGAGTGCGAGCAGCCCCAGGACCAGCCGGTGGACTCGGCGCCCGCGGTAGTCACCCACTTGAGCGTGTCGCCCTCGTGACCCGAATTGGAGTGCACGTGGTAGTAGGCGCCGTAGCGGCCCTCGCCGTACTCGAGGCGGCTGTCGCCGATGCCGAAGTCGTCGGGGGCGTTGGTGGGGTTGGTCAGCTCCTCGCTCCAGAGCTCGTTGCCAGCCGGGTCGTAGCGGACGACGAAGATGGCGTCGGCGGCGTCGTTCCATAGCAGCGCGGCAAAGTGCCCGTCCGGCTCTGCGGCCAGCCCGCGGCATTCCATCCCGGCCGTCAGGGTGTGCGTCTCGACGAGCTCGTCTTGGGCATCCAGCCGCGCCACCCGCGGGCTCGGGCCGCCGCCCGAGGTGGTGTAGCAGACCAGCGTCTCGCAGCTCGGTAGCGGCGCGGTGAACACGGGCGCCACGCCGAGCGAGCCCATGCCCCAGATCCGCCAGTTGTTGACCCCCGCCTTGACGCCTGCGGGGGCCTGCACCGAGGTGGTCTCCAGCCGCTCGAGCAAGGTAGCCGTGGGCTCGACGCCCGAGTCCCCAGCCGTGCCGCCTTGGGCTGCGGCGCCGCCCCCGCCCGCATTGGCGGCAGCGGCTGCGCCTTGACCATTGCCGCCGTTTGAGTGGTCCGAGCCGTCGTTGGCGTCGCCGAGCATGCCCGTACACGCGAGCGTCACGCAAGCGAGCGCGACGGCAGCCAACGCGGTGACGGCGTTCCGTGGGCGCATGGCTCGTACCCTTCCGCACCCATCAATCTACCACAGGAGCTCGCGCGGCTCGCCGCCCAGTGGCTCCGACGGCCTCGCCCCCAAGGAGCTGCCGAACGCCGCTAGTACTTTCCCGGTCGCAGCCGGCTTTCGGGCACGTCGCCGTCGTAGCCATAGCCGCGCTCCGACCAGAAGCCGGGCACGGCCCGATCGGTGAGCTCGATGCGTTCGACGTACTTGGCGTTCTTGTAGCCGAGCTTGCGCGGCACCACGACTCGCAGGGGAAAGCCGTGGCGCAGCGGTAGCGTCTGGCAGTCGACGCCGTAGGCGAGAAGCGTCTTGGGCTCGCGGGCTACGTCCAGGGGCAGCGACTCGGCGTACTCGCCCTCGACGCAGTGGATGGTCAGGTGGGTGGCCGTCGAGGCGGGCTCTGCCCGATCGAGCAGCGTCGATAGCCGCACGCCGTTCCACGGAACGTCGAGGACCGACCAGCCCTCTACGCAGTGAAAGTCGGTGAGCTGGTCCTGCCGCGGCAGCTCGAGAAGCTCGGCGAAGGACAGCTCGAGGGGGCGCTCCACCATCCCGTCCACGGTGAGCGTCCAGCTCGCCAGGATGCTCGCCAGCGTTTGCTGGTCCACGGTCCGTTCGTACCAGCGCTGGTACAGCTCGCCGTCATCCTCGCCTGGGGCGAAGGGGAAGGCGGCATCGCCGTCGCAGCCCGCCCCGCCCATTCCGTGGCCGCCGCCAGCTCCGCCCTGGCCTGCGGCGGTCGGTGCCGTGACCCCATCGCCGTCGGAGCAGGCCAGCACGAGCTTCGAGCCGAGGGCCAAGACCGTGGCGGCGCCCAGCCACTCCACCACCGTGCGGCGCGTGCAGGTGCGCTGTGCCGTTGCGGGCAGCGCTCGGGATCCTCTGCCGTTTCCGATCAAGACGCTCTTCATAGCAGTACAGACTCGGATCGGCGCCGATCGTTACGGCCCCGGTTCGCCGAAGCGCCGTGCGGGCGGCGCCCGAGCTAGCGACGCGGCGGGGCAGCCGGAAGGCAGTGGCCGTGCACGTGGCTGGCCGCTTCGATGAGCTCGAAGCTGGGCAGCGTGGCCTTGGCCAGCTTGACGGCCGCCCGCCGCAGTTCTCGTGAGGGCAGCATCCCCGGGGTGGGCCGACCGTACAGCACCAGGTTGCCCCAGCTTGTGCGGGCGCACTGGACCTCGGCAAAGCTCTCGCGGAAGCGCCGCTCGATCATTGCTTCGGTGGCCCGGCTCACGGCCAGGTTGAGGACCACGATGCCCTGCTCGGCGGTCTTTTGCTTGATCGCCTCGAAGAAGACCGCATCCGCCAGGTGCTCGGGGATGTCGTCGCCAGCGTAGGCGTCGAGCAGCACCAGGTCGTAGCGGTGCGGCGTCCGCTTGACGAACTCGCCGCCGTCGCCCAGGTGAATGCGGTAGCGCTCGTCCTCGCGCACGCCGAAAAACCGCTTGGCCGCCTTGACCACCACGGGATCGATTTCGGCCACGTCGATCCACATCTCGGGAAAGTGGCGCCGCAACAGGGTCGTGAAGGTGCCGCCGCCCAAACCGATCATCAGGGCTCGCTGGCGCCCGGGCGTGTGCGCCAGGGCGAGGAAGCTCAGCCGGACGTACTCGGTGGCAACGGCCTCGGGATCGTTCGGATAGATGAGGCTCTGGCTAGCGGCATCCGCTTTGCCGAAGCACATGTGACGCTCAGGGCCTCGGTCCACCACGAACACGCGGGCGTACTCGCTCTGCTCCTCGAAGCGGATGCCGTCTTGGGCTGAAGGGATGACGGCGGCCGCCGTGGTGTCGTCGGTCGCGGCGGCGGAGGCCGACGCCGTTGCGGTCGCGTGAACGGGCGGGACGACGACGCTCGGCCTCGACGCCATGGCCGTGGCGGACGCGGTCGGAGTCGTGGGAGAGGAGGACTCGTCGCACCCGCCGCCGAGCGTCAGGGCTGCGAGAGTCAGGGCAAGCGGAGCCGAGCGAGGCATGACCGGCGACGCTAGCACGATCAGGCAGCACGAGAAGCTCGCTTTCGTGCTCGGCGACAGGCCGATTCGACGCTAGGAAGCGGTATGAGCGACCAGTCGAAGAACCCCGACCCCACGTCAGCTCCGGTCGCGCGTTTGCCAGGCGGGCCGGATCCGGAGGAGCCCATCCCGCGCACGGCGGTCCACGGAGTCGACATGGAGAGCTACGCTCACATCGCCGCCGAGCTCGCCGAGCAGCCTCGGGCGCGCGCGGAGGTGCTCGCCCGACACGGCTTGTCCGAGCTGAAGTGGCTCGAGGTAGAGAAGACCTGGCTGCTCCGCATCGCGACCGCGGCGCTGGCCGGCGACCCGACCTTGGGGCACGAGGTGGATCGCGCCTTCATCGCCGCCCAGGATGCGGCCGGGGGCGATGAGCCGGCGTGCTCCGTCGAGGTCTACGCTCGCCTCATCGTCCGCATCGAAGCCGGTGACGAGCTGCCCGCGGTGCTCGCGGCCGAGGGGCTGTCGCTGGCCGACTGGGCGCGGTCGTGCCGCGCCTGGGCTGCGCGTATCGCCGCCGATCCCGCGGTCGCCGATGCCTATGCGGCGGCCCGTGCCGCAGCTCGCGGCTGAGTTAGAGCCCCTAGACCTCGACTTCTTCGGCCGTCGGTTGCAGCGTCTGCAGGTGGTCAAAGAAGCGTTTGGCGGCGTCGGGATCGGCCGCCATCTTCTCCGCGAAGTGGCGTGAGAGCCGGATGTAGTCGGCGCTGGACAGCGCTCGCTGAGCAAGCGGCAGCGCTGGCGATCCCGTGCTCTGGATCTCGGCGACGATCGCCGCATACTCCTCCACGGCCATGGGCGGCAGCGGCCTCAGGGCACTCTGGGCCCTCGCGAAGGCCTCCGAGTAGAGGTGCGCGAGCGTGGCGTGCTCCCCATGCTCGAGCGCGTCGTCGCCCAAGCGCTTCATCCAGTACATGGTGGACTCGTTCCAGCGTGCCTCGTCGAGGCCATGGGCTTCGAGCACGACCGCCGTTGGGCGATCGCCTTCGGCGAGCTCGGCCGAGATCCGCGCGAAGGCCGGGAGCGTGACGCCATGGGGCCCAATCTCCGCAGTCGTGGGGGAGGTCTCTTCGCTCACGAGGCACGACCATAGCGCTCGGGTCCCCGTGGATCCAGCGGCGGCAAGCTCGCGGCGGCTGCCGTGCTGGCGATGCGAAGGCGCATGTGCAAAATTGCGCGTATGGAAGCAGTGAGGGACCCGCTGGAGCCGCCGTTGGACGAGGCCGAGCCGGCGCCTTCGGAGCCGACCGCGCTGGTTCGAGAGCTCTGCGAGATGTCGCCGCGGGACAGCACGCCGGAAGACGCCTCGCTACCGGCCATGTGCGCGGCACGCCTTTCGGGCTTCGATGCGGCGACGGCGCGTGCAGAGCTCACGGTCGGAAGCCGCAACGTGATCGCGACCGTGGACTCGGCCGTATCGCCGCAGGTGATCGAGACGGCGCTGGAGCGTCGCGAGCGCGTGATCGTCGAGCACGGTCCGGATGGTTGGGTGGTGCTGGGCGCGCTCCGCACCGCCCCCACGCCCGGAGTGGACTCCGGTGAGGAGTTCGTCATCAAGGCCAAGCGGGTGCGCATCGCCGCCGAGCACGAATTCTCCGTCGCCAGCGGAAAGGCGAGCATCGCCGTCCGCGCACGCGGCTACGTGGAGACCCTGGCGCAAGACATCACCACGCGCGCCTCTAGCGTGCACAAGATCGTCGGACGCATCGTCCGGCTGAACTAGCCCTCGACCACGCGGGCTATGAGCCGCAGAAAGCCCCTAGGCCCGCACCAGCTTTGCGTCTAGCATCGACCCCGAACAGAACGACCGATGAGCGCTCAAGCTTCCGTCCTCTCTCTCGAGCTCGAGTTCGATGGTCTTTCGGACCAGGCCCTCATCGCCGTCGCCACCGTGGCCGAGGCCATCTCGCGGCCGACGCGGGCGACAGTGGTCGTCTTGTCGCCCGAGGAGCTCGATCTGTCGGCCCCGGTGGGACGACCTGCGCACCTGGCGATCGCCTTCGACGGTGCTCCGAAGCGCCACTTCCACCTCGTGGTGGCGGCGATTCGGTTCGAGGGCATCGACGGCGGTCCGCGCCGACTTCGGCGCTACGTGATCGAGCTCGTCCACGAGCTCGCGCTGCTTCGGTATCGCAGCGATGTGCGCATGTTCCAAGAAAAGGACGCGCAGGAGATCGTTGCGGAAGTGCTCGAGGCGGGGGGCGTTCCCGCGGCCGACGTCGCGTTCTCCCTGGGGCGACGCCTCACCGAGCGCGTCTACTGCATCCAATATCGGGAGACCGACTTCGACTTCGCTTCGCGCCTGCTCGAGCACGAGGGGATCTTCTACTTCATCCACGACGACGAGGGCGGCACGCACGTGACCTTCGCCGACGACCAGTCCGCCTTCCCGTCCTTCGAGGGCGAGAGCTGCTACGTCAGCGACGGGCACGTGGCCGAGGGGGTGCGCGAGTTCTGGCTCGAGGACCGGGCTTGCTCGGGCGTGGCCGTGGTGTCCGACTTCAACTTCGAGACTCCTCAAATCGATCTGACGGCGGGGCACCAGGGCGATGCGTCCCAGGGCGAGGTGTTCGAGTACGCTGCGGGCCATCAGACCAGCGACGAGGCGGCGACGCTCGCCAAGCTCCGGTGCGAAGAGCTGCGCGTCAGCAGTTGCGTCGGCAGCGGCAAAAGCGACTTGCACGCGTTTATGGCGGGCACCACGTTCACGCTCCAAGGAGCGCTCGCCACGCACCTCAACCAGGAGTACCTGCTCACGCAGGTCACCCATCACGTGATCGCGCATGGAGCGGAGCAGCGCGCCTCCTATGAGAACAGCTTTTCCTGCATCCCCAAGACCGTCGCCTTCCGGCCCCCGCGAACCGCGCGTCGACCGCGTTTGCGCGGCGTGCACTCGGCGGTGGTGACCGGTCCGGGCGGAGAGATCCACACCGACAGCTACGGTCGCATGAAGGGCAAGTTCTTCTGGGATCGCGTCAACCCCGCGGACGACACCAGCTCGTGCTGGATGCGCGTGACGCAGCTGCCCATCAGCGGATCCATGGCCCTGGCGCGCATGACGTGGGAGATGGGGATCGCCTACTTCGACGGCGATCCGGACCGACCGATCGCGCTGAGTCGCCTGTACAACGCCGAGAAGACCTCTCCGTACGGCTATCCCGCGGCCAAGACGCGCATGGCGCTGCAGACGCCATCGAGCCCGGCGAGCGGTAAGTCGAACGAGATCCGACTCGAGGATGGCGGCGGCTCGCAGGAGTTCTTCGTCAACGCATCGAAGGACTTCGACGGCGTCGTCGTCAACAACAAGACCGAGGACGTCAGCGTCGACGAGACCGTCGAGGTGGGCGTGGATACGCGCGTCACCGTCGGCGCCGAGCAAACGGTGTCGATCGGTGCGGATCACACTGCGACCGTGTCGTCGAACCAGGCCATCGGCGTTACCGGCGATCGGAGCCTCACGATCGGCGGCTCGGAGACGGTGACGGTGAGCGGCAACATCACCCAGGCGATCAAAGGCAGCGATACCGAGACGACGGCGGGCAGCCATACCTCGTTGGCGGCGCTCGGTGTCGACAAGAGCGCCAAGTCGAGCTTCGCGCTCACCGTCGGCGGCTCCAAGATCCAGGCGTCCGCGCTGGGCGTGGCGATGGCCGTGGCCGGAGCGAAGTCCGAGACCGTCGGCGGCGCGAAGATCTTTGCCTCGGGCAAGACCGTGACCGAGTCGGTGGTAGGCGCCTACGCCTGCACGGTGGGCGGAGCGCTCGTGCAGGCGGCCGCACAAAACCGCCTAGGCAGCACCAAGGGGCCGGCAGCCATCACCGTGGGCGGCGTGGCCGCCGCGAACGCGGCCAGCAAGGTCTCGTTCAAGGCGAAGAAGATCAAGGTCATGGTGGGCGGTGTCGCCAACCTCCTGGGCGGAGGTGGGATCCTCAACCTGACGCCCGCTTCGGCGGCCTTCGTCGGCCTGGTCACCCTCAATGCGTCGGGCAAAATCAAGGTGTCTGGCAACCCCAACCTCGTTGGCTGACCCATGCGCATTGCCGGGCTGTCCGTTGCGGGAATCGCCTTCGAGGTGAGCCGCGTACGTGGGCGCTTCGAGCTGTCCCAGTCTTTCGAGCTAGAGGCCGAGGTCTTCGCGCGCGAATCGCAGCCCGCCATCGCCGACATCATCGGCCAGAGCTACGAGCTCGCGCTGAGCGACACCCACGAGCAGGCGATGACGGTGACCGGCTTCGTGGTCGAGGTGGAGCGGCGCGCGCGAGGCGCCCTCGGGGCCACGCTCTTCGAGCTCCGACTCGGCTCGCCGGTAGCGCCGCTGCGCATCGGCCGAGACAGCCGGGTGTACCAGGAGAAGACCGCGGTGGACGCGGTCAAGGACGTGTTGGATCGGGGCGGCGTGAGCGATGTCGAGTGGCGTACCGCCGCGAGCTACGCGACGCGTCCCTACATCGCCCAGTATCGGGAGAGCGACTGGGACTTCATCCAGCGGCTGACCGAAGAGGAGGGGATCTACTTTTGGTTCGAGCACGAAGATGGGCCCACCCGCCTGATTTTCGGGGACGACTCGACCCAGGCCGCCGATCTCGACGGAGGGGCCGAGCTCGTCTTCCGCGACGCCGTCGATCTGGGCTCTACCGGCGACGCAGTCTACCGCGTGCGGCAGCGTGGGGCCGTGGTGCACGATGCGGTTCGCCTGCGCGACTACAACTTCGACAAACCGGCGGTCGATCTCGACGAGAAGGTGGGCGATGGCCGGCGGGAGCTGTACGATTTCCCGGGCCGCTTCGACGTCGCCGCCCAGGGCACGCACCTTGCCCGCGTGCGCCTCGAGGCATCCCAGGTGGGGCGGCTCGTCACGACCGGCGAGGTGTCGACCACGCGGCTTCGCGTCGGGCGCGTCGTCGAGCTGAGCGCTCATCCGGTCGCCGCCATCAACGGGCGGCTGCTCGTGACGAGCGTTGACATTCGGGCCGACGAGAGCCGCGGCGGCGACAGCGCCGAGCATGACGGGCTCGCCATGACCTTCGAGGCCATCCCCGCCGACACGCCGTTCCGGGCAACGCGGCGCCTTCCGGTCACGCGCGATCCGGGCGGGCCGGAGACGGGCGTCGTGGTCGGGGCTTCGGGCGAAGAGATCCATCCCGACGAGACCGGCCGCATCCGGGTCCAGTTCTACTGGGACCGCGAAGGGCAGCGCGACGACAAGGCGTCGACCTGGATGCGCGTGGGGCAGTTCCCGCTCGGCGGCTCGATGCTCATCCCCCGGATGGGCTGGGACGTGATCGTGCATCATCACGAGGACGACATCGACGCGCCCTTCGTGAGTGGTCACCTCTACGACGGGCGACACCCCGTACCCTACGCCCTGCCGGCCAACAAGACGCGCACCGCCTGGCAGACCGCGACCACGCCGGGCGGCGGCTCGGTCAACGAGATCCGCTACGAGGACAAGAAGGGAAGCGAGGAAATTTTCTTCAATGCCTCCAAGGACATGAACGTCGCCATCGGCGACAACAAGATGGAGAAGGTCGGCGTCGACTTCGCGGAGACGATAGGCTCGAATCTCGCGGTCACCATTGGCTCGAACCTGCAAGAGGGCGTCAAGGCCAATCAAGACGTGACGATTGGAGCCAACGAATCGCTCACCGTGAGCGGCAACCGAGCGGTGTCCGTGACCGGCTCGGAATCGACTACCATCGGCGGCTCGCGAAGCGTCACGGTGACGAAGGGGAGCACCACGCAAGCCACGGCCGGCAGGACGGTGACGATCGGTGGGAGCATGACGGCGGCGAGCGCGTTGAGTGTGAGCCGCGTCGTGCTCGGCTCCTTCAGCGCCACCATCGGCGGCTCGTTGATCCGGGCGGCGGCGGCAGGCTTGTCCGATCTGACCGGAGGGGCTGCGGCCGAGACCGTGGGCGGAGCCAAGATCGCCGCGGGGGCGTCGGGCTGCAGCGTCAGTGTCAAGGGGGCCGCCGCCGAGACCGTGGGCGGCGCCTACGTCATTACGTCCTCGAGCAACGCAGGCGAGAGCTCCACTGGCGCGATGGCCATCACCGTAGGCGGGGCGATGTTGGCCAACGCTCCGAGCGTCGAGCTCGAGGCCACGAGCGAGATCTCGTTCCGGGTCGGCGCTACCTCGCTGACCATCAAGTCCTCCAGCGTCGAGATCAAGGCGCCCACCATTGCCGCTCCGGGTGCCGCCATCAAGAAAAAGGCGTCGAAGATCGAGCACAACTGATGGCTAGCCCCAACGAGCTCCAGCAGGTCTTATTCAGCACCGACGGTGCTGATCCGGAGCGCGTGCACGTGCGGCGGCTGACGGCCATCGAGGGGATGAGCCGTCCCTATGCGGTCAGCCTGGAGCTCGAGGTCGCGCAATCGCTGCCTCGCCCGGGGGCTTGGATCGGGCAGAAGGCCACGGTGGTGGTCGCGCGCGGCGACGGTACGATCCTGCGTCGTTTCTGTGGGGTCATCACTCGGGTGGCCGAGCTCGCCAACGCCGTCGAGCCGCAGCAGCTTCGCGTGACCTTCGAGCCGCCGCTCGCCCTGCTCCGGCTCACCAGGGACTCGCGCATCTTCCAGGAGCAGACGACCGAAGACATCGTCTCGACGCTCCTCGGCGAGCACGGCATCGAGGAAAAGGTCTTCCGCCTGGTGGGCGACTACCCCACGCGTGAGGTCTGCACCCAGTACGAGGAGGACGTACTCAGCTTCATCTCGCGCCTGCTCGAAGAGGACGGCATCTTCTACTTCCACGAGCACGGCGAAGACGGCGCCAAGGTGGTGTTCGGCGACGGCAGCTCCGCCTACGCGGCGACGACCCCGGTGGACGCGTTTCCGTTTCGCGAACAGTCCGGGCTCATCTCGGAGCCGGCGATCACCGAGCTGTCGCTCTTCGAGGTCATCCGCCCGGCGAAGGTCACCCTCCGAGACCATCTGTTCAAGAACCCGGCGCTCGATCTCGAGGCGAAAGCCGAAGGCGACGCGGTCCTGGGTCGCGAGTACTACGACTTTCCCGGGCGCTACGTCGATCCGGGCGAAGGCGCGCGTCGCGCCCAAGTCCGTCTCGATGCCCTGTCGGCGGCGGCCGTGGGCGCGCGGGCTGCCAGCACCGTCTTCTCGCTGACCCCCGGCCACACCCTCAGCATCCGCAACGCGCCGGAATCGGCATTTGAGAGCGAGTGGGTCGTGCGCGACGTCGAGCACCGCTGGGAAGCCCGGGGCGATCGCAGCACCTATCAGAACAAGCTCACGCTCCTGAAGAGCGACACGGTCTTTCGGCCGCCACCGACGGCGGCCGAGGTGGCCGGAGGCGCGCGAGCCGGAGGTTCACGACGCGTGCCGGGCCCGCAGCTCGCCGTCGTGACCGGCCCCGCGGGCGAGGAGATCCACACCGACGAGTACGGTCGCATCAAAGTGCGGTTTCCGTGGGACCGACGGGCGACCGGCGACGACCAGAGCTCGTGCTGGGTGCGCGTGAGCCAGCTGCACTCGAGCGGCTCGGTGGCGATCCCGCGCGTCGGCTGGGAGATGCTCGTCGACTTCGAGGACGGCGATCCCGACCGACCCATCGCGCTCGGGCGGCTCTACAACGCCCAGTACACGCCCCCGAACAAGCTGCCCGACAACAAGACGCAGTCGGCGCTCCAGTCGATGTCCTCGCCGGGGGGCGGGGGACACAACGAGATCCGCGCCGAGGATTCCGGCGGGGGCGAGCATGTCCACGTGCATGCCCAAAAGGACATGAACGTGGTCATCGCCAACAACAAGACCGAGAAGGTCACGACGAGCGCGGCGCTCGGGGTGGGCTCGAACCACTCCCGCTCGGTCGGCGCGAACAGCACGCTCGACGTCGGGGCGAACGAACAGCTCAGTGTGGGGGGCTCCCAGACGGTCTCGATCGGCGCCTCGCGCACCGAAACGGTGAGCGGCGACGAGAAGATCGACATCCAGGCCGACCGGAGCCTCACCATCGGCGGAAGCCACACGACGATGACGCCCATGACCGTCAGCGCGATCACGCCAGCGTCCTACTCCGAAACGGTGGGCGGCAGCGCCATCGAGGCAACCGCCCTCGGCTGCGCCACGGCGGTTGCCGGAGCGGCGTCGGTCACCGTCGGGGGCGTGCACGTGGCCGCTTGCGCCACCGGGGCGAGCACCTTCACACTCGGCGCGCAGGCCACCACGGTGGGCGGCGCGCTCATCGCCGCGAGCGGCAAGGATGTCGCCGTCAACGTCGGCGGCGCGAAGGCCACGACGGTGGGCGGCGCTTGGGCCGCCAATGCTGGCGCCGACGTCGCGATCTCCTCCGATGCCACCATGCGCATCACGGTGGGCGGCGCGCTCGCCTTCAACGCCGCCTCGTCAGTCGTCTTGAAGGTCGGCGGCTCGAACGTCACGATCTCCAGCGGCGGGGTCGTGGTGAAGTCGTCCACGATCAAGCTCAAGGCCACCGGCCCCCAACCCGAGCTCGCTCCGCTCGTCGAGGACAAGTGACGCGATGGAATGGCACGTGACAGTTTTCGGTTCGCTCGCGTTCCCCAAAGGGGGGCTCGCGCGGTGGCGCAAGCTCGAGGTGGATACCGACGCTTTCGACGATTGGAAGGGCGAGCTGGGCGCAGGGATGGCGGCGGTCGAGGCGGTTGCGGCGAAGCTCGCTCGCTTCGCGTCCTACCCCGAGCTGAGCCAGAAGCTCGGGCGGCTCGAGGTCAAGGCCCACGGGGCCCGCGTCCAATGGCGCGGCTTTCTCCAGGACGACGCGTTTCGCGGGCTGGCCACCGAAGTGGCGGCGACCTTTCGTCGCGCGGCCGACGCGGGAGGGCAGGGCGATCTGCATTTCGTGCACGTGGGCGGGGAGTACGCGTATCGCATACACGTCGAGCCGGGCAAGTCGTCCTGCACCGGGATACGCAGCCAAAAGAAGATCGAGGCGCTCGCAAAAGATCCACTCAGCGAGGCCGCGGATCAGCTCTACGTCGCCTCGTTCGAGCTGCCCGCAGAGGTCGGCGGCGCTCCGCCGATCCCTGCGGCGGCCCAGGCTTCGCCCCTCGCGATCACAGGTGACGATCCTTGGCCGGCCGTGGTCGCGCGACTCGACGCGCTGGGGGCGGCGGCGGTATACGAGGCGCTCCTCGCCCGCGGGGGCCAGTTCTGTTTTTCGCTCACGCAGGTGGAGCCCGTCGATCGCGCGTTCGCCGACGGCGAGGCCGTCCTGGTCGCCATCCGAGCGGGGGAGCCCGCGGCGATCAAACCGCTCGCGCTCGAGCTGCTCAGGCGGCTCGACGCGGCCGCCACCCGACAGCTCGCGATGCGGCTGCTCACTGCCGATGCGCCCGACGATCTGCTCGCGGCCGCTGCCCTCGTGCTTCGCCAGGCAGGCGACGGCGAGGCTCAGGTCGCGCTGGCGCGGGCCATCGCGCGCCCGCCGCTAGACGAGCGCACCCCCTTCCGCAGCATGCTCGTGGCGGCCATGGCGACCGCCCCGCCTGAGGCGGTGACGGCGGCACTCGAGCTGCTCGACGAGCTGGCCGACCGCCCTGACGCGGGCGATGTGCTGCTCGTCACGATCGAGCTCGCCCTGTCCCGCGGCCTGCCCGTGCCGCTCGAGACCGCGAAGGCGCTCCTGAGCCGGTCGGAACCTCGGCTGCGCGAGCTCGCCGCCTCCGCCCTGCTCGCGGACGGCAGCGTCGATGCGCTCGAAACGCTCACCGCCTTTGCGCACGAGCCGGGCTCGGTCGGGCGCACCGCCGTGCGGGCGACCTTCGAGCTCGATACCAAAGCCGCCTACGATCGGCTCGCGCCGCAGCTCGACGGGGCGGCTGGCCAGACCGTGCGGCTGCACCTGCTCGGCTACCTGAGCGACACCGTGTCTGCGTCGAAGAAGGCGCCAGAGCTGCGCGAGCCACGCTTCGTAGACGTGGCGCTCGGCGCGCTCGACCAGCCCGGCGCCGTGACCTTCCTGGGCTACGTAAAGGACGCGCGTGTTCCGGCGGCACTCGCGGCGATCCTACCCCAGCGGTTCGAGGAAGTCTGCGAGGCGCTCAAGCGCATCGGGGATCCCTCGGTGCTGCCCGTCCTCGAAGCCGCGGCTTCGCAGGCGCCGAATCCCCATTGCAAGAAGCTCGTGGCCCGAACCATCCAACAGCTACAGAAAAAGGCCAAGGCCCCAGCCGCCCGCGCCCGAGGTCGTTAGCATGCCCCTAATCAACCAGAACAGGCTTTGCGCCAGCGTCGCTTCGGGCCACACGGCGGTGGCCGCGGGGCCGCTCGACATGTGCAAGACCCCCACGCCCGGAGGGCCGGTGCCCATGCCCTACCCGAACGTCGCCCTGTCGGCCACGATGGGGCCGGGGTACACGACGAAGACGCTGATGATCGCCACGCCGATGTGGACCAAGAAGGGCAAGAGCGCGTTGTCCAACGGCGACCAGCCGGGCGTGGCCCTCGGCGTTGTCAGCAACAAGATCATGGGCATGTGCGCCATCACCATGTCCTCCAACGACGTGGACGCCGAGAGTGGCGGCGTCGCCCGCACGGGCGACATGGGCAACAGCAACTCCTGAGCCATGTCCACCCAAGTCCCCGTCACGTTGGTCAACGGTGGCGGCGCCCTGACGCCGCTCCAGATCAAGCGCGCGTGCTGCAAAGCCTTTCGTCAGGCCGTAGACGAGTACTGTCAGGGCGCGCCCGGCAGCCGCGGCAACTTCAACGACAAGTTCTTCGAGAAGCTGCAGAACGTGACCCCCCACGGCAGCAGCCTCGCTCAGAACATGGCGCGCGAGGCGCCCGTGCTGGCGGGAAAAGCGGGCACCGCCATGGCGGGCACGGCGGGCACGGCGGCCAATGTGGCGGCCGCCAATCCCGGGAGCGCGGTGGCCCAGGTCGTGCACAATGCCTACGTGAACGCGTCGGCCGCCATTGGCAACGTGACCGGCACCGCCGCCGCGGGCACCATTGCCAACTGCTTCTCCATCGGCCGCATGTTCGGCAAATCGGGGGGCGTGTGGCAGTTTTTCAATGCCCTTCGCGCCGGTGGCTTCCGCATCGGGTTTCCCGACGGGCTGATCGGCAGCCAGGCGGTCGAGATCAAAGGTCCGGCGGACTCCTTTCGAAAGAACCAGAAGGAGACCTTCGACGCAGCGTCGAGCCCCAACCCCACCATCGTCGTGGACTGTAAATCGTGCAGCGCCAATTGTAAGAACGGTCCCACCAAGAAGCTGAAGGGCAAGTGGAAGAAGAACGTCGGTTGCCCCTGACCCCCCATGCCGCTGCTACAACGCCTTGATTACATCACCCATGGCGGCCTCCGCGTCGCCTACCACGCTAGCCCTACGGTGCAGGAGCTGGACGTCGTCGTGCGCGCGCGCGGATTGCCGAGCAAGGGCGCCGCGAACTGGTACTTCCAGAACCTCGTGGACACGATCAACGCTGGCGCGGCGGGGGGAGCGCTGTTCTCTCCTTCGGCCGGCTTCGCCGAGATGCTGACGGGGCCCCGTTCAGACGCCGAAGCGCTTCGAACGGACCACCATGCGACCTTCCGCGTAGCCGCCGTGGCGCCGATGTTCATGCGGACCTTCGTCGAAGATCTGCGCTTCGTGAACATCGAAGAGCCGGTGACGGAGCTGCGGATCAGCGGCTCACTGCCCCTCGACGATACCCCGATGTCGGTGACCGAGCGCGAGGTGCGCAGCTGGCTCGACGATCCCACGGCCTATCTGGGCGCTTGGCCGTCGCCGGGGTTTGCCCTGGACCTGGATCAACTTCGCGAGGGCGCGGCCCTGCGGGTCGTGCTCGTCGATCCCGCAAGCCCCGAGCGTCGCGAGAAGCTCGAGGAGCTCAGCGTGCGCTGGCTCAACGCCATTCGCAACTACGTCTCGTTCGACGGCCGCGAGGTGACGCCCAACCCGGGACGGCAGCTGCCCCGCTTCGGCCAGAGCAAGCGGGAGTTCCGCGCCAGCTTCGACGAGTTCTTGTGGGCGCGCCAGAGTTCGTGCGACGTCGTCGTCAATCTGCTGACCCGCTTTCACGAGACGGTGGCCCCGATCGCCGAGGCGGAGGTGGCGCTATGAGCGAGGTCATCGCCTACCGCGATCCGGATACGCCCGTGCTGCACAGCGTGCTAGGCGCGATCCTGCACCTCGAGCTGTTGGAAAAGGACGACGAGGAGCGGCTCGAGCGGGCCTGCGCGCGGCTCTGGTCGTGGATCGGCCCCCACCTCCGCTTCGCCAACCTGTCCTGCGCCGACAGCACCGAGACGGTGCGCCGGACCCACCTCGAATACGTCTCGAGCTACGTGACGGCGCTCGACGTCCCCGAGGCCCCGCGCCCCGACGAGCAGTTGATACACAACCGCATGGCGGCCCACGGGCGCACCGATTTCTTCGTGCTCTGTTCTGGTGCGGATGACCCGGCGATGTCCTCGCCCTACTCGATTCGCTTCTGGGCGGAGATGGGCGTGCCGCCGGATCGCGCTCGCACCCTGCCGGCCTACGGCGTGCTCCACTTCACCGTGCCGGAATCGACGCCGCTGGCGGAGTTCCAGGAGCAGGTGTTCGCGGTGACTTCTGAGCTTCGGCTGCGATGGGGGACGGCGGGATACACGTATTCGCAGCTCGACTTGGCGCCCGGGCGGCAGGCCGAGGAGGCGCAGTTCGCGCATGCGCGGCGGTATGCCGGCTACGACATTCCGGCCTACGTGCAGTTGGTGGAGCCGTTTCACCGTCGGCTACGGAGCGTGAGCTGGCTGACCTTCGTGGGCTCGGCGCTGGCGACCGAGCTCGCCGACCTCGGGCGCCCGCTCGAGACCATGGACCAGGTGGTGGTCCAGCCGATGAATGGGGGCGGCGTGGTGCTCCGCGCCGGGAAAGCGCCCGAACGAGGCGACGTCAACCGCCTTTGGATCCCGACGGCATATCGCGAGGCCGACGCCCTGGTCCGCCCCATTCGCGCGGACGGATCGACGGTGCGGTTCTTCCACCCCTGGGATGACGTGTCGACCGCGCGCTGGCTGCAGCGGTTCGAGCAGCAGGTGACCTGACGTGGACTTCGAGGGCATGGATGACACGACCCGTGGCGCCTCCGTCGCGGTGCCGATGAAGGACAAGCACGGGCGCGAGCACGTCGTCGCGATCCTCACGTATACGTTCGCGGTCGATCCGGCGGGCCGGGTGGAAATCGCCAGCGCCGACGAGCCCCCGCGCCTCGTGGACGAGTCGACCTCCGACGATCCGGGCAAGGCGAGCATTCGTCGGCCCTCCATGCTCTACGACGCCAAGCCCGGGACCGACGTCGTGCTCGCCGGTCACGCCCACGCGCAGCCGCGGACCGACCACGTCGACGTCTCGCTCCGCGTCGGGCCGATCGCGAAAACCGTTCGCGCCTATGGCCCGAGGGTGTGGGAATCGCGCACGATGCACGGCCTGCGGCCCGGGCCCGCGCGCCCCGTCTCCAAACCGGTGCCTCTCGTCTGGGAGCTGGCCTGGGGAGGCTACGACGACAGCGATCTGGACGACATCGTCGCCGACGAACGAAACTACCTCGGCCGGGGGGTGGCGCGCGATCCGGACGAGCTCGTCGGCCAGCCCGCCGCGCGCCTGGAGGATCCGGAGCACCCCATCGGCAAGGCCGGGGTGGTGCCCGCGAGCTTCGGTCCCATCCACCGCCATTGGCAACCGCGCGCTTCCTTCGCGGGCACCTACGACCAGCGCTGGCAGGAGACGAAGATGCCACTGTTGCCCGACGACTTCGATGCGCGATTCCACGTGGCGGTGCCCCACGATCAGTGGTCGCCGAAACCGCTGCGGGGCGACGAGCCGATCGAGGTGCTCGGTGCCACGCCCGAGGGAAAATGGCGGTTCCAGCTCCCGCGCGTATGCCCCGGTTTTTCGTCATTCACGCGGGAGGGTCGCCACGAGCACCGAACGCACCTCGACAGCATCGTCATCGACGCGGACGCCGGAACCGTAGAGCTCAGCTGGCGCGCCCAAGTCCCCATGCCTCGCAAGTTGCAGATGCTCGAGCAGATCGTGCTGTTCGAAAAGGAGATCGCATGACGGACGAGCTGCCTCGCGGCGAGACCGTCGCCGTCGGGCTCGGGGCGCGTGCGCCCTATGGGCTCACCCCCTTGCAGGTGACCATGAGCGTGCGCGCTCAGAAGACCGATCCGCGCGACTCCCACATGATGGATCAGCACGGTGAGCCGATGGCCATGTGCCGGCTCGCCTCCATCGCCGACAACGTGATGGGCGTGACGCGCCTCGTCGCCCTCGGCGGCCCGGCGCTCGCGCAGGCGGCCCGCCCGTTGCTGCTCGCCCGCCGCACGCGCGGTCACGACCTCGTCCCGCTCCCGGTGGTGGTCGCGCTACCGAGCAAAAGCCGCCCGGGCTTCGATGCGGCGCTCGAACGCAGCCTGTTGCAGGCGCTCCAGGAACGGGCCAGCGTCGCGATCGATCACGACAGCTCGCGCCTGGTCTTCGGCGGTCGCGGCGGCGGGGTGTCCGCCTTCGAGCACGCCCTGGGCTTGCTGCGCAGCCACGATGCCGTCGCGGTGGGGGGCATCGACAGCTACTTCGATCCGGATATCTTGGAGTGGCTCGATGACGAGCTGCGTCTGCATTCTCCCAACACCGAGAACGGCTTCATTCCCGGCGAAGGTGCGGCGTTTTTGGTGCTGTGCCGTCGCAGCCGGGCGCTCAGGCTCTCGCCGCTTGGCCAGCTGCTCGACCTGGCGAGCGCCACCGAGCCGCAGCCCTATGGGTCCGACGAGCCCTGCATCGGCGCGGGCATGACGAACGCGATCAGGGGGGCGGTCGGGGCGACCGGCCGCAAGAGCCGCCGCATCGGCTGGGTGCTGTCGGACGTGGTCAACGAGCGGCATCGCGTCGACGAACTCGGCTACGCGCTCGCGCGCAACCACGAAGCGTTCGAGCGCGAGCTCGTCCACGACCAGCCTTTGCTCAAGACGGGCGACCTCGGGGCCGCCAGCGCCGCGATGCTGTCCGTCATTGCCATGGTGCGATTCGAGACGGCTTCGGCGCCCAGCGACTGGGCGCTCATCGGCGTGCATTCCGATGGGCGCCAACGAGGCGCGATGGTCGTGGGGGCGCCATGAGCGACAAGGCCAGCGAGACCACGCCTGGCGCCGAGGCCGCAGCGGCTGCTCGTCGCGCCATCGACGACGCCTTGTTGATCATCGCGAAGATCGCCCCGCCCTTCGATCGCAAAGGGGTGACCGATCGGCTCACGCACGCGATCGGCTGCATCTATTCCGCTCTCGACAGCCACCTCTTTGCGCCCGCCCACCACGATGGGCTCAGCGAGGCCCGCGCGATGGTCCGCGAGGCGCGCACGCTATTGCGGCGTGCTTCGGATCCGGCGCTCGAAGAAGCGCTCAGCGCCCTCGGTTTGGCGAGCTCCGCGCTGACCATCGGTACGGAGGCCGTCGCCCGGGCCCAGATCGCGCAGGGGCGCGTCGCCTCATCGCCACCGCCGCCGCGCCCGTTTCGCGCCAGCGGGGGCGTGCCCCAGCTCCACGCCCTGGCGCGCCTGCCGATGGTGCCCGAGCTCGGTCCTGAAAAAGAAGCGCCCCCAGCCGAGGTGCCGCCCCGCAAGCTGCGCGCCCCGCAGACGCTCGAGGAGCTCGCGGCCTTCGCCGAAAAGGCCGCATCGGGTGAGCTCGCCGCCCGCCTGATGGCCGAGCCTGTGCCCGAGCCCGCCCCGGTCACACCAGTCGTCCTGTTCGCCTACGAGCCGGCCGTCGAGGACGCCCAGGTGCTGCGGCGTCTGGCGCGCGACTGCCTCGAGGACATCGCGATTCACCGCGAGCTGCGCAAGCCGAACGCCATCGAGACCTGGCTCGACCAAGCGCCGTTCGAGCAGCGGCTGCTGGACAACCTCGATTGCTTCGCGAGCCTTGGCGGCGCGGGGCTGCCCATCGTGTCGCTCTACTTTGCCGAGGCGCCTGCTCCCGATCCCGGCCGCGCCTTTGCGGTGGCGTTCACGCTCGGCTGCATCGAAGGGCGCGATTCGGTCGACGCGGCGGTTTGGACCCTCAAGCAGGCGGCTCCGGAAACCTATCCCGGATGGGTCGAGGGCTTCGCGCTGGCGGCGAATCCGGAGATCGACCGCGCCCTCGCCGGGCTCACGTCGTCTCCATGGGCCGCTGTCGCGCTGGAGGCCCTCATCGAGCGGCGTACGGCGC
>CAYTYV010000006.1:4560-36345 GCA_964441055.1 uncultured Polyangiaceae bacterium | reverse complement strand
GGCCTTCAGCGCCTCGACCAGCGCGCGCTTCAGCCCATCGAGGCCGCGGCCGTGCAGGGCGCTGCCGAAAAAGTGTCGATCCATGCCCAGCCGATACAGCTCCGCGGCCTCGCTCTCGTGTCGCTCGGCATCGCATTTGTTCGCCAGGTACAGGACCGGTTTGTCCGAGCGGCGCAGCAGATCGATCTCTGGCAAGTCGCGGGTGGCGAGCGGCACGCGGGCGTCGAGCACGCAGACGATGACGTCGGCCTCGGCCACGGCCACCTCGATCTGCTGCTGGATGCCCGAGTACATGGGGTCGCCGCCCTCGGGATCCAGGCCGCCCGTGTCGACCAGCGTGTAGCCTCGGCCGAGCAGCGTGGCCCGGGCGTAGTGCCGATCGCGAGTCACCCCGGGGCGGCCGTGCACGATGGCCAGGCGCTTGCCGACCAGGCGATTGAACAGCGTGCTCTTACCGGCATTGGGCCGGCCGATCAGCGCGACGATCGGCTCCGCTTGATTCATGACCCGTCCGGGCGCGAGCCCTCACTTGGGCTTGACGATCTCGGTGCCAGGCGGAGGCGTAAAGGCAAACTCGGCAGGCGGGATGATTTTGTTGACCACGGGCGCGTGGAAGTCGAAGCGGTTGCGGTTGCCCTGCACGTCCAGGATGAGCACCCGCCGCACCTGGCTGGTCGCCCCGTCGACGTACATGATGATCTTCTTGTAAGCGGGCGTGCCCTTCTTGGGCGTGAGCTCCAGCACATAGCCACCTTCGAACTTCATGCGGGCGGCATCGAGCAGCCGCAGCTCGAAGTCGCGCACCAGCTTGCCCTTGCCCATCAGAAAGGCCAAGGCCGCGGGGTACTGCGACATGTGGACCTTGGTCTGGTACATCTGCTGGTTCTCACGCTCGTAGACCTTGATGGTCTTGCCGTCGGAGACCACGCGGTTGCCGTTGGGCTTGTCGTAGCGGAAGCTCAGCTTGCCCGGCTTCTGGAAGGCCACCTTGCCCGAGGAGACCTTCTACACGTTCTGGACCTAGATGCGATAGGTCTGCTTGAAGCTCGCCTGGAAGGTGGCGGTCAGGTCGTAGAACTGCTGGACGCGAGTGGCGATCTCCAGGGCCGTGGGCGAGCCCGCATGGGCAGGAGCTGCCCACGCGAGCAGCGCGCCGAGCAGCGCGGTGGCGAACAGCGAAATGGGCGGAGAGACTGAGGCGTTCATGGCGGTGAGGGCTTGCCGCGCCGAGCACGGGTCTTTGCTGGCTAGAGCCGCAGGTGCACGGCCGTGGCTACGCAGTTAGACGCAGGTGGGCCGCAAGCTACGTAACCCAGCTGCCCTCGGGCGGACAACCCCCGCGAAAGAAAAGGGCTTTTTCAGTCATCTTGGTGGGATGCGACCGAGCGCGGCGCGATAGTCCGCCGCTTGCAGGTACGTGAGCGCGGCGGCCAGGGCATCGGCCGCATCGGAGGGCGGCAACTCCGAAAGCCCCAGCGCCGCGCGGACCAGCATGGCGACCTGGCGCTTGTCGGCGCGGCCCGTGCCCACCACGGTCTGCTTGATCTGGCGCGGCGGGTACTCGTGGATGGACAGGCCTGCGCGACGTAGCCGCAGCAGGATCACGCCGCGCGCATGCCCCAGCTTGGCGGCGCTTTGCGCGTTCTTGGAAAAGAAGATGGTCTCGATGGCGCCAGCCTCGGGCTGGTAAGTGGCGAGCACCTGGCCCAGCTCGTCGTCGATGGCGACCAGCCGATCGGCGAACTCCCCGTCCAAGGGCGGCTTGATCACCCCGTGGGCCACGTGGCAAAGGCGGTTGCCCTCCCGCTCCACCACGGCCCAGCCGAGCAGCCGCGTGCCCGGATCCACGCCGATGACCCGATGGATCCTGCGGCTAACAGGATCCATGGCCCTGGCGCGGGAAGATCTTGCCCGGGTTGAGGATCCCCCGTGGGTCGAAGGCGTCCTTGAGGCGCTTTTGCATGGCGATCATCGCCTCGCTCTGCTCGAGCGGCAGGTACTCGGCCTTGGAGATCCCAACGCCGTGCTCTCCGGTCAGGGTGCCGCCCAGGGCGAGCACGCGGCGCAGCACCTGGTCCAGGGCTCGCTCGACCGCGGCGTGCTGCTCGGGCTCGTCCCACAGCACGGTCACGTGCAGGTTGCCGTCGCCAGCATGGCCGTAGCTCAGGATCTTCAGCCCGGCCTGCCGACCGATCTCGGCGGCCTCGGAGACCAGCACGGCCATCTTGGAGCGGGGCACGACCACGTCCTCGGCCACCTTGAAGCGCGCCATCTGCCGCAGCACGTCGGTCAGCTCGCGCCGCGCGGCCCAAAGCCGCGCCCGCTGCGAGCCGGATTGGGCCACCAGCACGTCGACGGCGCCTGCATCGGCTGCTTGCTCGCCCACCCGCAGCGCGTCGCGCTCGCACGTGGCCTCGTCGCCGTCCACCTCGATGAGCAGCATGGCACCCGCCCGCTCGTCGATGGCCACGCCCTGCTTGCGGATGGCGCCCAGACAGGTGCCGTCCATCATCTCCATGCAGCGCGGCACCAGCCCGGCCGCGATGATGGCTGCGACCGCTTCCACGCTCTGCTCCACCGTATCGAAGAGCGCCAGCAAGGTGGTGATGCTCTCGGGCTTGCGGACTAGCCGCAGCACGGCTTGCAGCGTCACCGCCAGGGTGCCCTCGCTGCCCGTGAGCAGGGCGGTCAGATCGTAGCCGGTCACGCCCTTGACCGTGCGATGGCCCGTGTCGAGCCGGATGCCCTCGGCCGTGAGCACCTCCAGGGCCATCACGTAGTCGCGGGTGACGCCATACTTGAGCGCGCGCGGACCGCCCGCGTTCTCGGCGATGTTGCCGCCCAACGCGCACGACTCGTGGGAGTTGGGATCGGGCGGGTAGAACAGCCCCTCGGCCTCCACCGCGGCGTAGAGGTCGTTCAAGATCACCCCGGGCTCGGCCACGACCAGGTGCTCGCGCTTGTCGATGTCCTTGATGGAGGACATGCCCAGGGTGCACATCACGATGCCGCCGCAGACGGGCACCGCCCCGCCTGACTTGCCCGTGCCCGCGGCTCGAGGCGTGACCGGGACCTCGAGCTCGGAGGCCACCCGCAGCGTGGCCTGCACGTCCTCGGCGCTCGAGGCGAGCACCACAGCGTCGGGCACGACGGGATCTTGCTCGGACTCGTCGCTGCCGTAGCGCTCGCAGCCGTCCGCCGAGGTGATGACCTTGGAGGGCCCGAGGGCGCGATCCAGGGCGCTGCGCAGCTTGTCCACCTTGGCGGGCGAGGGTCGGGGAAAGGGGGCACGCGGAAGCACGGGGCAAGGATAGCCGGAAATGGGGGAGCGGAGCACCTTTGCAAGAACTCCCCGCACCCACGTGGGTCGAGCCGCGATGAAGGCGACCAACCCGTACCAGCTCGCGGACTCGCCGCACCCACGTGGGTCCACCACCGAGATGACCTCAGGTGCTCGAGCGCGCAGGGCCGTCCTGATGGCGCTAGCGGCCGTGCTATCTTGGGCCCATGCGTGCCATGGTCTTGGAGCGGGCGGGCGAGCCGCTGGTCGAGCGGGAGCTGCCAGTGCCCGAGCCCGGAGCCGAGCAGGTGCTCGTGCGGGTGCGAGCCTGCGGCATTTGCCGCACGGATCTCCACGTGCTCGATGGCGAGCTGCCCGAGCCCAAGCTGCCGCTGGTGCTGGGCCACCAGATCGTCGGCACGGTCGAGAAGGTCGGCCCGCGCGTCGGCGACCTCTCCCTAGACCAGCGGGTGGGGATCCCCTGGCTGGGCGGCACCTGCGGCAGCTGCGGTCACTGTCGCGCCGAGCGGGAGAACCTGTGCGAGCAGGCGAGCTTCACGGGCTACCAGCGGGACGGCGGCTTTGCCCAGTACGCCGTGGCCGACGCCCGCTTCTGCTTTCCGCTGCCCGACGGCTACGGCGATCTGCAGGTGGCGCCGCTTCTGTGCGCAGGCCTCATCGGCTACCGCTCGTACCGCATGGCAAGCGAGGCCGAGCGGCTGGGCCTGTACGGCTTTGGCGCTGCGGCGCACATCCTGGCGCAGATCGCCCGCCACCAGGGGCGCCAGATCTACGCCTTCACGCGCCCTGGCGATAGCGAGGCCCAGCGCTTTGCCGAGCGGCTGGGCGCCGTCTGGGTGGGCGACTCGGACAAGGCCCCGCCCGAGCCGCTCGACGCGGCCATCCTGTTCGCCCCCGCAGGTGAGCTCGTGCCCGCGGCCCTACGCGCGGTGCGCCCGGGCGGCACCGTGGTCTGCGGCGGCATCCACATGAGCGACATCCCCTCCTTTCCCTACTCCATCCTGTGGCAAGAGCGGGCAGTGCGCTCGGTAGCCAACCTGACCCGCCAAGACGGCGAGGAGCTGCTCGCCCTGGCCCCCGAGATCCCGGTCCACACCGAGGTGCACGAGTACCCGCTATCGCAGGCCAACCAGGCCCTCGAGGACCTGCGAGCGGGGCGGTTCACAGGCGCGGCAGTGCTGACGGTGCCGTAGGGGGGGCTACTGCGGCGATGCTAACGTCGTCGGGCTCCTTCGCGGCTTCGATCGCCAGGGAGCAGCTCCGATCCGCCACGCGCTAGTCCGCCTCGCTCGTCTTCTCCAGTTGGCCCATGAACGCTTCGCACTCCCGTCGAAGCACGGGAGCGTCTCTCTCCGCGGTCGCCCACACGATCGTGTCGTCCACGTTCGCGTACTCGTGCGTCAGGAGGTTTCGAAAGTCGACGATCCGCTGCGCATGAGTGATCGCAGCAAACAGTTGGGGCGCGACGCGGGAAAGGGCCGACATCGCTTCCCCGACGATGATGAACTCACGCTCCACCGCGGAGCGAACAAGTCGGCTGCTCCTGTAGGAAGCAAGGTCGAGACCGGCTATGGCCTTCTCGACGGCCTCACAGGACTCGATGATGTCCGCCAGATACGCACGTGCGTCACGCGGCATACAGCACCTGCCTTGTGCGCTCGATGTCCGCAGCTATGAATCGGTTTTTCACGGCTTCCGCAACCACAAGATCCACGTCGACACCGAGGAGAGCACGCATCTCGTCGAGAAACCCGAAGTACGCGTCGGCACGCTCGTACGCGTCCGTGGAGCCAAACTCCACGAGAAGGTCAAGATCGCTCTCTCCGGGTCGGAAGTCGTCCCGGAGGGCAGACCCGAAGGCATCGAGCCGCGACACGCCGTAGCGAACGCAGAGCTCTGCGATGACAGCGCGCTTGTTCTGAAGTATCGGGACCATGTTCCACCTTCTGTATATTGTACCCCCGCCCGCAGGTGCACGCTACAGTGAGAGCGCTTGAGGTGAGCGAAGCGAACGTCACGTCTCCTGCGAACCGGAGTTGGGCAGCCTAGATCTTGAGTTTTCCGTCCGCCGCCTTTCCAACAATGTAGTTCGCAAAAGCAGAACACGCGACAAGCATGAACTTTGCTTCCGCAAATTCTAGGTCTGGCTCGTCTAGCATCGCATGCCGAATGCCGTTCTCGTCGCTGGTGTAGCCGTATAGACTCAACAGCGCAGACTTAAGCGCCCCATGCAGGCCAAGCTCGCCCTGGAGCACGTTGAGCGCGGCTCCGAGCGTCGCGTTTGGGCGTCCAGTTATCTACCGACAGATGGTCTCGATCGCGCTGATGGACTCCTTGATCGAGTTACGATAGTCGGGGTTCTTTCTGTCGGACAATAGTGCGATAGCCGTCGCAATGTGGTGACTGGCTCCCTCGATCGGCAAGGCGGTTGCCGACACAACTTCCGCCAATTCGTTCTCGTTCGTAATCTCCACAACGCGGGCGTTCACGATTCGATAGCCCGAGTTCTCGCGCTCAAGCATGAGGTTCCATTCCTTTCGCAATGCGTCCCCTTGGTCGGCCGGAACCTGAGCAAGCACGAACTCGAGAAGGTCATACACCGAGAACCACGGCGCTTTGTAGAAATGGACCCGCAGGATATTTATGGCGTCATCAATTCCCCTCGGAATTGTGTCGGTCGACTTCTTGAAATACGAATTCCACAGTGCCACAAAGAACGACTCCATGTTTGAGCCGCGGACAACCGGAAGTGGGCCGTGCGGAAAGTTGTTTCGTCCTCGATAGTTCCGCAGGAAGTATTCGTGAAAGTAGCTCCACAAGGCGTTCCTGAGCTCTTGATCCACCGCCTCCAATTGGAGTAGTTTTTTTGACGGGCGAAGGCCCTTGCGCTGCGAGAAGAACATGCGAAAATCGTCCTCAGTTTCCGATTTTGTTCAACATCATGCCGTTCTGCCGCTGCGTGAGGCGCGGTCGGCAGCAGCGGCTGGTTGGGCCGCCTACGCCGCAACCCACGATCCCCTTCGGTTTCGAAACAGTGGGGGCGGTGACCTCTTCTCCAGTGTCCCCGCCTCGTCCAAGCCGTAGTCACGGATCGGTTGCTCGTTAAGAGCCAAAAACCGCAGGCACTTCTCTGTGGCGAGCTTCATGGGCTTGGCGTTGGTCTTGCTCTCCCATCGGGAAACCGTCTCGATAGCCACGCCGAGAAAGCGAGCAAAGTCGGTGCTCGAATAGCCAAGGTACATGCGAAGATAGCGGATCTCCGCAGGGCCGAGGCGTTCGGCCGCGCGCGCGAGGTGATGCGCTACCGCCTTGCTGAGCTCCTCTACCTTCCGAAATCCTTCGTACCTCTCGCCGCACTCTGGGCAGGTATAGACTACACCTTCCACGAGAGCGACATCATTGAAGTTCAGTTGCTCCTCAGCCTTATCGAGGCCTCGGTGACCACATTCGACGCAGCGCCTCATTTTTTCCTCCATGCGGTCACGACTATTGTCTTCGTTGCGCTGTCGAACGCCACGACGACGCAGAACCGCCGAGTAAGGTAGTAGAGGTTGATCTTTTATCAAGTGCACTACCTCGCGCCAAGATCGAGGTCTGCCCAACGTCCGCGCGCTGGGGCGCACGTGGTGAGGGAGGTCCGAAGGGCCGACGGAGGCGACTGTGGGCTCCAGCGGCGTGTTAGATCGCCTCGAGACGAGCCTCCTCGCTGGCGCCTGAGGAGACGGCTTGTAGCTCTGCAACGAAGCGGTCCAAGAGGGCGGGCTCGGATTTCAGGTACATCTTGGCCCTGCTTGCGACCGTCTTTGTCCCGAACTTTTCGAAGTCCGATTCCTGCTCGCAGGTAACGTAGAGCCTTCCCGGACTTGGGAAGTGGAACCGCGCGTGGAAGGCGCCGTTCGCCCACTCGGGCCCGAGCTCGCCGAATCGCAGATCGTGTAGGCCCCCATGGAGCTGGTCCTTGAACAGGTCGAGGCCAGCTACGGCCTCCGCGAGCGCCGAATGCCCGACGTACACCCGGTTCGAGAAGAGCGAGCTTCCGTCCGACACGGCTATCCTGAGCTCGATGACATCGTCATCGAGCCAGATCTTGGATATGTGGATTCCTGGCTTCATCTGAATCAATACAAGAACCCGAATAGCCACAGCGGGATGCGGCGGCGAGTGCCGATTTCGAGGTCGTCGAGCGCCAGGTAGGCATTGGGCTGGCCCTCGAGCTGGCGGGAGGTCTTCTTGCGGCCGCCGACCTCGAGGGTGAGGGAGTCGTCGACCAGGAAGTCGGCTCGCTTGGGCACGGCGAGGCGGTGGTCCGCCGAGAGCATTGCCGCCAGGAAGGTCTCGCGGAGGTTGCCGAGGTCGGGCACGCGCCCGGGCGCCAGGGCATGGCAAAGGCTCGGGTCGAACAGGTACACCTTCTCCGGCTTCTCCATGGGGCGGAGCCCGCGCCCTGCAGCTGGCAGCATGCGCAATAGACCGCCGTGTGCGAGGAGCTCGAGGTAGCCCTTGAGGGTTCGCTCGTCGGCCACGGTGACCAGGCGTGCCAGGTGCTTCAGGTCGGGCTTGAAAGGGACCGAGGCCGCCACCACCGACAGGAGCTTTTTCAGCCGTCGAACCGCCGCGCCCGTGAGGTTCGGGCGGACCGCGAGGAGATCGGACTCGATGATGGTGCGGGCGTTCTGCTCTACCGTGCTCAGGTAGTCGGCTGGATCCTCGAACTCCAAAAAATGCGGGCAGCTTCCGTTCTGCAGGTAGTCCTTGAAGACTGCCATGATTCGGTGCCCGGCCTTCTGCATCCCCGTTGCGATCTCTTGGGCGATCTCTTCGTGACCAACCGGTAGCTCCTCCAACGCAACGGACGGGAACCGAAGGCCAGTGCTCAGCGCGATGAACTCCCGCAGGGATAGGATCTGCATCGAGCGAAGCAGGGCCCGACGACTCAGCTCCAGGCTGCCCTCGTACAGCCGCAGGGCCGAGCTGCCAGATGCGAGGATGCGCAGCTCCGGGAAGGTGTCCAGGATGCTCTTGAGCTGCCGAGCCCAGTCCGACGCCTTGTGGATCTCGTCGATGCACAGCAGCGTCCCGCCGAGCTGCTGGAACTCCAGGGCCACGTCGAAAAGCGCGGTGTCCCCCAGGGCAACGTGATCGGCCTGAACGTACAGCCCCTTCTGCCCCGGGACCGCCATGGCGTCGCCGAGGAGCTGCAGCATGCAGGTGGTCTTGCCGACTCCCCGAGGGCCGATGATGATGGTGCAGCGGTTTCTGAAGCCGTGCCGCTCGAGCAGGTACCTGCGGAACGGTCGGTGTCCCGTCTGCCGGGCCCTACGACTCAAGTCTTCGAGAAGATCCAGCGCCATGTCACGAACTAGATAGGAATAGATTCCGGTTGATTACTCAGAGAATACGGAACGCATTCCTAGAATCAAGCGAAACCAGCACATTCCCAGGTTTACGGTAGCAAGCCCCAAGCTCGGGCTGTTTTCGTTCCGCCTCGGGCTGGGACGCACCAGCCTCTGGAACTGCCGCTCAGGCGCTTTGACGTGTAGCCACATTGCGCTAAAATGTAGCCATGAGCGAGCAAGGCGCAGAAGCGGGCAATCGCATGGGGATCCGGGACCTGCGGAACCACCTCACCGCAACGCTGCGACGCGTGCGGCAAGGCACGACGATCACGGTAACGGATCGGCACCGTCCCGTGGCGCTGCTCGTGCCCTATCGCGAGCACCAGGTCGACGATCTGCTGCGGGAGCTCGTCCGCGCGGGGCGGGTTTCCTGGGCGGGCGGCAAGCCTCAGGGCAGCCAGCAACCGCCCGAGGTACGCGGGGCGCCCGTAGCTGACGCCGTGTGCGAGGATCGGAGGTGAGCCTGTACCTGGACACCAGCGCTCTGGTGAAGCTGTACGTCGCCGAGGCGGGCTCGGACCAGGTACGGCAGTCTGTGCGGGCAGCAGAGCGCGTGGTCAGCTCGCGGGTAGCCTACCCCGAGGCCCGAGCCGCTTTCGCTCGTCGTCAGCGCGAGGGCGGACTGACGGCTACCGAGCTGCGCGGCGCGGTGCGCGATCTGAATCGGGACTTCCCCGCGCTGCTGGTGGTCGAGCTGACCCCCGAGGTCGCCGACCTGGCGGGCGAGATGGCGGAACGCCACGCCCTACGAGGCTTCGACGCGATCCACCTGGCCAGCGCCGTGGTCTTCGGCCGCATGGTGGGCCAGCCGCCCGAGTTTCTCTCCTTCGACGCCATGCAGATGGCCGCTTGGTCGGCCGCTTCGGCTCGAGAGCCTGGCGGCTGAACGCCGTGCCCGATCCCAGGTACCCCTTGTCGCTTCGGACGAGCGCTCGCCCCTACTCCACGCACTCGGGCAAGCCATCAGGCAAGAAGCAGCTCGCCCAGCCCGGGCAGTCGCTGGCACCGATGGCGTTGCACTGCTCAAACTTGGCGGCGATGTCCTCCTCGTTGCCGCACTCCTCGTAGGCGTCCGGGTTGCAGGCCGCGCTCTGCGTGTTGCTGCTGCACTCGGAGGCGATCGCCTTGAACTCGTCGCAGATCTGCTCCCAATCAGGGCCGTTGCAGCCGCCCAGGGACAGCCCCAGCACGGCGGCGAGCCAGCATGCCAGCTTGTTGCGCGTCATCGCTCCGCTCCTCACTCCAACCCGCGAGCCAAACCTCACCCGTCTCGCGCCAAGCATGCCCCGGAGACGAACGCCGCGCCAGGGCTAGCTCGCTCGCGGTGTCGAGCGGTCCACGATCGTCGGTAGCCCCGCCCGGGATCGAACCGGGATGACCATGAGGGTCCGTGGGTTTTAAGCCCACTGCGTCTGCCATTCCGCCACGGGGCCAGCCTCCTAGAGCTTTACCACGCTCCAAACGCTGCGCCCTCTTGTCGAGACCATCGCCGCCTGCGAGACTGGGGGCTCGGTGTGGCGGTTTCCCTGGGAGGGCCCCTGATGAGCGACGACTCCTTTGTCCACGACACGTCCAAGTTCGAGCCGGCCGCTGCGCCCTCCAGCGTGGAGAGCAGCGACGCGGAGACGAAGTACGCCGAGCTGGTCGCCGAGGTGATCTGGGACGGGGTCATCACCGCAGAGGAGCGCAAGCAGCTCGTCACGGCGGCCGAGCTGTACGGCCTGAACCGCGCCCGCGCCGAGCAGATCGAGCAGGCGCTGACCGCCGCCTACGAAGCCCGCCACAGCCTGCAGGTGCTGGATCGCAGCGACGAAGCTGGCGAGGCCGCGCCCCCGTCGGAGCCCATCGAGCCCTTGGCCCCCTCGGGCGACCCCCGGCTGGAAGCGCTGCAGCGCCGCATCGCCGCGGTCGAGCGACGCAACGACGAGCTGACGCAGAAAAACGCCAAGCTCAGAGAGGCGAGCCGCCAGCTCGAAGCGCAGGTGGCCGAGCTGCAGCAGGCGCTCGAAAGCCAGGCGGCGCCGAGCAGCACGGACGAGAGCCCAGCCGAGGCTTCTGCCGAGCAGCCCGCCGCGGACGCAGCGGCCAAGCCCCCCTCGATCAACCGGCTGGTCCCGGCAAGCGGAGGCCAGGAGGTCATACCGCCCGCTCGCCCCACCCGCGGCGACCCCGCCGAGATCCATCGGCTGCTGCGCGCCGACCCGCGCGACATCGGGCTGCTGCGCGCGCTGTTCAACTCGCTGGAACGGGTGGACGACCTCGATCGTCGCTGGTGCATCGCCCACACCCTGGTCTACCTCGGCGAGGCCAACGACCAGGAGCACGCCGCTCACGCCAAGTACGTCTCAGAGGACATCGTCCACCCGGCTCGGGCGGTGAACAAGGACGAGTGGATCGAGCTGCTCACCCACCCGGACCAAGACCGGCTCACGGGCGAGATCCTGGCGGAGGTGGCCCCGGCCGTGGTGCTCGGGCAGCTCGCCGCGCTGCGCAACAGGGCGCGTGCGGAGGTGGCCGACGGCGAGATCGATCCGCACAAGTCCGAGCTCGAGGCGGTGCGCTGCTTTGCCTGGGCATCGGCTTTTCTGGGCCTGGCCGTGCCCAGGCTCACCGTGGCGCCCGACTACCCGGGCATGGCAGAGCTGGTGCTGAGCCCCAAGCCCTCCACGCGCCTCGGCCGCCAGGCCTTCATGGGACACGCGGGCAAGGAGCTGGCCTTCATGGCTGGCAGGCACCTGTGCTGGTATCGCCGCGAGCACATCCTGGGCAGGCTGGTCGGTAACCTGCGCCAGCTCGAGGACCTGTTTCTGGCGGCGCTGATGCTGGGCAACCCCGGGCTGCCGATGACCGAGGACATCAAGCAGCGGGTCGAGCCCATCGCCCACTCGATCGGCCCGCTGCTCGAGCCCGCGGCAGTCGAGCGCCTGCGCCATTGCTTCACGCGCTTCGTCGAGCAGGGCGGCCGCACCGTCCTGGCCACCTGGCTTCAGGGGGTGGATCGGACCGCGGCCTGCACGGGCCTTTTGCTGGCCAACGACCTGCGGGCGGCCGAGGCCATCCTCAAGCTGGAGGACCCCAACCGGGCCACCGAGCGCATGGATGAGCTCATCGTCTTCTTCACGGCGGGCCGCTGCAGCCTGCTGCGCAAGCGCATCGGCATCGGCGTTATCGCCCCTTGAGGCTGGCCCCCGACGTCAGGGTGCGTCGGGCGGCGCCTTGGCGGCCACGTGTCCGAGCAGGGGCTTGCGCAGGCGGATGCGGTGGCGGATGGAGCGCTTGGGCGAGATGTGCATCACGCCCTCCAGGGTCTGCGCCCGCGGCACCACGGCGTTTCCTGCTACCCGCACGGGAACGCCCGAGACGGGATCGGTCTCGAGCACCACCAAGCTGTGGTAGTGGGGCCGACCTCCCTCCTTGTAGCCCTTGATGATCAGCATGTCGCCCTCGCGGATCTGGTCGGCCCGCTCGGCCAGATGGCGGAAGAAGCGCTCCCGGTCCTCGAAGCGGATCCACTCTTCCTTGGGGATGTCCCAGACCTCGAACAGCTCGGGGTGCGCCTTGGTGAGCTCGACGAAGTCGGCCACGCTGCGACGATTGCGCAGCCCCAGCTGAGCAAAGTCGATCGGCCCCTCGGTCATGCCTGGCTGCGGCTTGGGCGGCGAGCCCGCGAGCGGCTGGTACCACCGTCCCGCGGCCCGCTCCCAAGTGTCGATGATGAAGTCGATGCATACCTGGGGCGGGATGGGTTGGCCCTCGGGGCTGTAGACGTCGTACTTCTTGTCGCGCAGGGTAAACCGCTTCCAGCCGTTGAAGTAGGCCCGCTTCCAGCCGCGGCGCATGAAGCCGTTTTCCTGGTTGCGGTCGGCATCAAAGGGGATCTGCTCGCGCACCATGTCCAGCACGACCTCGCGCAGCCGCGCCATGGCGCGCCGTCGCAGCCCGTCGTCGACCACGAAGGCCTTCTTCTTGGCGGCGAGCTCCGCGGTGAGCACCTCGCAGTGAACCCGGGCCCGCGCGCCGTCCAGCCCGAGCACGGCGGGGACCCAGGTCTCGGGGCCATAGCGCAGCTCCGCCACCAGGGCCTGCTCGGTCAGGTGGACGGGGCGCAGCCGGTCGAACTTGCCCTGCTGCTGAGCGTCGTCCAGATCGATGTGCAGGGGCCCAGCGAGGTCCTCGGCGTGGGCCGCAACGCGGTCGCCGTGGAGGATCTCGGCCGTTTCGCCCGCCAGCGCGCCGTCTTGATAGAGGTAGCGCTCGGGCAGATAGCGCGTGCGGCCCACGCGCTCGAGAATGTAGCGGTCGGCGCCTCGTTCCAGATGCAGGGTCTTTTCCCGGAACAAGTGGGTGAGGCCCACCTGCTCGACCAGCGCCAAGGCGAGCTCGGGCTGGTCGGACCAGAGGTATCCCTCGCGCAGCAGGATCTTCCGTCGCACCCGGGCGCGGCGGTGGCTGCGGAGCACGCCGCGGACCGCGCGGAGCGTCTTTTCGCCCTTGGCTACGCGCTTTTCCAAGGCGCGCGAGTCCGACGTGGGCGCTCGCCGCCAGAGCAGAGTACGGCCCCGCACTCGGGCCATCAGCAGCCGATTCTGCTCGTAGCTGGGCGCGCCTTCGAGCGAGGGCTGGTCGAGCAGCCGCTGCCGCTCGATGGCGCACTGCTGCCAGGCGGCCAGCTCCTCGGGGCTAGCGGTGGGGATCACGGGCTTTGGAGCCTCGCTCGCCGTGGGCACCGCCGATGACGCCGTGGCCGCTGCCGTCGAGCTTGCCGTCGCGGTCGAGCCGGAGCTCGCACCATCGGGTGCTGCGCCGTCGGTGGCCGCGTCGCCCGGCTCGGGCTCGGCGCCAACTCGATCGCCGCCTCGGTTCGCCGCACAGCAGCCCCTTCCCGCCAGAGCGGCCAGCAGCGCGATGGCGCCTACAAGCGCACCGAGCATCAGCGCCGACAGCCTGAGCCGGACAAACACGAGCCGCTACTCCAAGATGGGCGCGTCGCGCTCTACGAGGGCGTCATCGAGCATGTCGCGCATGCCCATGGCCCAGCGCTCGGGCAGCCGGCTCGGCGCAAAGAGCTTCGCTTCCCGGATTTCCAGCGGATTGCCAGGACCCCGAAGCGGACCGGCCACCTCGGCGCAGACGCAGATGGTCACGGCGTGAAAGCGGGGGTCGCGATCGGGCCGCGAGTAAATGCCGCTCACCGGGCCCATGCGCAGCCACGTCGCGCCCGTCTCCTCGACGACCTCGCGCGGCAGCGCCTCGGAGAGCTGCTCGCCCCACTCCAGCGTCCCCCCGGGAAGCGCCCAGGCGTTCACATCCGCCCGCCGCACGAGCAGGATCTCGCCGCCCGACGTGCGCGCCACCGCGCAGATGCCCACCACGGGCCGCCGCAACAGGTGGCGGGCAACCTCCTTGAGCACCCCGAGCAGGTGGCGCGGGATCAGGCTGAGCGGCGCCAGGCCATGGCCGAGTCGATCCATGGTCGCCGTGGGCCTGCCGCGCTCGCGCCGCACCTCGGGGCTGTCGGGAGACACCCTCTCAGAGCCAGGACATGAGCTGGGCAACGAGCTTCTCGATGCCCGCGCCGACCTGGGCGGGACCGGGGCCCAGCATGTAGCACGGGGTGGTGACCACGCGGTTCGGCTCGTCCACAGCGATGTCCTCGACCGGACGGCTGTGGTGCTTGGCGCCCATCTTCTCGATGGCCGCGGCCGTACCCGCGTCCGTGCCGATGGTCACCTGGACGCCGCGATCGCCGAGCACCTTGGCGACCAGGGCCGGGGCGATGCACAGCGCGCCGATGGGCTTTTTCTGGGCGTACACGGCCTCGATGAGCTTGCGGACGCCCGGATCTACGCTGCACTCAGGCCCGTCGAAGGCAAAGGTGCACAGGTTCTTGGCGGCGCCGAAGCCGCCAGGAATGACGAGCGCGTCCAGCTCGTCGGCGCTCACCGTGGCCACGTCGCGCATGTTGCCGCGGGAGATGCGGCCCGCCTCGGCAAGCACGTTGCGCGTCCCGTCGGTCGGCTCGCCCTTGTTGTGATCGACCACGTCGGCCTGCGCCTTGTCGGGCGCCATGGCGATGACCTCCGCGCCCGCCTTGTCCAGGAAGTACAGGGTCAGGGTGGCCTCGTGGACCTCCGCGCCGTCCAGGTAGCCGCAGCCCGACAACAACACACCGATTCGCTTTGCCATGGTTCTCCTCCCGTGCGCAGCGGACGCAGCGCGCCCAGGCGCCAGGCGCGAATCATACTGCGCCCGAGCCGGCCTTCAAGCGGTCTCGTGCGCGGCGTCGGCTTCGGCCTCGCGGCGGCGGCGACGCGCGGCGTACCACTCGATGGCCAGCACGAAGGCCACGCCGCCCGCGCAAAGCAAAAGGACGCTGGGCTCCAGGCCCTCGGGCAGGAAGGGCTGGGCGGCCACGACGCGCGGCTTGTCGCGCACGATCTCGGTGGTCAGGTGCTGATACGGCCAGATGCGCCACAAGCTGCCGAAGAGCAGGCCGATGAGCACGGCCAACACGGTGTCGTGCCAGCGATTGAGCAGCCAGTTGAGCAGCCGCGAGAAGCTCAAGATGCCCACCAGACAGCCGAAGCCGAAGGGCAGCAGCACCCGCATGTCGAGATGGCCGACTGCGGCCAGCACGTAGGCGTACTTTCCCAAGATGAGCAGGATGAACGAGCCCGAGATGCCCGGCAGCAGCATGGCGCAAATGGCCACGGCACCGCACAGAAAGACGAACAGGGCGTGGTCGGGCGTGCTGGTCGGCACCAGGTTGACGACGCCGAAGCCGAGCGCCGCGCCCGCGATTAGGGCCGCCCCTCGCCAGATGCTCCAGCGACCGATGTGGCGCGCCAGGGCGATGGTCGAGGCAAGCACTAGGCCGAAGAACACGGCGTAGACATACTTGGGCTGCTCGACGATGAGCTCGGGCAGCCGGACCACCTTGACCATGACGGCCACGGCCAGGGCGATGCCCGAGACCAGGCTGAGCAAAAAGCGCCAGTGCACGACGCCCAAGGCCTCGCGCAGCCTCAGGCCGAGCAGCGCGCGGGCGGCCCGAGCGTTGGCCGACGCGATGGCCGCCAAAAGCTGGTGGTAGACGCCGAGGGCCACCGCCATAGTGCCCCCGGAAACGCCCGGCACGACGTCGGCAGTGCCCATGCAAAAGCCGGCCAGGACCGTGGGGGGCACCTCCCGGCCCGGGATGTCGGCGATCGGACGGCTGCGGGGATCGGGTTGCTCGGACATCGAAGCTCCCATGACAAAGCCGCTCTGTTATCCCAAGCGCCCACGCGACAGCAAGGGCTATCGCGCTGCTCGGCTCGGCAATGGTAGGCTTGAATGGCGTCGGAGCTGCTGCGGGCTGTTTGGGGGGATGCTGCTCGCGAGCGCCACGCGAAGGAGAACATGCCTGCATCGCTCGTTTTCGTCCTGGCCGTCACCACCGCCCTGTTGGTCTCGTTTCTCTGCTCCATCGCCGAATCGGTCCTGCTGAGCGTTCGACCCGCGCAGGTCGAGGCGCTCATTCGGGGTGGCTCGCGCGCGGGTCGCATCCTGCGCCGCTTCAAGCGCGACATCGACAAGCCGATCGCGGCCATCCTGATTCTGAACACGGTCGCCCACACCGCGGGCACCGCCGTGGCGGGCTCGAGCTACAACGACACCTTTCCCGGCTCCCCGGTTTGGATCTTTTCGGTGGTGTTCACCGTGGCCGTGCTGGTGTTCACCGAGATCATCCCCAAGACCCTAGGGGTCACCTTTGCCAACCGCCTGGCCGTGCTGGTCACCCTGGGCGTGCGCGCGCTCATCACCGTGCTCCGACCCATCATCTGGGTCACGAGCTGGCTGTCCAGCCTGCTGATGCGGCGCGCCGAGAAGCGACCGGTGACCTCCATCGAGGAGATCCGGCTGCTGGCGGCGCTTGGCCGAGCCGAGGGCGTGGTGGGGCCCCGCATGGCGCAGCTCATCGAGGGAGCGGCCAGCCTGCGGGAGCTGAGCGTGCACGACGTGATGGTGCCGCGCGGAGGGGTGGCCTACTTATCGGGCAGCCACAGCCTGAAGGAGAACCTGGAGACCATCCGCGCGAGCGGCCATAGCCGCTTTCCCTTCACGCCCACCAACGACCTGGACGACGTCAGCGGCGTGGTGCTGGTCAAGGAGCTGCTCTTTCGCATCCAGCAGGCCCCCGACCAGCCCATCGACTGGACCGAGCTCGTCACCCCGCTGCTGGTGGTGCCCGAGTCCAAGCCGCTGGACCAAGCGCTGCGCCTGTTCCAGGAAAGGCGCAAGCACATGGCGGTGGTGGTGGACGAGTACGGCGGCACCCAGGGCGTGGTCACCCTCGAGGACGTGCTCGAGGAGATCGTAGGCGAGATCGAGGACGAGACCGACCGGGTCGAGCAGCTCATCGTCAAGCGGCCCGACGGCAGCCTGGTCTGTCGCGGTCGAGCCGAGACCCGCAAGCTGTTCAAGGTGCTCGGGCTCGATCAGAAGGTCGATTTCGTGACGCTGGGCGGCCTGGTGGCCGATCTGCTCGGGCGCGTGCCCGTCGAGGACGACGTGGTCGAGTGGGAGGGGATCCGCTTTCGGGTGCTGGTCGCCAGCGCGCGACGGGCCGAGCGCATCGAGGTCACGCCTCCGAAGTGAGCCGCGCCCGCGCTACGGAAGGGTGACGTCGGCGCGCCAGGCGAGCGTGCGCAGCGTGAGCGGCATGGCGGTATCGTTGTAGATCGAATCGGTGTCCCACTCGCTCTCGACGGCCACCACGTTGATGGCGCTGCCGTCGGGCGCGACCGCCAGCAGCGAGAGGTCGATGCCGTAGAGGGGCTGGGGGCTCACGGTCTGGCCGTCCTGCTCGTAGAACGTGGTCACCGTCCACTGCGTGCCGCTGCGCACGGCGTAGCGAACCTGGCCGTTTACGTTGTTCGCCCAGCTATTGTCGTCGTGCCACTGGGCCATGTCGCTGAAGACCACGTGGAAGCGCCCGCTTTGGTCCACGGCCAGGTTGGGGCGCATCCCCGTGAAGGCGTCGCCGTCGCCGCCCTGGTAGCCGTCCGACTGACCCACCACCGTCTCGCCGCACCACGCCTCGGCGGCTTGGCCGTAGAGCCGCAGCTCGCTCGAGATGTGGGAGCCGGTAATGGCGCGCGTCACGTAGGTAGCCGCGATCCACGGCTTGCCGTCGGCGTCGATGACCATGGACGGGTCGTCGGCGTACTCGTCGTTGGGATCGCCCCACTTGCCCGCCTGCACCGTCTCCACGGCCCAGCTCGCTTCGCCAGAGGCGAGCTCGCCGTAGTACAGATCGACGTTGCACGTCTCGTCGCAGGGGAACTCGGTCGTCTTGAACAAGGCGTGCAAGCTGCCGCTCGGCCCCACGCGCACCTGATGTAGCTCGGTGGCCTCAGGCACGGGGGCGGCCTCGAAGGACCAGTCGCTCGCCGCGGCGCTCGAGCGCCAGCCGTGAAGCAGCTTCTGCTCGCCGCCCACCGTGGCCATCGCCAGCACGTGCAGCTGGTCGTCGCCAGCTCTCTGGCCCCACAGATGGCTCAGGCTCGACGGCTCGTCGCCCAGCACGCTCGCCAGGTCGACCTCGAGCGAGGTGGCGAGCCACTGGTCGGCCCCCTGGCGCACGTACTCGACGTAGCTCTCGGTGGTCGAGCTGCGCAGCGCGATGGGGGTGCAGTCGTCGTCGAACAGCAGCGCTGCGTCAAACGAGTCGGCAGAGTCCTCCTCCACCACCTCCGGGGCGGTCGCGCCGCCCGTGAGGTCGACGAAGTCGAGCGAGGTGGGATCGCCGCCGCCGACGGTCTTGTTGCGCAGCAGCACCGCCACCGTGCCGCAGGGACCGCGGGCCAGCACGCCGCGCGGGTCGACGGACAGCGATCGGAAGGAGCCGCCCTCCGTTTGGTTCTGGGCCGTGCCTTGCTTTTCGTCCAGGGTCTCGGCCGTGCCAACGAGCTCGACCGTGGCCGATCCCTGCTGGCCCGTGGGATCGAAGCAGCTCGAACCGCCGCCTGAGCCCGCCGTGCCGCCCGAGCCCGCGGTGCCGCCCGAGCCCGCTGCGCCGCCCGAGCCCGCGGCTGCGCCCGAGCCACCGCTAGCCGCGCTGCCCCCCGTGCCGTCCGTTGTCTCGTCGCTGCTGCCGCAAGCTGTAGCCAACGCCAGAAGAGGGAAGATCCAGGGGGAAACTCGCGATGTCACGGCGCACTCCTTTCCGACCGATGTCTCCGTCATGATGCCACACGCTACTCGGCGCGCAAAACCGCAACCACAGCCGCGGCCGCCCCACCCAAGCGCGCACCGCTTGGCTACAGCGCCTGCGCCCTCCGACCGCCGAGCCCACGCGGCGGACGGTTGCGGGCGCGCGCGCAATGGGCGATGGTCTGCTACGAGTTCTGCTCTGCGCAACGGCGGAGCGGGCAAGCAGCGAGCAAGGAGCGGTGACGAGCGCAGCCGAAGCCTCCACCGAGCAGACGGGCCAGCGGCGGCTGGCCGCCATGCTGATGATCCGACCGGGGGAAGGGCGGCGCACCGCGCTGCTGTTCGCCCACCTGCTGCTCGCCTCGGCGGTGTTCATCCTCGGCCGCACCGTGCGGGACACGCTGTTTCTCAGCCGCTACTCCATCGACGCGCTGCCCTGGATGTTCGTGCTGTACGGCATTGCCTCGGCCATTACGGTGGTCGTCTACGGGCGCTTTGCCGACCGCATCGCGCGACACAAGATGATCGCGGCCTCCTGCTCGGTGGGTATCGCCACCTATCTGGGCGTGTGGGTGCTGGTGCAGCTCAAGGCCCACTGGGTCTACCCGGTCTTCTACGTGTGGTCCGAGGTGGTGGCCAACCTGCTCATCGTGCAGTTCTGGACGCTGGCCAACGATCTGCACGACGCTCGCTCGGCCAAGCGGCTGTTCAGCACCATTGGCGCGGCGCGCGTGTTGGGCGTCATCGTCATCGGCCTTTCGGCGGGCGCGCTGGTGCGTGCGATCGGCACGGCGCAGCTGTTGTTCGTGCTGGTCGGCATGATGGTCGCCATCGCCGCCGTGGCCATCGTCCTGCGTCGCGAGCCGCGGGCCGAAGCCACCCCAGCGCCCGCGCACAGCAGCCAGCAAAAGCCGCGCTCAGTGCTGCGTGACCGCTACGTGCAAGCGCTGGGGCTGATGACGCTCTTGGCCTTCGCCGCGCTGACGGTGGGCGACTACCAGTTCAAGGTCATCGCCCGCAACACCTACCGAGAGGACGCCCTGGCGCAGTTCTTCAGCCTGTTCTACGCGGCCACGGGCATCACCTCCTTCGTCTTTCAGATCGTCGTCACCCCGCGGCTGTTGCGCCGCTTTGGGGTGGGCTGGGGGATGAGCGTCATGCCCACGGTCTTCGGCGCGTCCAGCGCCGCGCTGCTGGGGATGCCCCATCTGGCCCTCGCCTCGGTGATGAAGTTCGCCGACAACGGCTTTCAGTACACCATTCACGAGACCACCCTGCAGGCCCTGTACGTGCCCTTTCCCGCGAGCACCAAGGCGCGCACGCGGGCCTTTTTGGACGCGGTCATCAAGCCGCTTTCCTATGGCGCGGGCGGGGTGGTGCTGCTGGTAGGGGCGCCGCTGGTCTATCCCGCGGTGCACCAGCTGTCCTGGTTGGTGGCCGCGCTGGTGGTGGCCTGGCTGGCGGTGATCCCGCTGGTCAAGCGGCGCTACCTGCGCACGCTTCGGTCCACCTTGAGCGCGCGGGGGAGCCTGGCCTTCGACGGCGAGTTCGTGCTCGACTCCGAGGCGCGGCACGCCCTTTTGGCAGCGCTGGAAAGCGGCGACCCGCGCTTTGCCCTCGCGGCCCTGGAGCAGCTCGAGAGCGATCGCTCGCCCGAGATCGCCGCCGCTGTGGAGAAGCTGGTCCACAGCCCCGATCCGGACGTGCGCGCAGCAGCGGTCGAGCGGCTGGCCGCCCTGCCGGATGCCGACGCGGAGCTCGTTCGCCAGCGCATCGGCGATAGCCACGCGGCCGTGCGCAAGGTGGCGGTGTCCGCCTACGCGGCCATGGCGGGCGACGAAGCCGTGGGCGCGCTGGTCGAGCTCCTCGATGACCCCCGCCGCCCCGTGCGAGTAGCTGCGCTCGTCGGGCTGATGCGCCACGGCGGCATCGAGGGTCAGATCGCGGGCGGCGCGCGGCTTTCGAGCTTGCTCGAGGGAAGCCCCAAGCAGCGCGTCGAGGCCGCGCGGGTGCTGCGCGGGCTCGGCCAGGGTGCCTATAGACCGCTGCGTCGGCTGCTCGGCGACCCCTCGGCCAAGGTGCGGCGGGCGGCGCTCGGCGCGTGCAAGGGCGTGGCCGATCCCCGGCTCGTCGCCGACCTGGTGGAGCAGCTGCAGGATTCGAGCTGCCGCCTGGCGGCGAGCGCCGCGCTGGTGGCCATTGGCTTGCCCTCGGTGGATCCGCTGCTCGCCCTACTGACCGATCTACGCGTGCCGCGTTCGGTGCGACTCGAGATCCCGCGCATCGTGGGCCGCATCCGCTCGCCCCAGACCTACGCCAAGCTGCGGGGCCACGGCTGGCTGCCCGATAGCCACCTGCGGCTGCGCGTGTACGCGGCCATGGCCAAGCTGCGCCACGCCCTCGAGCTTCCCCCCGAGCCGGTCGAGCGGATCGCCAAGCTCGTCGAGGCTGAGATCAAGGACGGCTACCGCAACCTGGCCGGGTGGGAGGCCCTTCGCGCGCGCTACGAGAGTCGGTTGCTCGCCGAGCACACCCAGTTCCGCTACCTGCGCAGCGTTCGGCGCCTGCTGCGGGTGCTGGAGCTTCGCTACCACCGCCGCACCCTCAAGCTTCTGCGCGGCAAGATCGACGATCCCCGCCGACGGGCCAACGCGCTCGAGGTCCTGGACACCATGCTCGATCCCGCGCTGCGGCCGCAGCTCATGCCGTTTCTGGACGATGCGCCCATCGCCCAGCGGCTCCAGAGCGCGGGCGATCTCGTGCCGCGGATCCCGCCCATCGAGGAGCTCATCCGCCGCCGCTGCGACCACCCCAACCCCTACGTGGTCCTGCTGGGGCTACACGCGCTGACCGAAAAGCGCGATCCCCTCGCCCGCGAGCTCGGCCTGGAGGCGCTCGAGCATCCCTCGCCGTTGGTACGGGAGGGGGGGATCCACGCGCTCGCCGCCGTCTGTCCCGAGCTCGCGCGCGAGCACCTGGTCGCGCTCTCGGACGACCCCGATGCCACCGTGGCGGCGCACGCCCGCGCCGCGCTCGCTCGGCTCGATGACCGCCATGGCAAGGAGACCGCAATGCACTCCACCGTCGAGAAGATCCTCTTTCTCAAGACCGCACCGCTTTTCGAGCAGGTATCGGGCGAGGACCTCGCGCCCATGGCTCGGGTGGCGACCGAAGAGAGCTACGCCGCGAGCGAGAGCATCTTTGCCGAAGGCGAGATGGGCGATGCGCTGTTCGTCATCCTCTCGGGCAAGGTGGCGCTAACCAAGGCCGACGAGCCCATCGCCACCCTGGGCTCGGGCGAGGCCTTTGGCGAGATGGCCGTGCTCGACGCCTCGCCGCGCAGCGCCACCGCCACGGCAGCGACCGACGCCGAGCTGCTCCGCATCGGCAGCGAGGAGTTCTACGAGATCCTGCACGAGCAGGTGGAGATCGCCGAGGGCGTCATTCGCATGCTCACGGCCCGCATGCGCGAGATGCTCACCGCTGAGGCCGAGCCCGCGCCCGCCAGCCGCTACGGGTGCGAGGAGCTGGCGACCACGCGGGCAGGCTGAGGGGCGGGCGTTCGGCGCGAGCTGGCGCTCGACTCCCGTCTCAGCTCGCGCTCCACCGCGCGCTCGGATCCTTGGGCGATTGCCCGAGCCATTCGACCAGACCGGCCTTCTCGAGCCCACGCAGCCGCCGCAGCACCGTCGGTCGCGACAGCCCGGTCGCGCGCATCAAATCGCCAGTCCCCGTCGGGCCCTGGGTGCGCAGATGCCCGAGCAGCGCCATGGCACCCCGTGGAAGCCCGGCCTCGGCTGCGGGCTTGGCCAGCTCGGCGTGGAGCGCGAGTCGGGTCGAGCCGGCCGTCTGTAAGTAGGTGGGAGGAACCAAGCCCGCTAGGCGCATCTCGTCGAACATGCGACGGATGCCCTCGCCTAGCTCTTGGCCGAAGCCCATGTCCGCGCACACCCGGGCGATGCGCGGGTTGCGCGCGAAGCGCGGCACCGCCAACGGGTCGCTGAGATCCGCCAGGCCGGGGAAGCGTCCCGGGCTTTCGATCTCCACCCGGTCGTCGAACACCTCCACCCGGATGTGATCGCCCGACGCGCTGTACGAGCGGTGGACGACGGCGTTGACCACTCCCTCCAGCCATGCGTCCTGCGGGACGAGCGACAGGCGCTGAAAGCGCCCCGCGGCGGTGAGCGCTCGCCGGGCTGGCAGGAGCCGCTGGACAGCCTCGCGTGCACCCTCGATGACAGTGGGGATCGGCCCTTCGCAGCGCACGTCTTCGAGCAACCGCTGGCGCACACCCGTGCCGCGCTCGGTGCCTTGATAACGGAGCACGCGCACGTAGGCCTCGGGGAAGCGCGCCTGAGGATTCGCGCCGAACAGCAGCAACCCGCCGAGTGTGAGCGCGCCGTTCGGGACGGCAAGACCGCGGGCCACGAGCAGGCGCCGCGGATCGGGATGGCCCAAGCGCTCCGCGTAGCTGCCGAGCAGAGCGCGGTCGAGGGCCTGCGCGGCGCCCTTGGGCAGGGGGCTAGCCTCGAACGAGGCCTGTCCCTTCTCGTAGGCCAGCTCCTGACGCTGGTGGAAGCCGAGGCGCCGATTCTCGTCCCCGATGCGCAGCAAAACCTCGTCCCGCGGGTTCGCGTGCACACTCCGGCTCGGCTCGACCTCGATGAGCAGCAGGTGGTGGTCGCGCCCTTCGGCGTCCTGGCACGGGGCCTCGTGCATCCGCACGGGCACGGGCGGGATGCCGAAATCCACGGCCGCTTGGCGCCAGCCGTTTCTCAGGCGTGCGGGCACGCCGTCGATACCGATGACTCGACCGTCGTACACACCGACAGCCACTACACCGCCCTCGGCGTTGGCCAGCCCGATGAGTGCATCAGCCAGCTCGCGAGGCGCGATGCGGGGGCTCTTGCGCTCGAACCACTGGTCCTCAGGCCGCTCGACGACGGCACGGCCAAGGGCTGCCGGGTCGAGGTAGAGGAGGTGCCTTGGATCGGAATCGAGCACGAACATACTGTAACATTTTTAGAGTGAGTTTGGGTGGCCGATGGTGGCCATCGTCGCGGGCGAGTTTGCGCCAGCGCCGCCGAGCGCGGCGAGCCCCACGGCGTGCAGCGCGCCCGCCGTCATCTGTCCGGCTACCTGCGTGGCCTACGCGGAGCGGCGGCGCTCCGCCACGAGCTTTTCGCCTGCGACAGTCTGGGCGGCTGCCTCGAGATACTCGACCGCGCTGCGGAACGGCTGGCGGCGTGAGGGTGGCTAGCTACTGCCTGTCGGGTCTTTGACGCCGACCAATGCCTGCCGCGCGAAGCGCGAGTGGAGTAGCTCGTGTCCCCGAAGCTCAGCTACTGCCCATCGTCTCATATACGTGGTCTACCTCGTAAAGTGTTCTTGGGGTTACTTAAAAACACTTTGAGGTGCTATACAGATTACATTATGCAAACATCCCGTTCGCTGATCGCGTTGCCGCTACCGGTCAGACGAGCGCTGCGCAAGCTGGGCGCGGACCTGCGGGCTGCGCGCCAGCGACGGCGAATCACCATGCAGCTGATGGCCGAACGGGCCTTCACCACCCGACAGACGATCGCTCGCGTGGAGCAAGGCGATCCCAAGGTGTCCATGGGCATCTACGCGACGGTCGTGTTCATCCTCGGGATGACGGAGCGACTGGCCGACCTCGTGGACGCCACGGTGGACCCCTTCGTGCTCGACCTCGACGAGGAACGGCTGCCACAGCGCGTCCGGCCGCCGCGACGGCCAGAGGAGCCGGAACGATGACCGACAGCGAGGTGGCGGTGTACGTCGATCTCGATGGCGCGCCCATCCACGCGGGGCAGCTGTTCATGCGCGCAACCCGAGGTCGGCAGAACGCTTCGTTCTCCTATGACGAGGGGTGGCTGCGGCACCCACGCCGCTTCTCGCTGGATCCCGTGTACCTACCGCTAGGAGGCGGCATCTTTCACACCGCCGCTGGTCAGGCTTTGTTTCCAGGTCTCGCGGACTCGGCACCCGATCGTTGGGGGCGGGCGCTGATGGCACGTCGGGCGCGGCTCGACGGCGAGCATCGCACGCTGCTCGAAGCCGACTACCTGCTGAGGGTCCACGACCCGACGCGGCACGGCGCCCTTCGCTTCCGCGGAGCTGGCGCTGGACCGTTTCTGGCCGCGTCGGAGACGCCCGTCCCCCCACTCGTCCGATTGGGTGAGCTGCTCTCGGCATCGGACCGAGTGCAGCGCGACCCGGGAGACGACGATGCGCTCCGGCTGCTGCTTGCGCCGGGTTCGAGCCTCGGCGGAGCGCGACCGAAGGCCTCGGTGCTCGATACGGACGGAACCTTGCTCATCGCCAAGTTCCCCGCGGTGGGCGACGACTGGTCGGTGACCACCTGGGAGCACGTGACCTGCCGACTGGCCTCTGCCGCTGGGATCAAGGTCCAACAGACGAGGCTGACAACGGTCGGGGGGCAGGCGGTGTTGCTCGCGCACAGATTCGATCGGGCCGGCCAGAGGCGGCTGCCCTTTCTCTCGGCGATGGCCTTGATCGGCGCACAGGACCGAGAGGAGGGGCACAGCTACCTGGAGATCGCCGACGGGCTTCGCCAGCAAGGCGCCGCAGTGCAGACCGACATCGAGCAGCTGTGGCGGCGCATGGTCTTCAACGTGCTCGTCACGAACACGGACGATCACCTCCGCAACCACGGCTTGTTGCGCGGCACCGAAGGATGGGTGCTATCGCCCGCCTACGACCTCAACCCCGTTCCGGTGGATGTGCGGCCGCGCGTCCACGCCCTGGCGCTCGACGATCGCGATCCGCGAAGCTCTCTGACAACCGTTCTCGCGGCGGCGGCCTACTTCGGCCTGACGCCGCAACGTGCCGCCGATGTCGCCCGAGCCGTGGCGGCGGCGACGTCGCGCTGGAGGAAGGAAGCGCGGGCACAAGGTCTGAGCCGCGCGGCGATGGATCGCATGGCCAGCGCCTTCGAGCACGCCGAACTCGACCGAGCCCTACGGCTCTGATCAGCAGCTCACCGGCCAGTCCATGTCGACGATTTGGCGGCGCTCGACTCCGCCAGGGCCGTTCCAGAGCGTGAACTCCATTTGGATGCGATGAGGGGCGTCGCCCACGAGTCGCTCAAAGGGAAGGGTCCACACAGGCTCGGCCATGCGCCAACGGCGGACCACCGTTCGCCAGGGGCCCCAGCCCTCGGGAGAGAAACCAGCGCTGGCGACTCCGAGCAGGGGCCGCACGCGGATCGACAGCAGCGGCAAACCGCTCGGCCCGTGGGCGACCCGGACCATCAGGACGTCGGTCGACTGCATGCGGGTGAGGAGCTCGGGCGCAGGTGGGCTCATGGCGCAGCCAGACATGTCGATGACGTCGACGTGGATGGAGCCGCCCGCGGGATAGGCAAAGCCCAGGCTCGATTCCCCTTCCGACCAGGGCAGATAGCACGTCGACGGTGTCTCTTTGCGTGGCTGCTCCTCAGGGGGCCAGGTGGCAGCGCGGACCCAGGCTGCGTCTTTCGGATCGCCCACGCACAGGGTGGCGAGCTCGAGCCCCTTCATGATCTCCGCCGATGGAGGGGCCTGGGGGCCGGCCTGGGTTGGAGGCTTGGTGACGCTTTCCGCAGTGGGCTCTGCGGGTGTGGAGGTCGTGGCCGGGCCGGGTGGCTCGGCAGGAGCAGGGGTTGCCGCGGCATCCGCTTGGGTTGGGGCGAGCAGCGGTGTCTCGACGATGACCGCGGCGGGCGGTGGGCTCTGGCAGGCCGTCGCGAGCAGCGACGCGAGGGCGGTGCCGCTAGCGCGGGCGGACGGTTTCGGGAGCATGTTCCGTTGAGCATGCCAGAGCCTGTGCGCCCGCGGATAGTGTGAGCTTGCCCATCGGGTCGCCAGACTGGGGTCAGCGATGCGGATGGGATTGTGCTACCGGGCTGGCCGAAGATGACCCGCAGCGGAGCGCGAAATGCCCAAGAGCGGTTGTCGCACTGCTCGGGAGCGCCTATGGGGCCGCCATCGTGCGCCGCTCCTTCGACAGCCTCTTCCAGGGAAAGCCGGTCATTCTGGCGCCCATGGAGGATGTGACCGGTGTCCTGTTTCGCCGCATGTGCAGGCGCTTTGGCGCCGAGCTGTGCGTGACCGAGTTCGTCAACGTCGAGGGGCTGCTGCGCGGTTGCCCGAGGGCACGGCGCAAGATCGACTTGGCGGCTGATGACCAGCCCACGGCCATCCAGATCTACGGCTCCGATGCCGAGCGCCTGGCCGAGGCCGTGCCCACCATCGAACGCGCGGAGCCGGCCTTCATCGATATCAACTGCGGCTGCTGGGTGCGGCGCATTGTGTCTCGGGGCGCGGGTGCTGGCTGGCTGCGCGACCCCGACGCCATGGTGGCCATGGTCGCGGGCGTGGTGCGACGGGCCAGCCTGCCCATAACGGTCAAAACCCGCATCGGCACGGGCGACGAGCCCCAGATGCCCATCGTGGATCTGGCGCGCCGACTCGAGGATGCGGGCGTGCGCGCCCTCACCGTGCACTGCCGCACGGCCAGGGCGGGGCTCTCGGGCACGGCCGATTGGCGCTGGGCGGCGCGCGTGCAGCAGGCGGTCTCCATTCCCGTGGTCGTCAACGGCGATGTGCGCACGGCTGACGACGCTGCCCGAGCGCTCGCGAGCACGGGCTGCCCCGCGGTCATGGTGGGACGCCGCGCCATCGAGCATCCGTGGATCTTTCGCGAGGCCCGCGCGCTGCTCGACCGCGGCGAGCAACTGCCAGGGCCCACCGTAGAGGAGCGGATCGCCGTATGCCGCGAGCACCTTTGCGCCAGCGCTGCCGAACGCGGCGAGCCCCACGGCGTGCAGCGCGCTCGCCGTCACCTCTCGGGCTACCTGCGCGGCTTGCGCGGAGCCTCAGCGCTGCGCCGCGAGCTCTTCGCCTGCGACAGCTTGAGCGGCTGCCTCGAGATCCTCGACCGCGCTGCCAAGCGCTTGGCGGCGTAGCGGCGCTCGGCATCCATAGATTGCGCTCGACAGTTTGCCAGATACCATAATGAGGTATGACCTCCCTTAGCAGGCTGCCCCCCCGTCCCCGTACGAGCAGACCTTCCCTCACCTACCCTCGGACCATCGGCGCCAGTACCTTGGCCGCGCTGGGGGTCGCTGCGTGCAGTGGTAGTGTCGAAGTTGGCAGAACGAGCACGCAGACGGGTTCCCAGGGCACGAGCACGGGCTCGGCCACCGACACGAGCACGGGCTCCGGTACGGGCACGGGCTCCAGCACGGGCTCGGCCACCGGGGCAGGCACGAGCCCGGGTACGCTCACCGGGACAACGACGGAAACGTGGACCAGCACGCCCACTGGCGCTAGCGACTGCGACGAGCACACCACGTGGGAGGATTGCTCGTCGTGCTGCGAGGACGCGCACCCGGGTGGCGTCGACGATTGGACCGCGGTGCTGGAGTGCCTGATCTGCGAGGCGTGCCCAGACGTGTGCGACACGAGCGAATGCAGCTCCGTGGGCACGGGCACCTGCGGCGCAGAGTCTGGCAACCCCGAATGCTCGGCGGACTACGGTGGCTGCATCGACAGCGAGTGCGCACAGCTCGACACGTGCAGCGCTGCGATGGATCAGTGCTTCGCGACCAACGACGACTGCGGAGCCCTGGTCGAATGCTACAGCACCTGCCCGAGCCAGCCCGGCTAGGCGTCCGCTGAACCGCAACGTCTACATGGCCGATGCGGCCGGGTTCTGTGGCGTCCACGGCACACTCGGCCTCCGTGTGTTGCCGCCGAGCCACAGCGCTCGGCGGCGCAGGGCCTAAACCGGGTGGATCGGCGGCGCTTTCTGGTCGGCACTCGGCTTGCAGGCGGTTCAATCGACCCAGTAACGCCTGGCAATGAGGGAACACCCATGAAACGCGAGCGAGCATTTCGAGCAAGGGCTTGGAGCACCGCGGCTGTTGCGATTGCAGTCGGCTGCGTTCTTTCGTTGGCATCGGCTCGAAGCGCACACGCGCAGTCGGTGCTCGACCCGGCACCGCTGCCGCCCGCGCCAGAGACCGACCCCCTGTTGCCCACGGGCATCACGCTGAGCGCCCTGTCCGCAGCCGGCCTTTTGGCGGGAGCGGGCATGATCGGCGCGTCCCATGCCGATGATAGCTCGGACGGTCACCAATACTGTGACGAGCACGGCTGCTCTTCCGCGAGTGCCCGCTCGCTAAAGGCCGGGGGGATCGCGATGATGGCGGGCAGCGCGGCGCTTGCCGCCGTGAGCGTGCCCGTGTGGGGGAGCGCGGCCAGCGGAGAGCCGCAGCGGCGCTACAGCGACGCCATGGCGACGACCGGCGTGGTGCTGACCAGTACCGGCCTTGCCGCGACCACAGCCTCCCTGGCCGCTAGCGCCTATGGGGCCTCCGACCTCGGCGAGGCCACAGGGGTCATGATGCCCTACGGCCTGCTCGCGATGGCCGTAGGCATTCCGCTGTGGGTGGCGGGGGACGCCGACGCCGAGGAGCCCGCGCGCGTTCGGCCTCCGGAGGAGCAGTCCCAGCGCGGCGAGCAGCGCGGGCCGCAGGGCTCGCGCCGGGATGGCCTGGCCACGGCCGAGCCCAACGATCGCCTACCCGAAGGCGTGTGGGTCGACCACGACCGCACCATGAAGCACTGGGGTATGGGGCTGACCATCGGGGGCTGCACGCTCATCGCAGGCGGTGGCATTGCCATGGGGGCCATGTTTGCTGATCAGGACCCGGACGAGGACATGGGCGGCCTTGCCGCATTGGTCGTCGGCGTGCCCATCATGAGCACCGGGCTTCTGCTCACGGCAGCTGGCATCCCGCTCTGGGCGGTGGGCGCGAGCGACGAGCTCGTGTCGCCGGACGACCCGCGCGCCATCGAGAAGCGCCAAGAGGAGAGCCAGAGCCTGATGCCAGAGGTGCAAATCGGTCTTGGCAGCGGCAGCCTGAAGTGGACGTTCTGAGGCGGCGCCAACGACGTGCCCCCCCCCCTCGCTCCAGAAGCTTGGTCGGACAGTGAGCCAAGACGTGCCACCTCGGGCACGAGTGCCAGAGAGGCGAGCGCGCGCTGCGCCCAACCTCCTGAAATCTCTCGCCGCGCAAGGTCGGCATTGGGTTTGCATGAGCTAGCAGCGGGCAAAAAAACCCTCCTGTCGGCTTGCGGGCGGGGTTTTGAGATGGGCTGAAGGGAGGAGCGAAGATGAATTGGGTCCGATTGGCTTTGCTGTTCTTGGTTGCATCTGTCGCATTGGGAGCGTGGGCGTGCACCTCCGCGTCAACTGAAGACGAAGCGTCCTTGTGGGATGGCGCGGCAGGCTCGGGCACGGGCACGGGCACGGGCACGGGCACGGGCACCGGAACGGGCATGGGCTCGGGAGGCTCGGGCAGCGGCGATGAGCCCTTCGCTCCTCCCGAGGGCACCGAGGACGCAGGTACAGACGCGGAGCTCACCTGCGAGGGGCTGGATCCCGACCAGCCGGTCGTGCTCTATCTGTCGGCCGACGACTCCAACTCCATGGGCTCGCCCGCGTATGCCCGCGAGCGGCTCAACAGCGGCATGGCCGCAGCCGCCATTCGGACCTACGAGTTTCTCAACTACTACCGCATCGACTACCCCGCGCCGTCCCCTGGCACCTTGAGCCTGCTGCCTCAGCTCGCCGAGACTGCCGAAGCGGGCGAGTACGACCTGCAGATCGGCGTGCGGTCCTACGATGCTCCGCCAGTCCGCCGCCCCATCACCATCACCTTCGTGCTCGACACCTCTGGGTCCATGCAGGGACCCAGCATCGCGCGAGAGCGAGCGGTGGTGAGAGCCATCGCCAGTAGCCTGCAAGCCGACGACGTCGTCTCCATGGTGACGTGGAACACGAGCAACAACGTCGTGCTGAGCGGCCATACGGTCACGGGCCCCGACGACCCGATCCTGCTCAGCGCCGCCGCCGAGCTCACCGCCAGCGGCGGTACCGATCTGCACAGCGGTCTGGTGGCGGGCTACGAGCTCGCCTCCGAGCACTACGGCCAGCTACGGCTCAACCGCGTGATTCTCATCAGCGACGGCGGAGCGAACGTGGGCATCACCGACGAGGAGCTGATCGCGGTGCACTCGGAGGATGCCGACCAAGAGGGGATCTATCTAGTAGGCGTGGGGACCGGCCCCGCGAGCGGCTACAACGATATGCTCATGGACGCGGTCACGGACGCGGGCCGCGGGGCTTACGTCTACGTCGACAGCGAAGACGAGGCCGAGCACATGTTCATCGACCGCTTCGACGAGGTCATGGAAGTGGCCGCCCGCGGTGTGCAGGTCGAGCTGACCATGCCGTGGTACTTCGAGATGCACAAATTCTACGGCGAGGAGTACTCGGAGAATCCCGAGGAGGTCACGCCGCAGCACCTGGCGCCGAGCGATGCCATGGTCTTCAACCAGGTGCTCCGAGCCTGCGATCCCGACGAGGTGGTTCTGGACGACTCGGTCCAGGTCAAGGCCACCTGGGAAACCCCGCTGACCTACCAAGCCATGGAGACGAGCGTCTCGTTCACCGTCGCCGAGCTGCTCGCGGCCTCCAAGCCCCAGCTCCACAAGGGCAAGGCCATCGTGGCCTACGCCGAAGCGCTCAAGAGCGGCCTAGCCGCCGACCTGCAGGCCGCCTACGAGACCATCACAGCCGCAAACCCGGACGGCGACGACCCGGAGCTTTCCGAAATCGCCACGCTGATCCAGCTTCACCCGGCGTTCCCATAACAATAGCCCGCGAGGATCACGCCCCGCTGCACGTCAGTTCTGGCCGTCACAGCCAGCTCAGCTGCTGCCCGTCGGGTCCTTCTGACCGACCAAGGCCTGCCGCACGAATCGCGAGCGCAGCTGCTCGCTCGCCAGCAGCCGCTCG
>CAYTYV010000006.1:0-4460 GCA_964441055.1 uncultured Polyangiaceae bacterium | reverse complement strand
CAAGGCCTGCCGCACGAATCGCGAGCGCAGCTGCTCGCTCGCCAGCAGCCGCTCGGGTGGGGCCAGGCGCATGAGCGCGGCCAAGAGCTGGTTCATGAAGCGGCTGCCGCGCTGGCCGCCGTACTCGAAGGCCATCTCGCCCAGGTGACCGCGCTCCAGCGCCATGCGGGTGATGCGCTCGAGGATGGTCGCGGGCACGTACGGCGTCTCGCCGCGGCGCACCATGCGCATGGCGCTATGGCGGCAGATCGACGTGCACACCCCGCAGCCGATGCAGCGCTCCATGTCGATGCGCGGTCGCAGCCGGTTCTTGCGCTGCGCGGTGACCCTGCGGGCGTCCATCGAGATGGCCGTGATGGGGCAGGTCCGCGAGCAGCGGGCGCAGCCGCGGCAGCGTTCTGGATCGACCTCGGGCACGAAGCCGCTCGGCCGGACAGCGGGCAGATCGAAGTCGTTGATGGCCATCAGCTGGCCGCAGCAGCAGCCACAGCAGTTGCAGATGTAGGTGGGCCGCTTCTGCACGTTGTCGGCGATCTGCACGAGCCGCGCCTCCTGCGCCTGGTGCATGAGCTCGAGCGCCTCGGAGGTCTCGATGGCCCGCCCCATCTCGTGGCGCGCCACGAACTCGGCTCCGGCATTGAGCGACAGGCAAATCTCCTTGGGCGCATCGCAGTCGCGACCGAGGTGCTCGGCCGAGTGGCGGCAGTAGCAGACCGAGACCGACACGGCGCGGGCCTCGCGCACGATCTCGGAGGCCCGCTGCCAGCCGAGCACGTCGGGCAGGGTATCGTCGTCGAGCAGGTTCTCGCGCACCAGCGCGCGGCCGATCTGGGTCTCGCCGCCGAAGACCTCCCGGGCGAAAGTCGGGTCGCGGTGGGAGTAGGCGTCGATGAGCTCTGCCGCCCGCTTCTTGTCGAACCTGCCGCGCGAGCGCATCATCGAGTACTCGATGAACCCCACCACGGGCGGGCACAAGAAGTAGCGGACCTCGCCCGTCTTGGGGTGGACGATGTCCATGACCAGCCCCTTGTCGCACATGACCTGGAGGCGCGGCTCGAGCTGCTCGGCGGGAAGGCCCACGCACTCGGCGAGCTGGTCCAGCCGACAGGGCGCCGAGGGAATGCGGCTGGCCAGCGCCGCCTCCTCGGGCGTGTAGAACAGCTCCAGGATCTCGCGCCAGGCTCGACGCGCCTCCGGATCCTGCGGCTCGGGGTAGGCCACCGAGGCTCCCTCCAGCCGCCGCACCAGGGCCTGGTATTCCGCCTTGAGATGCCGCAAATGTCCCATGGTCGACTCGCCCGCCCGCGACGGTTTTTAGCACGCCGCGCGGGCAGAAGCGAATCGGCCCCGGGCCATAGCGAGGGGCTCGCCGAGCCCGTGTGAGCGCCGACTGGCCGCCACGCGACCGCTCGGCGCCTCTCGGGTCCTAGGTGTCCTGGTCGGCCTGGTCGGCCTGGGCGACCTTACTGACCGCCTTGACCGCCCACGGAGCCACCCTGGCCGCCCACGGCGCCGCCCTGGCCGCCCACGGCACCGCCTTGACCGCCCTCGGAGCCGCCTTGACCGCCCTCGGAGCCGCCTTGACCGCCCTCGGAGCCGCCTTGACCGCCGCCTCCCACGGCGCCCTCGCCGCCTGAGCCGCCGTCCGAGCCGCCGCCGCCAGAGGCGGCCGCCCCTGCGGAGCCGCCGCTACCACCGGTCTCGTCGTCATCGCAGCCCACGACGAAGCCCGTCGAGGCGAGCATGGCCACAGTAAGAGCCAGAGAAAGCATCGAGTTCTTCATCGGTATCCTCTCCTTCGCGCAGGCTCGAAAGCACGAGCGATGGTTCTCATCGGCGGCGGGGTACGCCGCTGCTTGGCGATTCTCGTTCGATGATCTGGCAACGCAAGAAGCGTGCCCTCGCGGCCGGACCCGCTCATTGCTGGCTTGCAGCGCGGCCGAGCATCGCGGTGAAAGCGGCGAAATCGCACCCCTTGTTCCTTCATCTGGGCGGACGTCAGAGCAGCCCCCACGCGAGCGTCACCCGCTGGCCGCACGAGCCACCGCGGGCGCTTTCGCCACACTTCCCTGATCCCGATGCCATACCTCGGGCCGCGCCGTACCCCTTTGCCCGAGCTCCCACCGCGTAGCCCTTCGACGCAACGCCACTGCCCGCGACCTAGGCCAGCCGCGCTTGCGGCAGAACCGATCGTGTTTAGCTTGACCGTACTCCATGCCGACCCGCGTCGCTCCGGGGCTCACCCGGACCGTGGGTTTGTCCGCGCCAGCTGTGTCTCCAGATCCTCGCCAACGCTCGCCTCGGCCGCAGCACCAAAACCGGCTGATCAACGAGACCAGCCCGTATTTGCTACAGCACGCCTCGAACCCGGTCGACTGGCACCCTTGGGGCGATGAGGCCTTCGCGCGCGCTCGGCGCGAGGACAAGCCCATCTTCCTGTCGATCGGCTACTCCACCTGTCATTGGTGCCACGTGATGGAGCGGGAGTCCTTTGAAGATCCCGAGGTGGCGGCCCTGCTGAACGACGGATTCGTGTGCGTCAAGGTGGACCGCGAGGAGCGACCCGACGTCGACCACGTCTATATGTCGGCCGCGCTGGCCGTAAACGGCTCGGGCGGATGGCCGCTGACGGTGGTGATGACCCCAGAGGGCAAGCCGTTCTTCGTCGGCACCTACTTCCCCAAGGAGGGCGGGCTCGGTCGCCCCAGCATGCTCGAGCTAGTGCCCGCCTTGTCTCGGGCCTGGCGCACGGAGCGCCCGCGAGCGCTGGCTGCCGCCGAGCAGCTCGCCGACGCCATGCGTGGACTGGCCGAGGCCGACGCGAGCCCGTCGCCACTTTCGCCGACCCCGCCCGAGGACCACCGGGCTCTGCTCGAGAGCGCCTACGAGCACCTCGCGCACGCCTTCGACGAGACCTGGGGAGGCTTTGGCCGCGCGCCCAAGTTCCCCTCGCCGCATCAGCTCACCTTCCTACTTCGCTACTGGCGGCGCACGCAACAGGCCCACGCCCTGCAGATGGTCACCACCACCTTGGACCAAATGCGCCTGGGCGGAGTCTACGACCACGTCGGCTTCGGCTTCCACCGCTACTCGACCGATCGGCGTTGGCGCGTGCCGCACTTCGAGAAGATGCTCTACGACCAGGCCATGCTCGCCATCGCCTACCTGGAGGCCTACCAGGCGACCGGCCGCGAGCGGTGGGCGGCAACCGCCCGCGAGATCTTCAGCTATGTGCTGCGCGACATGACCGATCCCGAGGGGGCGTTCTACGCCGCGGAAGACGCCGATAGCGAAGGGCGCGAGGGAACGTTCTACCTGTGGACGCCGCGGCAGATGAGTCAGGTCCTGGACGAGGCGGACGCCGCGCTGTTTTCCGATATCCTCGGCCTCGTCGAGCAGCGAGTCGAACGCGACGACGACGAGCCTACCGAACAGAGCATCCCGCACCTCGCCGAGCCGCTGAAGGAGGCGGCTCGGCGGCACGGCATGACGGAAGCCGAGCTGCGCCAACGATGGGAGCGCGCGCGGGGCGCCCTGCTGGAGGCTCGCTCGCATCGGCCGCGTCCGCTGCGCGACGACAAGGTGCTGACCGATTGGAACGGGCTCATGATCGCGGCCTTCGCCCTAGGCGCGCGGGTGCTCGGCGAGCCCCGCTACGCCGAGGCTGCCCGACGCGCGGTGGATTTCGTGCTCATCCGCTTGCGCGACGACCGCGGTCGGCTGCTCAAGGGCTATTGCCAAGGCCGGGCGCGGCACCTGGGGCTCCTGGACGATTACGCGTTTTTCGTCTGGGGCCTAATCGAGCTCTATCAGAGCAGCTTCGAGGTAGATCTGGTGGAGCAGGCAAGCGGGCTCACCGACCAGATGCTCGACCGCTTCGGCGACGAGAGCGCCGACGGCCTGTTCCTCGGCCCCCGTGATGGCGAGCGACTACTGGTGCGCAGCAAGGAGCTCTATGACGGCGCAGTGCCCTCGGGCAATTCCATTGCGGCGGGCAACCTGTTGCGCCTCGGAAGGCTGACCGACCGCGACCGCTATCGCCAGGCGGGCGAGCGGATCATCCGCGCCGCCAGCCGCTCGGCCCGACGCGCCCCCGAAGGCCATGCCCAGATGCTGCAGGCCTTGGACTATGCCATCGGGCCAAGCTGTGAGGTGGTGGTGACCGGAAGGGCGACGGCGGCGGACACCACCCAAATGCTGGCGGCCCTAGGCCGGCCGTTTTTGCCCCACAAGCTGGTGGCGTTTCGGCCAGACGGCACGGAGGCGGCCCGCACCGAGCGCGTCGTCCGGCTGGTCGCGCCATACCGAACGCGCGAGGAAAAGGCCACGGCCTACGTCTGTAAGGACATGGCCTGCACCCCGCCCACCACGGAGGTGGAGCAGATGCTGCGGCTGGTGTTCGACGATGGGGCTTTCGACGATGGGGCTTTCGACGATGGGGCTTTCGACGATGGGGGCTC
>CAYTYV010000005.1:0-37818 GCA_964441055.1 uncultured Polyangiaceae bacterium | reverse complement strand
GGGCCTATCGGCTGGCCCTCACCCGTCTGCGTCTGGGGGCCGGCCGATAGGCCCCACGGGCTTGGCGAACGCCGCCAGGGCGTAGGTGTCGGTAGCGATCAATCGCTCCTCGTCGGTTGGCACGACCAGCACTCGCGCGCCGCTTTGACCCGCGCTGATGTCGGCCTCCTTGCCCACCGCGCGCTCGTTCTTGGCCGGATCGACGGCAATGCCGAGCTGCCCGAGCCCCGCGCAGACCTCCGCGCGCACCGAGGGCGCGTTCTCGCCCACCCCAGCGGTGAACACCAGGGCATCGAGGCGACCGAGCACGGCGAGATAGGCGCCCACGTACTTCTTGATGCGGTAGCCATAGATCTCGAGCGCCAGGCGGGCGTCCCCATCGCCCTCGGCGCGGCGCTGGCACAGCTCGCGCACGTCGTTGCTCGAGCCCGACAGCCCCAGTAGCCCGCTCTGCTTGTTCAGCAGCGCATCCACCTCGTCCAGCGACAGGCCGCGGGTGCGCGCCAGGTGGAAGACGATGGCGGGATCGATGTCGCCCGAGCGCGTGCCCATGACCAAGCCCTCGAGCGGAGTCAGGCCCATGGAGGTATCCACCACGCGACCGCGCCCGATGGCCGCCATGGAGGCGCCGTTGCCCAGATGGCAGGTGATGAGGTCGAGCTCGTCGAGCGGACGGCCCAGCAGCGCGGCGGCGCGCGTGGCCACGTAGCGATGGGAGGTGCCGTGAAAGCCGTAGCGGCGGATGCCGTCCTCGGCGTAGTAGCGCTGCGGCAGGGCATAGCGGTAGGCGGCGGGCGGCAGCGTCTGGTGGAAGGCGGTGTCGAACACCGCTACCTGGGGGATGTCGGGCAACAGCCCGCGGGCCACGCGAATGCCGAGCAGGTTGGGCGGGTTGTGAAGGGGCGCCAGCTCGCTGTGCTGCTCGATGGCGGCCACGACCTCGTCGTCGATGATCACCGTCTCGTGAAAGCGCTCACCGCCGTGCACCACGCGGTGCCCTACCGCGCCGATCTCCGCGACAGAGCCGAGTGGCGCCCGCTCGCCCTCGGTCAGCAGCTCGACCACGCAGCGGAGGCCGACTCCGTGGTCGGCCACGGGCTCGGTGCGGCTCACCTCGCCCGAAGGACCGCGCTGCTCGAGCTCGGCCTGGCTCTCGCCGATGCGCTGCACCCGCCCCTTGGCCAAGACCTCGGCCTCGGGCATGGCGAGGAGCTGGTATTTGATGGACGAGCTACCGCTGTTGAGCACGAGAATCTTCACGATCGCCTCCTCGGGAGGGCCAGGATAGTCCGGGCGCGCGGCCGCATCCAAATCCAGGCCGCCGAAACAACCACCGTCGTCGCCGCGGGCAATGCGCACTGCAGTCGCGCCAGAAGAGGTCGCCATCGCGGCGTGGGCTCGTGTAGGATCGCCCGAGCCGGACCAACCGGTCGCGTGCTTCTGGGCCCTAGCCTGGGCCCGAAGCGCAACCGCCTACCAGGAAAGGGATCCCGACCATGAAGCGCGTTTCCTCGATGGCATTCATCGCTCTGACCCTGGCCGCGACCTTCGCGCTCGGCTGCGCGGAGAACAAGGCGGCTACCGAAAAGTGCAAGGGGTCGGGCTCGTCGAGCGACTGCGAGTCCTGCTGCAAGAGCGAGGGCGCCAACGGCTACAAGTACATCAGCGGCAAGTGCGGCTGCCTAGGCGGCTAGCGGCCGTTCGGTCCGCGCCCACCGCGGCGCACGGCATCGTCTAGCTCCTCGAGCGCCTGCTCGACCTCGTCCAAGGCCTGGGCCTCCTCCTGCGCCTCCTCGTCTTGGGCCTCGGGGCCGTCCTGGATCCGCCAGCCGCGGCCATCGGCGGGCGCGTCTTCGGGCTCGGCGGCAACGCGGGGCCTGGCCGTCTTCGGGGGCTCGGGCGGCTCGGCGCGCGCGGCCGAAGCCTCGCGAGCCTTCCAACCCCAACCCGGCCCGCGCCCCCGCCACCGTCGCCCCCAATGCCCTCGCGGAGGCGCCCCTTGGCGAGCCCCTTGGCGGGGCCGAGCGTCCCGGTCATCGCCTCTTGCGCGGCGACCCCGCACGCGAGCCTGGGCCCGCGCCAGGGCCTTGCCCGCATTGCGCCCTGCCTGGCGCGTGGCGCGAGCAGCGCGCATCAAGGCCGCGCCGAACACCACCGACAGCAGGGCGAGCAGCAGGGGCACCACCACCCGCAAGCCGAGTGCGACGACCATGCGCGCGAGGCTGAACCCAATCACCACCATCACGGCCACGAGCGGGGGCAGCCAGGCGCCGCGATGAGCCTGCCAATGCCGCGGCGGGCCCCTTTTGCCGTCCGCACGCCGCTGGCGACCGGAGCGCGCTTCGTCGGGGCGCCTTTGCTGCGGCTCTTCAGCCGAGGCCGCCGACGGCGACGCGCTCGCATCTGCGCTTGAAGCGCTCGCCCGAGCTGCTCCGGGCGACGAGCTCGGTGGGCGCTCGGGCGAAAGCTCGGCGAGAAGCGGCCGCAGAGATGCCGCTCGCTTGTCGGGATCGGGCACCAGCATGGCCTCGAGCGCGGCTACCAGCCGTCGGTCGGCCCTCCGCCCCAAGGCGCGTCGGACATCGATGGCCAGCCCCTGGTGGGGAAGATCCTCGGGCTCGGTGCCGCTCAGCAAGGCCATGGCCGTGGCCCCCACTGCGTAGACATCCGTGGCGGGCAGAGCGCGCCCCTGGAGCTGCTCGGGCGCCATGTAGCCAAAGGTCCCGACCACGGTGCTGCCGCCCTTGGGCTCGAGCCGAGCGCGCACCGAGCCGAAGTCGACCAGGGCAAAGCGCCCGTCGGGACGGCGGATCACGTTGTTGGGCTTGATGTCGCGATGGATGACGGGCGGCGCGCAGCCGTGCAGGTAGTCGAGCACCTCGGCCGCGTCGCCGAGAAAGCGCAACACCTCGGACGGGGCTAGCCGTCCTTCGCGGCCTAGCAGCGCGCCCAGGGTCTCACCCTCCACCTTCTCCATCACCAAGCACAGCGCGCCGTCCTCTTCGAAGTGCTCGACGTGCGCGGGCAGCAGCGGATGGGACAGCGAGCCCAGCACGCGAGCCTCGCGCTCGGCCAGCTCCACGTCCTTCCAGCTCCGCGCGCCGCGCACTTGGAAGCGCTTGATGGCCACGGCCCGTCCCTCGCGCTTGTCGACCGCGTCCAGCGTGGCACCCTGGCTGCCCTCGCCGAGCACGCCGATGATCGCATAGCGACCCTCGCGTAGGCTCTTGGGAAAGTCGCTCGTCAAGGGCACGGAAGGCCTTGCGCTCGGGACGGGGATGATGAGGGCCGCGGTATGGAAACCGCCCCCACTATCAGCGGTAGGCCCGAGGGGGGCCGAGTTCAAGGGCCGCCCTGGCAGCGCGCGCCCGATGAAGGCGCCCGAGACGGCCGGGACTCGCGCGTTGAAAACGCAGCCGCGCGTAGCTACAACGCCGAAGCGCTCGGCCAGGCGAGCCTGCCCGATGCGCCTCGCTCGTCCCTTCGGAGACCAAGCTCATGACCGCGAGCCACACCTTGCGCTGCTCGATCTGCGGCGCCCGCTACGACTCGGCCGAGCTCGAGTACTGCTGCCCGGCCGACGACGGCGTGCTCGACGTCGAGATCGACCAAGCCAGGGTGACGCAGAGCGGAAGCCCGGAGTCCATCGGCCGCGATCCCGACCGCTCGCTGTGGCGCTACGCTTGCTTGCTGCCCGTGGCGCGCCCCGAGCGCGCGGCAGGACCGCTCGGCAATGTGGGCGGGACGCCCCTTTACGCAGCCACGCGCGCGGCCGAGCGGCTGGGGCTCGAGCGGCTCTGGATCAAGGACGAGGGGAGGCTGCCCACGGGCTCGCTCAAGGACCGCGCCAGCGCGGTGGTGGTGGCCCGAGCGCTCGAGCGAGGTGCGCCGCGCATCGTCACCGCCTCCACGGGCAACGCGGGCGTGGCCCTGGCAGCCATGACCGCCGATGCGGGGCTTCGCGCCGTCGTGATGGTGCCCGAAAGCGCTCCTCTAGCGAAGATCGCTCAGCTCCTGGTCTTCGACGCCGAGCTCGTGCTGGTCCGCGGCAACTACGACGCGGCCTTTGCGCTGTCCCGAAAAGCCGCCGAGCGCTTCGGCTGGTATTGCCGCAACACGGGCTACAATCCGTATACGGCCGAGGGCAAGAAGACGGTCGCCTTCGAGATCTGCGAGCAGCTCGCCACCTTTGGCGGACCGAGCTCGCCCGCCACGCCGTGGCGAGCCCCGGACCGGGTGTACGTCTCGGTAGGCGACGGCAACATCATCTCGGGCGTCCACAAAGGCCTCAAAGAGCTGTTGAGCCTGGGTTGGATCGACAAGATGCCGCGCCTTGTCGGGGTGCAGGCCGAGGGCTCTGCCGCCGTGGCGCGCGCCTTTGCCGCAGGGGGCGAGACCATCGAGCCCGTGGCGGCGAGCACCATCGCCGACAGCATCTCAGCCGACAGCCCCGCCGATGGGCTGCGGGCCTTGCGCGCGGCTCGTCACAGCGGCGGCAGCTTCGTCACGGTGAGCGACGAGCAGATCCTCGACGCGCTGGCGGCCCTCGGCCGAGACGCGGCCGTGTTTGCCGAGCCGGCCGCCGCAGCCGCCTACGCTGGCCTGCTCGCCGAGCTTCGCACCGGAGCGGTGGACCGCGCCGAGCAGATCGTCGTGCTGGTCACTGGCAACGGCCTCAAGGACGTGCCCGCTGCCACCCGTGCCGTGTCACCGCCCGCGCCCATCGAGCCCAACCTCGACGCGCTCGGCGAGGCGCTCGGAGAGCGATGACGCGCGGCGCAGCAAGCCTCTGAAAAGCACCAGCCCACCGCTTTTTCAGCGACCGACGAGCTGCTATCCTCCGCGACCCAATGGCCTGAGAGAGCTGCTATGCCCAACCCCGAACAAATCCTGGACAACACCATCGCGCGCTGCCGCGAGCGCGACATCATCATTCCCACCTACGAGCAGATGGCCGATCCCAACAAGATCCCCCAGGGGATCCGGGACGAGCTCAGAAGCGTCGGGCTTTGGGATCTGCACTCGCGCAACCTGTTCCGCATCACCTGGAAGAACGAGCCGATCAAGCGCGGCGGCGGCTTTGGCGCGGTCAACGCCCTGGAGATCCCGCCCGAGCTATCCGGGGTGCCAGCGCGGATCATCGTGCTGCTGGGCAAGTACTTTCCGACGGGCGCGCACAAGGTGGGCGCCACCTTCGGCCCGCTGGTGCAAAAGCTGGTGCGGGGCGAGTTCGACCCCACTTGCCACAAGGCCCTCTGGCCCTCGACTGGCAACTACTGCCGCGGCGGCGCCTACGACTCGGCTCTGCTCGGCTGCGCCTCCATCGCCGTGTTGCCCGAGCAGATGTCCCGCGAGCGCTTCGAGTGGCTGAAGGAGGTGGGCGCCGAGGTCCACGCCACCCCCGGCTGCGAGAGCAACGTCAAGGAGGTCTACGACAAGACCAAGGAGCTACGGGCCGCGCGTCCCGACGAGGTCGTGGTGCTGAACCAGTTCGCCGAGATCGGCAACGCCATGTGGCACTACGTCTGCACGGGCCGCGCCATGGAGGAGGTCTTCCTGAAGGTGCGCCAGGGCGATCAAGAGCTTCGCGGGCTGCATCTCACCCAGGGCTCGGCGGGCACGCTGGGCTGCGGGGAGTATCTGCGCGAGAAGTTTCCCGCCATCAAGATCGCCGCGGGCGAGGCGCTGCAATGCCCCACCTTGCTCTACAACGGCTATGGCGGCCACCGCATCGAGGGCATTGGCGACAAGCACGTTCCCTGGATCCACAACCTGAAGAACATGGACATGGTGGTCGACGTCGACGACCGGGACTGCATGCGCCTCGTACGGCTGTTCAACGAGCCGGCCGGTCACGCGCTGCTGCAGCGTCGAGGGGTGCCCGCGGAGGTGCTCGGGCGGCTCGAGCTAATGGGGATCTCGTCCATTGCGAACCTGCTCGGCTGCATCAAGATGGCCAAGTACTACGAGATGAACGAGCGCGCCGTGCTGATGACCGTGGCCACGGACTCGATGGAGCTCTACGGCTCGCGCCTTGCCGAGGCGCGCCAGCAACAGGGCGAGTACGGCGAGCGCCAGGCCGAGCTGGACTACGAGAGCTGCCTCCTGGGCCAGGGCATCGACTGGGTAAAGGAGCTGTCCTACTGGGACAAGAAGCGCATGCACAACCTCAAGTACTTCACCTGGGTGGAGCAGCAGGGAAAGACCGTGGAGGAGCTCGATGCCCAGTGGTACGACGACGACTACTGGCGCAGCCAGCTCCAGTCCTACCGAAAGTGGGACGAGCAGATCCAGGAGTTCAACGAGCGAACGGGGCTGCTCAAGAAGTACGCCTAGCTACGCCTTGTCGAACAGCAGCGTGCCCGCGCCTAGGCGCACGCGGTGACCGCGCCAGGCCACGTGCCGTCGGAGCGGTCCGGCCAGCCACACGGCCAGCATGGCGCCATCGCGCAGCGGCGAGAGCAGGGCGGGCAGCCACGCTCGACCCCGGCCGCGCAGCGCCAGCCAGCCGCCCACGTCGCGCACCAGCCACAGCGCTGAGGTCCATCCCAGCGCCAGAGCCGGGCCGAACAGCCACCAGGCCACGGGCAGCATGGCGAGCGGGCTCGACACGGGCTCGAGCAAGGCCGGAAGCGGCCGCAACCGCCAGCGCAGCATGGACCAGCGCAGGTGGCGGCGCAGGAAGGCGCCGAGGCTCATGCCTGTGGTCACGTTGTCCAGCACGGTGGCTGCGATGCGCACGCGGTAGCCCGCATGCTGGAACATCTTGCCGATGACGAAGTCCTCGGCCAATACGTCGGCCACGCGCCCGAAGCCGCCCAGGCGCTCGAACTGGGCGCGCGAAAAGAGCATGGATTTACCCACCACCGCCGCATCGCCTAAGGCGGTGGGCAGGGTGGCGCCCGCCGCGCAAAAGCCGTTGAGCTGCACGTTCTCCAGGGCCGCTCCCAGCGAGCGCTCGCCCGCACCTGCGAACAGGTTGGTGACCAGCCCGGTCCTTTGACCAGCCCGCAGGGTCTGCACCATCTCGCGGAGGTAGTGAGCCGGAGCGCGCACGTTGCTGTCGCTGATGAGCAACAGATCGCTCTCGGCCGCGGGCAGCATGCCGCGCAGGTTGCGCACCTTGGGGTTGATGCCCCTCGCGCCGCGGTGCACGATCAGCTTGCAGCAGACCTCGGGGTAGCGCTGCTGGAGCTCGCGCACGACCCGAATGGCTGGATCGTCGGGCCGCTCCACGCCCATGACGAGCTGGTAGTGGGGGTAGTCCTGCGCGAAGAAGCTGCGGAGGTTTTCGGCGAGGCCTGGATCGGCGCCGCACAGCGGTTTGAGCACGGTCACTGGTGGCCACGCCGCCTCGGGCTGGGCAGCCGAGCGCCGCCGCTTGGCCGAGCGCGTGGCCCGCAGCACCGCGGCCAGGCCGAGCAGGATCCACAAGGTGCACAGCGCGAGCAGCGCTGCGGCCACCACGGTCCACAGGAGCGTCGTCATGATGAAGCCTCCGAGGGAAAACCGCCGCAGGAGCGGTCCCTGCGTTGGCGAAAGATGAGAGCCCAGAGCGGCAGGCAAAACGCGAAATAGACCACCGTGGTGGTGCCGAGCCGCACGGGCAGGTAGGGCCAGTCGGTGAGCGCCATCACGCGGTCGTAGAGCAGCAGGTTGGCGCCAAAGCCCAGGGCCTCGACCGCCAAAAACTGCACGCCCTGCCGCAGCCAAGCGCGCGAGCGGTCGCCAAAGGCGAACAGCTTGTTGCCCACGAACTGGGCCGCGATGCCGAGGCTGAGCGCTGGGGCCGAAGCGATTCGGGGAGGCAGGCCGAGCGCGCCGACCAGCAGCGCGAGCGCGGCGAGATCGATGCCCGTGGCCAAGACGCCCACGGTCATGGAACGGAGCACCACGCGCAGCTTGCGATGCAGCAAGGGCCAGCTCATGGCTCGGAGTCCGTGCGAAGGGCGTGCCAGCGCGGGGCGCAGCCTCCAAGCACGTGCTTCCGCTACCTTGCGCCGCCCGAGGGCAGCCCCGCTGCGAAGGCCCGCTCGCAGTTGGGGGATCGCGGCTACGCGGCAAGAGCACTGGAGCGCATGAGCGGCACGCGCTAGTAACAGCTCCGCATACCCTGGACGGTCCCTCGTCCCCTGGAGCCCCTCCTATGAACACCTCGACAGCGATCGGGCTTGCCGCACTACTGGCCGCCTGCGCTGCGGGCTGCCCCGAGAGCCCCCCACAGCGCGCCAGCACGTCCACCGCCGCGCCCACCGCCACGGTCGGGCAGGTCACCGAAGGCGCATCCGCCGAACCGCCAACCCAATCGGCCTCAGCCGCCCCTGGCGCCCTAGTGCGCTCCGACGCCGACTGCCGCAAGGCGCCAGTTTGCGCCGACTACGGCGCCTGCTCGCACCAGGGCGGACACTGCGTGGCCACGTCGGACGCCGACTGCCAGCGCTCGACCTGGTGCGAGCGCGTGGGCCACTGCAAGGCCCACCAGGGGCGCTGTGTGGTGTCCGCCCAAAGCGATGCCGACTGCAACCGCGGCCACGGACAGGCCGAGCGCAACCCCTGCCGCCTCCGCGGCCAGTGCACGGCCAAGGACGGCGTGTGCATCGCGGCCACCGACGAAAACTGCCACGGCTCGGAGCTGTGCCGCAGCGGCGGAAGCTGCACCGCGCGAGCGGGGAAATGCGTGGTTGCCTCGGCCGAGGACTGCCGCCGCAGCGGCATCTGCAAGCAAGCCGGCCGCTGCAAGTTCAAACGCATCCACGACGACGGAACGGGCGCGTGCGTGGCCGACCCGCCGCAGGGACACGGCCACGACCACGGCCACGACCACGGCCACGGCCACCCGCATTGATCGGAGCCGCGCTCGGACATCTGCTATGGACAAACCCGTGCGACACGCTGCGATCGAGCTCGGACTGATTGCGCTCGTGGGACTAGGAGCGAGCTGCAGGCAGACCACGCCCGAGCCCGCCTCCGAGCGCAGGCCCATTCCCGCGACCGCCGAGCCCTTGCACGAGACCGCCGAGCCCGACCCGCGCGCCCGTGACATCGAGTCGTACACCCCAGCGGGCTGCCAGCACACCGTGGAAGTGCCCTATGGCGCCAAGGGGATGGTGGGCGGCACGAGCCTCGGGCCAAGCGCCGAGCCCGACCACGTGCACGCGGGCCTGGCCGGCCCTGCCGAGTCGTCCTTTGCCGTCAACTGGCGCACGGGCAGGCGGACCACGGCAAGCGAGATGCTCTACGGCACGGACCGAGCACTGGTGGCGGCAGCCTCGGGCCCGGACGAGGGAGTGCTGTGGCAACGCGGCCACAGCATCCTGTACCGCAGCCACCGCTCGGGCGGGCTTGCAGGGACCGGTCTGCTCGGCGGACACACCATCACGCGGGTGCACGAGGTGCACGTCTGCGGGCTCGAGCCAGCGACGCGCTACTACTACAAGGTGGGCGCGGCAGGCGCCTTCAGCGAGGTGTACGACCTGCGCACCGCGCCGCCAGCAGGCAGCGCCGAGCCGTTTCGCTTTGCCGTGCTCGGCGACGGACGCGGCAACGTGACCGTGCTGGCGCAGATCCAGCAGCGGCTCTTGGAGGCGGGCGCCCACTTCCAGCTCTTCACGGGCGACATCGTCAGCACGGGCAGCGCGCAGAGCGAATGGGATGCCCTATTCGAGGCGCAATCGCCGCTCGGCAGCGCCGAGGATGCGCTGGCGCGCGTTCCGCTGCTGGCCACCAACGGCAACCACGACATGCTCGCGGTCAACTACCTGGGGCAGCTCATCATGCCGCAGGAGCGAAGCGAGGGCGAAAGCGATCCCGAGGAGTGGTACTCGCTCGACTACGCGGGCGCCCATATCGTCGTGCTCAACGACTATGTCCGCGACGACGAGGGCATCACGGGCGCCCAGCGTCGCTGGCTCGAGCAAGACCTGGCCGCAGTGGACCGCGAGCGAACCCCGTGGCTGTTCGTCATGCACCACCAGCCGCCCTATTCGTGCTCGGCCCACGGCTCGAACCTCGCCCTGCGCCGCGCCTGGCAGCCGCTCTACGACCGCTACCAGGTGGACATGGTCTTCAATGGCCACGACCACAACTACGAGCGGTCGCTGCCCATTCGCGGCTTGGATGCCGACACCGACGAGGGCACCACCGCCGCCCACGCCGCCGACGGCAGCCCGATTGCGCAGAGCGGCACCGTGTACGTGGTCGCGGGCGCCTCGGGGGCGCCGCTCTACGGCTCGAGCACCCGCTGCTATCACACCCGGGTGGCCGAGTCGGTCTACAACTACGTCATCGTCTCGATCGAGGGGCGCACGATGGAGTACCGCGCCTATCGCCTCGACGGCTCGCTGCTCGACGCCTTCGACTACAGCAAGTGAGGGCTCGCGAGCCCTAAGGAGCCGAGCTACTTCGTGCGGAACGAGCGCACCGCCTGGTCGAGCTGCGCGGCGTGCTGCTCCACCAGCTCCTTGGAGCCGCCCACCTCCACCAGGTGGATGCTCGCATCCGAGACGAACACCGTGATGGTATAGAGGTGGGGACGGTTGCCGTCCTCGTCGTGGCCGAAGCGCAGCTGCTTGCCCGCGACCCCGTCGCCGCTGCGCACGTCCACGGTCTCGAGCAGGGCGTAGCCGCCGCGCTCGCGCATGCGGTTCTCGACCGCGCGCACCCAGAAGCCGATCTCGCCCTTGGGATCGTGCTCGATCTCCCGCACCGCCAGCACCAGGCCGTCGGCCGTGGTGGCGCGGTAGTCGTAGCCCGAGTACTCCTCGTCGAGCTCGACGAAACCAGGCGGCGTGCTCACGGCAAAGCTGGGACCGCAGGCGGGCAACACGAGAGCAACCGATGTCAGCAACAGCCAGATACAAAAGCGGTTCATCGGTGCACCTCAGAGCGACAGCAGCCGGGTCAGACCGAGCTGGTTGAGCCAGGGAAAGGGCAGCAGGACCTGGGAGCCCACCTCGTCGACCGGGCGGGGCTCGAAGACCACGGTAATGGTGGAGAAGCTGATGAGCTCGCGCAGCAGCTTGAGCCGTCCCTCATAGCGCTCGATCTGCTCGGTGATGCGCCCCAGCTCCTTTTCGACGGCCAGCGCCTCCTCGACGTTCTTGGCCTGCTCGAGCAGCTGCTCGAGGCGCTGCCGCATGGCCCGGGCGTTGTCCAGGCGCACCTTCAGGTCGTAGAACTCGTCGGTCACGTCCTCGACCGTCTCCTCGCGGTGCTGCACGTCGCCCAGCTTGCTGATGGCCGCGAGCAGCTTGCGAAACTGCTCGGCGGGCACGCGCACCGTGATGGATCGGTCGTCGCGGCGCACCAGGTAGCCGCCCGCCTCGGTGGCCAGCTTGTGCGCCGCATCGATGGAGGCCGCGGCCTCGTACACGCCCATGTGAAGCTTGGCCTTGTAGATGAGAAGCGGCGCAGCGACCTTCGCGCCAGCCGCGGCCTGGCCGCCGTTCGGGGCGCCTTCGGGCGTCTCGGGCGGCGTGGACATGTCTCCGCCATGGCCTACCGGAGCAGAGCCTTCGGCGGGCTTGGCCTTGTGCGGCGCCGCAGCCCCCTTGCGAGCGTCGACTGGCGGGGGGGCGGGCGAGGGCGCGGGCATCCCGGCCACCCCGGCCTCGTCTCGCCAGACCCCATCGTCGCTGGCCTCGGCCTCCAGCTCCGCCATGGGCTCGCCAGGCGCCGCCGTCATGGGCACGCTCGCGTATGCCCCTCCGCAACCGCACAGCACCAGCAGGGCTAGGCCGAGCAACCAATGCATCCACAGCGTAGCGCGCACCATCCATTCCTCCGCGACAAGAGCCGTCCGTCCGCCCAACGCGGACACCGAGGCCCACCTTACACCAGTTGACAGCCGCGGTCGCGCTCGCTCGCCTGCACCGTACTGCACGCGGACCTCGCAGGGCTCGGCAGCTCGCGGTATGCTAGCCGGGTGATGAGACGCTCGGCATGGCTGGGACTGCGCTTCGGAATCATCGCGGCGGCAGGAGCTTTCGTCGTCCTTCCGTGGGGCTGCGGCGAGGACGACTCCGTGAACCTGCCCCCTCCAGGTACTGGGACGGGCAGCGGCGGCGGAGGTGAAGCGGGCTCGACGCCAACGGGCGGCTGGAACCCAGGCGGCAGCGGCGCGGGCGGTGAGGAGCCCACCGTGTGCGGCGACGGCGTGGAAGAAGGCGACGAGGTCTGCGACGACGGCAACACGGTCTCGGGCGACGGCTGCAACTCGACCTGTACGCTGCAGGACAGCTGGGACTTCGTGGCCGCCCACTATACCGAACAAGATCAGAACGAGCCCGCCGTGGCCTGCAGCGAGAGCCTGGTCGCCGCGGCCTGGACCGACTGGGGCGTGGCGGACGGCGACGGCGCCTCGGTGCGCCTGCGCTACTTCGGCCCCGACGGCATGCCGCTCGAGATCGCCACGGGCGACGATCTCGAGCAAAGCGCCAACGGGGTCACCATCGGTCACCAGCACCAGCCCGACGTGGCCATTACCCCGTCGGGCCGCGTGGTGGTGGTCTGGACCGACACCAGCAGCGCGAGCCAGGATGCGGGCACCGATCCTGGCGACATCCGCATGGGCCTGTTCGAGCAAGACGGCGAGCAGCACGGCTCGGAGATCCTCGTCAACACCACCATCTCGGGCGACCAGCAGACGCCCGCCGTGGCCGTATGCGGTGACGGCGTTATCTTGGTCGTGTGGGCCGATAGCTCGGGCGTCAGCGATCCCTCTAGCTACGGCATCCGCGGCCGGCTTTTCGACGAGGACGGCACGGCGCTCGTCAACGCCCAGACAGCCGATACTGGCGACTTCCAGGTCAACCTCACCACTGCGGGCGTGCAGCGCGATCCCGCCCTGTGCCCCACGGGAACCGGCTCCTTTTTGGTGAGCTGGACCGACGGCAGCGGAGCGTGGGACGCAAGCGGCTACGGCATCGTGGGCGTGCTGCTCGACGCCGAGGGCGCGGTGGACGGCCCGGGCACCGAGCTACTCATCAACAGCACCACCAACGCCAACCAGATCGCCCCCGCGGCCGTGCTGCAGCCCGGCCTGGGCCCCGCGGTGGCATGGACCGACTACAGCCTGACCGACGATCTATCCGAGTCCGGCATCCGCGCGCGCCTGCTCGACGCCGACGGCAATTTCCGTACAAACCACACCGACGGCGACGAGGACTTCCCGATCAACTGGACCACCGAGGCCGCGCAGGAGCTCAGCCGCCTGGCCTCTGGGCCCGAAGGCCAGCTCCTGTTCGTCTGGCAGGACTGGGGCGCGGTGGACGGCAGCTCGGCCTCCATTCGGGGCATCGCCACCCAAGCCGATGGCACGCCCAAGGCTTTCGAGCTCTCGCCCACGGGCGCGGACTTCCCGGTCAACACCACCATCATCGGCGGGCAGCACTCGCCCGTCGTCTGCAGCGTCAGTGCCTGGTACCTGGCGCTTTGGACCGACGAGAGCGAAAAGCCGCCCGACGACGGCGGCGACGCCGTGCGCTACCGGCTGCTGCCGGGGTTCTAGCCCGAGCTACTCGGGCTCCTGCAAGCAGCCCACCTCTTCGATCGCCGCCGTGTTGTTGCCCTCCAAGCACTCGGTATGGGTGCCCGAGCCCGTGCCGTCGTCGTCGGCCACCACGGTGACGTCGCGCGGGTTTTCCACATCGGGCGTGTCCAGCCAGACGCATTCGACGGCGGTGCAGTCGCCGGGATAGAGATCGACCGACGTGGGCACGGTGCAGATCACCACGCCGTCTTCGGGATCGCCGTCGTAGAAGGTGATCGGCACGCCGTCGGCAATGGGCTCGGTGCCGCGGTTGCAGATTTGAATGGCGAGCACCGCGCTGCCATCGGGCTGGCACTCGAAGGTGCCATTGCCACTGGTGGCATCGGGCGAGGAGTAGCCCGTGAGGTCGCCCTGCACGTTCTGGCGGAAGTTGTTCAGGCCTGGCGCCTGCCAGTTGGACTCCCACAGCGAGGTCCGCGCCACGGTGCCGTCCTCCTCGATGTGCGTGACGGCATAGGCGTGCTGGTTCCACACGGTGCGGGAGCCGACCCAGCGGTCGAGCACGTCGCGATAGACCCGGACGCCGTTCAAGCTGCCCAGCCACTCCGCTCGGCAGGTATTGCCCGTTCCGGGCGTGGGGCTCATGGGCGGCGCGGGCGGCGGATCGCAGACGAAGCCCGAGCCCGCACCGCCGCACTCGTCGTCGTTGGTGCAGCGGCAGTAGCCAGCATCGCACACCCCGCTCAAGCAGTCGGCGGCCTCCTTGCAGCGCAAGCCGCGGAACAGCGGATCCATGATATTGTAGTTGTGGCTGGTCTCGTAGAAGTACTGGCTGGGCGAAAAGGACCAGCGCTTGTTGGGGTTGGGAACGGTGCCGCAGTTCTTGTTGGAGGGCACCAATAGCTCGGCGTTGAAGTCGCCGTCGACGTCGGCCACGATGGGGTTCTCGTTCCAGGTGCAGGAGCTGCTCCAGGCCGAGAACACCACCTCGCCCGTGCGCCCGTCGTAGACGCGGGCAAAGGCCTCGTCGCGGTAGACGGCCTCGACCTTGCCGTCGCCCTCGAAGTCGAACAGCGACGAGCCGGTCACGTTGGACGAGTAGTCCTGCGAGTCGCGGGACCACAGGATGCCGTCGGTGCGGAGCGAGTAGCAGGTGTTGAGCTGCGGCAACCCGCGGCAATCGGGGTCGAACACGGTGTAGGAGTCGCTGCCCGCCGCGGCCACCTCGGGCACGCCGTCGCCGTCGAAGTCGCCGATGGTGGGCGGGCCGCCGCCGCTCGAGCCGGGCAAGCTCACCGGGCCGAAGACCACCCGTCCGTCGACGTTCAGAATGCGGGCCGCGCCGCTGCGGATCACGGCGATCTCCGCCACGCCGTCCAGGACAAAGCGGTCGTCGGTATTGGGGTCGCTGCCGCCATAGCTGCCGAAGTCGGCCACGGCCACGAAGCCGTAGCTGCCGCCGCTCCACTCGGTGAGCCAGTCCTGGGCCACGGGGTCGAACTCGTAGATCGCATCGCCCGTGGCGAGCTCCACTAGCGAGTCGCCATCCAGATCGGCGGCCACGGGGTAGGCCGCCAGGCCGAAGCCCGGGTTGCCCAGGCCGCCCGGTCCCGCCGTCACTAGCAGGCCGGTCGAGTCGTAGACGATGCGGCCGCTCAGCACCTCGGGCAGGCCGTCGTCGTCCAGGTCGTGGATCGACGGCGCCGCCCAGCCCGTGGGATGGGGGTTGCCCCAATGGATGGAGTTTCCGTTGTCATCGTGGCCGTAGAAGAGCATCTCCCACGCGTCGTCATCCTCGTCGTAGGTATAGGCCTCGATCCGGCCGTAGCCGTTGTGCACCACGATCTCGGCTCGGCCGTCGCCGTTCATGTCCGCCAGAGCCGGGGGATTGCAGCCGTTGAGCTGGGTGCCCACGTTGTAGAGCTGCTCGCAGGTCTCGCCGTCGAGCACGCGCACCACCCCATAGTGGCCATTGTAATAGCCCGAGTCGCCGTCCAGGCCGTCGTAGGTCATGATGACGATGGACGGGATCGTGGTGTTCGGGTCGTTATCGAAGTCGAAGTCGACCACCATGGGGGTGGACAGCACCTGGATGTGGATGGGATAGGGATCGCCGTCTGGCGGACCGGTCCACTCGCATTGCAGGCTGGGCTGGAACAGCCCGGCAATGGCCAGGTGCGAGCACTCGGGGTTGAACAGGCCGCGGGGCCCGGTGCCATAGGGAATGCATTGGCCCTGGTGGCAGTAGGAGTCCTCCTGGCACTGGTCGTCGCTCTCGCAAAGGCCCTGGTCGATGATGCACTGCTCTTCGAAGCACAGCTGGTCCGACGGGCAGCAGCCCGAGCCGCAGGGGATCTCCTCGGGTCCGCACTCGGAGCCGCCGCCCGTGCCGCCCGTGCTGATAAGGCCCGCGCCGCCGCTGCCGCCACCGCCCGCCGCCCCTCCGCTGCCGCCCTCGCTAGGCGGCACGCAGCGGCCGTCGGGCGAGCAGACCAGGGGCGGCTGGCAGGGTTGGCTGGGATCGCAGGGATCGCCCTCTTGCCCGTAGGTCGTGGCCGCCTCCTCGTCGGAGCTGCAGCCGTGAGCCCAGACAAGCCCCGCCACCGCCAGCAGCGCGCACGTCGTTTTCACGCGGTTGTTCATCGCCAAGCTTCCTCCGCTCCCTCATTGTACGGGATGCGGGGGCCGTCGACTACAGCGCCAGCTTGGTTTTGCGGGCGGGCAGCTCGTGGCGCGTGAGCTTTGACTGGAAGCCCTTGCCGTCCCAGGCGATGTCGCAGCGCACGAGCCGGATGGCCTCCTCGCGGGGCAAGGTGCGCAGCCGTACCACCAGGCTTGAGCGGGCGAGATCGCCTGGCGAGAGCAGCGCCGCGCTCAAGCCCACGGGCGCGGCATCCGTCAGCTCGCCGAGCGCCACGTCCTCCTTGTCCACGCGGCTGCGCAGCACCAGCTCGCTGCCCAGATCCTCCCAGGTGAGCAGCACCAGCGTGGCCGGACCGCCGCGGAACAACTGCAGCTCCTTGAGCTTGTGCTCCAGGCTCGCGTTGCTCGGGCCATTGTCCTTGGGCGGCTCGGCCATCAGCTTACCGAGACGCGAGGCCGACAGAAGCCGCGCCCAGCGCCGCGGATCCGCGGGGCCAGGTCGGCCCTGCGCCGTGGCCACCCGTCGCTCCAGCCGCAGCGCCTCGTCCACTCGACCTGCGCCCGCGGCCGCCGCGGATAGCCGAAGCCAGCCGAGCGCGTCGTCCGCAGCCGCCTCCGTCACCGTCTTGTACTGCCGATAGGCCGGCTCGTACCAACCCCGACCGAGGTAGATGTCGCCCAACAGCCGTCGCGAGCTCGTGCTGAGCGGATCGAACTCCACGATCTCGGAGTAGGTGCGCACGGCCTCGGCCTCCTGCTCGGCCCGCGCCAGCACGTCGCCTAGCTCGCGCGCGATGCGCACCGTCAAGATGCCCTGCTCGCGCAGCCGCCGCCCGTGGGCCAGGGCCTCGTCGGTCTGGCCTTGGTCGACCAGCAGCTTGACCAGCCGAATGGTGCCATTGGGATCGTCGGGCGCCCGCGCGATGTACTCCCGCAGCTTGGCGACGCGTTTTTGCGCGTCGTCGATCTCGCTCAGCGCGATGTCCACCTCGTTCCAGTTGACGGCCGAGCCGAACAACACCCTCTCGACCGCCGCCACCATGCGCGGATCGACCACGCGGCGCAGGATCAGCTTGGCGATGTACTTCTGCACGTCGGGACGGTGGCGGAAGGCGCGCAGCACCAGCGCGGCGCCGCCCTCGCTCTTGATGTGCCGCTGCATCAGCCGGAGGAAGGCCCGCTCCGACCGCCAGTCCGAGAGCTCACAGGCCCTGAGCGCCGCCAGGTAGCGCTCCAGTAGCTCCTGGGCCGAACGCGCCGTGCGAAGTCGCTTGTGCCAGAGCACGACGCGGTGCGACAGCGGGCGCCGCGCCACGTCGCTGCAGGTTCGGAGGTCCACCGCTGGCTCGGGCTTCGTGCGGGAAGGCAGGCCGCCCGTGTCGCGCGAGCCCCGCAGCCGGCCGCTCGAGCCCTTGGGCATGTCGTGCCCAGGGCGTCCAGGTCCAGGCCTCGAATGACCGCGGTCAGCCGCGTAGCCAGAGCGCGTGGTAGGCGCGGGCTCTGGGGCTCGGGCCATGCGCGGCTCCTCGTCGTGGTCGAGCTCATCGGCGGGCGCGGCCGTGGCCGCGGGTGGGCTCAGGCGGCCGTCCTCGCCCTGGCCGCCCCGGGCCATGGGTCGGCTGGCCGCGGAACGCTCCTTGGATTCCTCCTCCAGAGCCTCGGTCGCCGAGACGGGCGCGGCCTGGTCCTCGGCCTGCACGGGGCTCGCCACCTTGTCGGTCGCGCCGCGGCGGCCGCGCGCCTCGTTATCCTCAGCGCCCGCCTGCTCCCTGCTCACCTTGCCGCAGCCGACCGCGCCCACAGGCGGCGGAGTGGCCCGCAAGCGCAGGACCAGCCGCCGCTCCTCGGTCGCCCCGAGCCCGGTGAGCTTGACCCCGCGCAGCTTGGAGCGCCGCCGCTCGATGCCCATGTTGCGGTAGGCCGCCTCGCTCTCCAGCGCCAAGATGCTGGTGTAGGGCGTCAGCAGACCGTACTCGATCCCCAGCGCCGCGATGCGGCCCCGCTCGGCCATCGGTCCGGCCGCCGCCCCCAGAAGCCGACGCACGTACTCGCTGGCCCAGAGCCGCGGCACGAAGGCCGTCACCACGCCGGGCTCTTTTTCGACCTCGTAGCTCTTGTCGAAATCCTTGCCGCCGAGACGGCCCTTGATCCGCACCTTGCTCGGGATGTCGTGGTGCGTGCGCGCCAGCACCACCACCTCCTCGCCGCGCGAGACCTTGCCGCTGGCGCTCACGAAGGGCTCGTCCAGCCCAGCGCCTAGATCCAGCTCGAAGTCCGTGATGGTGGGGACCTTGAGCGCAGCGGCAAGCTCCAGCGCCCGCTCGGTCACCTCGGAGGCATCGTCCACGCGCAAGCTCTGTCCGCCGCCCGCTCGGCCGAGCTCCCGCAGCAAGGCGCGGTCCGCCCCAGCGCCCACCGCCACCGTGAATAGCCGCGCACGCGAGCGCTCGAGCGCGCGTCGCAGCCGCTCGACCAGCTGCTCGCCCGTCATCTCGCCGCTGGTGGCAATGCCGTCGCCCACGTACACGACGGCGGGCTGCTCGGCCTTGTGGACCAGTCCGAGCGACACCTCGAAGGATGAGGCCAGGTCCGTGGCGCCGCCCGAGGCGTGCTCGGCCAGCCTTTCGAGCGCCTTGGCGATCTCCGCCTCTGAGGCGGGTGCCAGCCCCTCTTTGGGATGCAGCACCGTCGGCCCCACGTCCACGCTCACCAGCGCGAAACGGTCCTTTTCGCCCAGCGCTCGCAAGATCGCCTCGGCCGCCTTGGCCTTGAGCGCGTGACCCGCCTCGTCGCCGCCCGCCGAGGTGTCCACCACCAGCACCACCTCGCCCGACTGCGGCTTTCCCGCCGCCCAATCGATGTCCGGGCTGTAGCGCACCATCACGTAGTCGGCGGCATCGCCCCCCGTCGAAAAGCGCGCCAGGCTCAGCGGCGGCCGCGCCTTGGGCAGCTTGGCCTCGAGCTGGAAGTCCGCCCGCGGCGTGTAGCCGCTGCGACGCATGGTCACCAGCCTGCCCCCCTGCTCCACCCGCGCCTCGGCCAGGGTGGCGATCTGCATCTCGGGGCCGTCGTCGCCGAGATCCACCCGCAGCGAGAACTCCCCGATGCGAACCGGCTCGCTCCCGGCCATGGGATAGACGTACTCGAGCTTGCCCTGCAGAAGCGGCCGCAGCTCCAGGTAGCGCAGCACTACCCTTCGGGTGCCGCCCGCGGGCACGGGGAAGATGCGCGCGCGCGCCGTGCGGCTGTCCACCCACTCGAGGATGGCGGGCGCGTGCCCGCTGCGCTTGGCCGCGGTGTACTTGACCGCGGCCTCGCGCCGCTCGATGAACTCGCCCTCGACGAGCCGCCCGTCGGTCTCCACCGAAAAGCCCGTGACCATGGCGCGCTCGGGCACCGTGAACCAGTACCAGCCCTCCACGGGGCGCTCGCCCGGGTTGAAGAAGGTCTGGTCGACCTCGGTCTCGCTAAGCCCCTCGCGCAGCACCGCGCGCACCGCCTGGCTCTTGACCTGCAGCCGGTCGGCAGGTCGGCCACCACGAGCGCCCACATCCACCGCGTAGATGGCGCCGCTGCCCGATCCGAGCGCGCCCACAACGGCCTTGAAGTCGGCCATGCCTCCGGTCCAGTCGTCCCAGAAGGCCACGGGCGAGACCTCAGGCTGGCCGCCGCCTTTGACGGTGGCCTGCTCGCCCGCCTGAACCTCCACGCGACCGCCAGGCGCGGTGACCACGGCCATGCCTCGGGCCACGTACACCACCACGGCCCCCTCGCGCTTCTGGACGCTGAGACCCGCGTCCACCGCCGTCACCGACACCTCGCCCACGCGGTGCACCAGCGATTGCCGCTCCACTGGAGGCGCATCCAGCCAGTATTCGCCCGCGCCGAGCTCGACGCCGTCCGAGCCGAGGTGGATCTCGCTCTGCCCGCGCAGGAAGCTGGTCGAGCCGTCGGGCAGCCGCACCAGCGCTCGCGCCCCCGCACCCGTCTTGACCTTGGCCCCGCCGCGCAGCGCCGTGCCCGAGGCCGCCTGCTCGGGGCCCGCGCCCTGGTCCACGGTCACCTGCCCAGCGGCCAGCTCGAGGCGCGCCTGGATGGGCTTGGCCTTCTCGGGCGGCTCCTCGCGAAGCACCAGGTACACCACCAACGCAAGCACGCCCAACACGGCCACGGCCGCGACTGCGATCCGTAGCCCCCACTTCATCGTAGCGGTCATGCTCTCACCACTACCCGGCCGCCGAGCGCGGTCATAGCCCCATGTCGAAGGAGCGGCTTTCGTTGGTGCGCATCTGCGCCTCGACGTGTCGGTCGCGGGCCGGGCTAGGCGCGGCCGGCTGGAACGGGGTTGCGGTTGGGGCCGCGGTTGCCGTGGGGACCGCTCGCGGCCGCCTGGCGACGGTGGGCGCCCACTTGCCTGGCGGCACCAAGACGAGCGCAAAGCCCTGCTCGGCCTGCTCGAGGGCGGTCATCTGCCCGTCGAAGTCGGCCTCCAGCTCGACGAGCAAACCTGGAGGCACGGCCTCGAGGTGCAGCTCGCGCTGCGCCTGCAAGTCCTCGAGCTGCTCGGCCACTCGGCGCCGCGCCGCCCGCACCTTTCCCTGCTCGAACAGGCGATTGGCCTCGGTGAGTGCCGCTGCCGTGCGGGCGCGACACAGCCGCCCCCCGACCACGGGATCGAGGGGACCGGGCGCGAAGCCCGGCGGCATCATCGAGGCGTAGATCGTCGCGCTGTGACGCTCGGCGCGGCCCTCCCCAGCGGCGCTCCGATCCTCGTAGGAAAGCCGCAGATCCGCCACCGCGCGCTGCCCGACGGCGCCATCGTCGACGCGCACGCGCACGAGCAGGGTCTTGCGAGCCCCCGCGCTGAAGTTGCCGAGCGGCACCACCAGCTCGTCGCCCTCGCGGCGGAAGGCGCGGTCGTAAACCTCGACCAGCTCGACCCCAGGGGCGGGCTCCACCCGCAGGACGGCATCCGTAGCCACCGTGCGGACCAGCGAGCGCAGCTCCTGGTCGAAGATCCGCGGCAGATCGGCGGCGTGCTCGACGAAGTAGTGCCGACCGTTCGAAAGCCGAGCCATGGTCGCCAGGCTCGCCGCGCTGTATTCCACGTCCACACCCACGGTGCTGATGGAGGCCCCTTGGGCGCGCACCTCGGCGGCCAGCCGCTCGTAGCCCTGGACCTGGCGGACGCCCTCGGTGGCCTCGCCGTCGCTGAGCAGCAGCACGTGATGGACCGCCTCGGGTCCGCGCCCGAGCAGCTCCATGGCCGCGCGCACGGCGCACGAGATGCAGGTCCGACCCGTGGCCGCGATGCCCCGCAGCTTCTGCGCTGCCCGCTCGCGCGACAGCGAATCGATGCGGGTGGGCGCGACCAGCACCTCGGCCTCGGTGCTGTAGCCGACCACGCTCACGGTGTCGCCGTCGCGCAGCCGCTCGATGGCGGCCTTGGCAGCCTCGAGCGCGTTGTCCAGCCGCTGGCCGTGCATCGAGCCCGAGCAGTCGATGACCACCGACAGATCGAGCCGCGCAGGGGTGCTGCCCATGGCCTGCGGGCCCACGGCGACCGTGACCAGCAGATGGGTCTCGTGCTCCTCTGCCACGTCGAGCTCGCGATGGCCGAGCCGCCCCTGCATGCGCAGGGTGGAGCCCACCCCCACGTCTCCGTCCGCGCTCAGTCGGCGGGCCAGCTCGGCCACCCCTCGGCTGGCCTGCTCGGGCCCGATGTCGGCCTCATCCTGACCGGTCAGGGTGCACACGGTCGCACTGCTGCCGAGCGCGGTCAGCAAGGTCATGAGGCCCATCGTGGCGAGCTTCATGGGGCTTGGTTCTCTCGGGTGGCGCCAGGCCAAGCGGACGCAGCTATCTGCTGGGCTGGCTCGCAACCGGGTTATACGTCCCGCCTGCGCGATCGATCCCCGAGCGCGGGCAAGAAGGGCTCGCACGCGGGTTTCGCGAGCTCTCGAGTAGCGACCGGACTACACGAGCCTACACCGACGCCAAAGCCCACGCCCTAGTCGCGCCGTTCGACGGGCAGCGGCGCCTCGGGCGGGCTCGGGCGGCTGGGTGCGACCGGGATCTCCTCGGGCGGCAAGCCTGGGCTCGGCTCGGGCCCGGCGTCTTCAGCCGGGGCCTCGGCGACGATGGAAATGCTCGCCACCCCCGCCTCCTTGAGCATATCCATGACCTCGGAGACCCACTCGTAGGAGATGCCTGGGGGCGCCTTGACGAGCACGTGGCACAGCCGCGAGCGGGCGCAGTCCTCGGCGCGCTGCTGGATGCTCTTCACCGAATCGACCGGCTGTCCATCGACCAGCGCTCCGCCCTTGCCATCGAAGGAGATGACCAGCGGCCGCTCGGCCCCGCTCTCGCGGGCCCCTCCTACGGGCGCCTGCGCTCGGGCGCCGCTCTCCGGCTCGGCGCGGGTGGCCGCGGGCGCACTAGGCGCGCCGCTCGAGTGCGCCAGCAGGTTGACCAGCAGCCCGCGCGTCTCGGACATGAGCCCGGCGAGCTGGCCCTCGACCATCTCTGTTCCGCGGTCGGAGTAGACGAGCAGGTAGTCGTCGCTAGCCTCGCGCTTGGCGCTCACCTGCCCGTAGAGATAGCCGTTGCGCGTGTCGATGACGTAGCTGTCGAAGTAGCTCTCGGCCTCGACGTCCTGCATCGGCACGAAGAGCATGGGCAAGAGCAGCACGCCAAAGACCACCAGGCCGTTGGGCAGGTAGGTGATCCGATGGCCGCTATCGAAGATCAGCAGCACGTCGGCGTGGGCGCGGGCGGCGAGCAGGCGAAGCTGCTTGACGCTGAGCGGAGCCTGTCGCGGCTGGCGCCAGGGCTCGTCCTCGAAGCGCCGCTGGCCGCTTACCAGGAGCGAGGGGATGCGGTAGGTCGAGCGGATGGACGGGATGGACCGCAGCATCTGCTCGATGGCCTCGACGCGCTTTTCGTCGAAGGCGTAGTAGGCCACGGACACGCGCTCGGGAAGCTGCGGACGGGCCAGAAAGGCCTTGCGGACGTCCTCGTCCGTGATCTCGCGCGGGCTGTCGAGCGTGAAGCTGGCGTCGCTCGCAGGCTGGTAGACCGACGTGCTGCAGCCGATCAAGGCCATGACTATGGCCACCGAGAACATGCCCCTAGCTACGCTTCGCATCGCCATGGTCCGAGCCTACTCGGCGCGAAACCACATAGCCAGGATGGCGCGACTTGCCGTATGAACGGTGCGAGGCCGTGAGCTCGACCAACAACGCCACCGCGCTGCTCCTCGTCAACATGGGCGGTCCCGCCAACCCGGACGAGGTGCAGCCCTACCTGCGGGCCATCTTTCGCGATCCGGCCATCCTGCCCTTGCCCGCGGTCCTTCGCCTGCCGCTCGGGCGATGGATCGCGCGCCGCCGCGCGCCCAAGTCTGCTCGGCGCTACGCCCTCATCGGCGGCCGCTCGCCCCTGCTCGACTGGACCCAAAGGCAGGCCGCGGCGCTGCGGCAGGCGCTCGGGCGCGAGGGCGCCGAGCTCGAGGTGGCCCACGCCTTCCGCTACTCGGCGCCGCTCATCGGCGAGGCGCTGCGCGAGCTCGGCGGGCGAGGTATCGAGCGCGTCGTGCTGCTGCCGCTCTTCCCCCACCACGCCGAGGCCATGACCGGCTCGGTGCGGCGCGAGGCCGAGCGAAAGGCCCGGTCGCTCGGCCTCGAGATCGCAGCCGTCCCAGCCTGGGGCAACCGCCCCGAGGTGCTCGAGCTCTGGCAGGCCAAGCTCTCGGCCGCGCTGCAAAAGGCGCGCGGACGGGCCCACGTGCTCTTCGTGGCCCACGGCATCCCCGAGAGAAACGTGCGCCGCGGCGAGGACTACCCCGACCGCGTGCTCGAGAGCGCCAGCGGGCTCGGCGCCAAGCTGCCCGAGCAGGTGAGCTGGTCGCTCGCCTACCAGAGCCGGGTCGGTCCCGTCGCCTGGACGCGGCCCTACCTCGACGACGAGATCGAGCGCGTGGCCAGCCGCTGCGAGGCGCTGGTACTGGTGCCGCTCAGCTTCGTGGCCGAGTGCCTGGAAACGCTCTACGACTTGGACATGGTGGCGACCGAGCAAGCGCAGGCCGCGGGCATTGCCGAGGTCATCCGCGTGCCCGCCTTCAACGACGACCGCGGCTTTGCCCGAGCGCTCGCCCGCATGGCCCTCGAGCGACTAGAGGAAGGTGACCATGGCTAGCGTCGTCATCGTAGGCGGGGGCATGGCCGGGCTGGCGACCGGCTGGCTGCTGCAGGAGCGCATCCGAGCCACGGGCCAGCAGAGCGAGCTCGTCGTGCTCGAAGCAATGGACCAGCCGGGCGGCTCGACGCGTACCGAACGGCTCGACGGCTATCTCTGCGAATGGGGCCCCAACGGCTTTTTGGACAATGAGCCGGCCACCCTGGAGCTCGTGCGCAGGCTGGGCCTTGCCGATCGGCTCCAGCCAGCCAGCGCCCAGTCCGCTCACCGCTTCATCTTCCACTCGGGCAGGCTCCGCGAGGTGCCGACCAAGCCGCCCGCCTTCTTGCGCTCGGACATCGTGCCGCCCTCGGCCAAGCTGCGCATGGCGCTTGAGCTCGCCGTGCCAGCCAAGCGGGACGAGGACGACGAGACCGTCTACGAGTTCGGCCGCCGCCGCCTGGGCCGCCAGTTTGCCGAGCTGCTGCTCGATCCCATGGTCTCGGGCATCTTCGCGGGCAACGTGCGCGAGCTATCGCTGCGGGCGGCCTTTCCGAAGATGGCCGAGCTCGAGCGCGCCCACGGGGGTCTGTTTCGTGCGCTCGCGGCCAAGGCGCTCGAGGCGCGGCGCTCGGGCGCGAAGATCGGCGGGCCAGCCGGGCCAGCCGCCACCCTGCACACCTTTGTCGACGGCATGGGCGAGCTCAGCCGAGGCCTCGCGGACGGGCTCGGCCAGGCGGTACAAACCACGCGCCCTGCCACCGCCTTGGAGCGCGCCAAGGGCCGCTTCGTCGTGCACACCGCCCAAGGCGCGATCGACGCCGATGCCGTGGTGCTGGCCTGCCCCTCCTACGCGGCCGCTGACATCGTGCGCGAGCTCAGCGCCGAAACGGCCGCAGCGCTCGACGGCATCGAGCACGCGCCAGTCGACGTGGTCTGCCAGGGCTACCATCACGGCGACATCGGCCGCCTGGTCGACGGCTTTGGCGCGCTCATCCCGCGCTCGGAGGGGCTGCGCTCGCTCGGCAGCCTGCTGAGCGACTGCGTCTTCCCGGGGCAGGCACCCGCCGACCACCGACTGTTTCGCACCATGGTGGGCGGCGCTTGCGACCCCGAGGTGGTCGCGCTGTCCGAGCAGGCCCTTAGCGCCACCGTGCGCGAGGATCTGCGCATCCTGTTTTCGGTGCGCGGCGCGCCGCGCTTCGAGCGCATCGTCCGCCACGAGCGGGGCATCGCCCAGTACACCGTTGGCCACCTCGAGCGCGTGGCCGCCACCGAGAAGCTGGAGAGCGACATGCCAGGGCTATTTTTCTGCGGGGCGTCCTATCGCGGCGTCTCGATAAACGGCTGCGCCAAAGACGCCTTCCGCGTGGCCGAGCGCGCTTGGGAGCAACTTCATGGCTGAGGGATCGACTGCTGCGCGGGGGCCAGACCTCCGCCGCTGGTTCCGCATAAGCTGCCGCTCGGCGCACCTGCTCACGGTCTCGGTGCTGGTCGGCGGCCACGTCTTCGATGTGCCAGCCGACGAGCTCGTCCCCTGGCTCTACGGGGTCATCGCCTCGGGCGCAGGCCTGATGGTCACCGATCTCTTCCAGGGCCTGGGCTACCTGCGCGAGGTGCGCGGCGCCGCCAACCTCGCGAAGATCGCCATGGCCGCCTCGGTCGCCTGGCTGTGGGACTGGCGCGTGCCCATCCTCTTCGCCGTGGTGCTGCTGAGCGGCGTCGTGAGCCACATGCCGGGCCACTACCGCTACTGGGTCATCGGCCGCGGCCCGCGACAAGGCTCGGCGCCCGAGAACAAGGCCGGGCTCGGCTAGCGATGCGCCGCTTCGCCATGCGGTCGGCTATGTCGGGGGCTCCTTGTCCTTCTCGCCGAGCTTGTGCACCAGCCCGCGGATCGCGCCGATTCGGTCGAGCAGCGCGATGACCACCAGCGCGAGCAGCGCCCCGCCGAGCACGATGCCGAGCAGCTTCAGGTAGTGGACCAAGGTCCACTCGAAGGCCACCTTGACGCGGTGGTGCCAGGGAATGGTTCGAGCAGCGGGCTGCTCGATGAGCGTCAGCTTGACGGTACAGAACTCGTTTTCCTCGTCGAAGTCGCCGAGCTGAATGCCCAGGTTCTGAATGCGCTCCTCGATCTCGAGGACGCGCTCCTCGAGCTTGACCAGCTCGTCGATTCTGCCGCCTTGCCCCTTGAGCGCCTGCAAGGCCGCGCGGGTCTGCTCCAGCGAGGCGCGCTTGGCCTGTAGCTCGCGATAGTCGTTGGTCTTGTCGACCTTGTGCACGTGGATGTCGAGCAGCCGGCCGATGCGGCGAAGCTCGCTCGTAAGCGAATCGAAACGGTTCGGGTCAACGCCGATGCCGAGGTGCAGCGCTCGCCCGCCCGCAAGCCCGGACTGGCGCTCGAACTGCACCAGGGCCGCGTGGCTCTCGATGGCCTCGCGCACGCGCCGCTCGTCCGCCTCAAAGGCGCGGCTCTGCGCCGTTAGCTGGGCGATCTTCTCGTACTTCTGATCGAAGGACGCCACGCCCTTGCCCTTGCGCGCGAGCTTGGAGCTGGCGTAGTTGCGCCGCTCGTTTTCCGCAAACACGTCGCCTAGGTCGAGCCGCTGGGAGAGCTGCTGGACGGTGGGATCGGGGTGCTGCAGGCAGCCGTAGCCTAGCCGCAGGACGAACAGCACGGCGAACCCCATCACCACCAGGACGACTCCGCGTCGGAGCTTGCGCTTCATAGGTACCTCCCCCTCCCCTTACGCCGCAGGAGGGCGGGTTATTCCGCGTCCGTCGGGAGCGATGATGCCGCGGCGAGCTACTTCGCTGCCGCGCGGCCGCTGCGCCCACTGCGCGCGACCAGCCAGGCCGCTACCACGCCGCCTGCGAAGCCGAACAGGTGGCCCTGCCAGGACACGCCCGGCTGCCCGGGCAACACGCCGAACAAGAGCCCACCGTAGAGCAGGCCCACCACTATCGAGCCGATGATGGACAGCACGCGGCGCTCGAACCAGCCGCGCGTGAGCAAGTAGCCGAGAAAGGCGAACACCACGATGGACGCGCCGATGTGCACCGAGCCCGTAGCGCCCGTGAGCCACACCCCCACCCCGCCGATGATCGTGCCGACCAGCCAGACCCAGAAAAACTGGCGCGTCGACCAGAGCATGATGAACCAGCCCAGCACGATGAGCGGACCGGTGTTGGCCGCCAGGTGACGGAAGCCGCCATGAAGAAACGGCGCCAGCAAGATCCCGGGCAGGCCTGCCACGCGGCGAGGGTGCACGCCAAAGGAGTCCAGCGCCCCGCCCAAGACCAGGTCGACGACCTCGACCAGCCACAACAGTGCCACGATGGCGGCCAAGATGAGCGCCTGCGCCTTGAGCTCGCGCTTGATCTTGCCCCAGTCCGACTCGGAGCGCGCCGCCAGCGTTTTCGCGCCTTGTTCAGCCATGGCGCACAGCCTAGCTCGAATCGGGTGCCGCGTCGGCCCCGACGGCCCGCGCGCGACCACCTCGGCTCCCTTCCGCAGCGCCGCGCTTTCGCGCTATCCTGCTCGACGGCCCGAGAAAGGGGACCGTGAAGCTCCGCGTACTGACCTACAACGTGCACAAATGCATCGGCGGCGTGGATCGGCGCTACTGGCCCGAGCGCGTGCGCGACACCATCGGGCATTACCAGCCGGACCTGGTCCTGCTCCAGGAGGTGGACAGCGCGGCCAAGCGCTCGCAGCGCGATCGCCAGGCCGACATGCTGGGGCACATGCTGGACATGCCCTATCGGGTCTACTCGCCCAACGTCAAGCTGCTGCGCGGGGGCGAGTACGGCAATGCCATCCTGAGCCGCTTTCCCGCTACCGAGACGCGCAACATCGACCTCAGCATCCCGCCCAAGAAGCGCCGCGGCGTGCTCCACGCTCGCTACCGCGTGCGGCTCGGCAGCCGCGGTCGCAGTCGCACCTTGCACGTCTACAACCTGCACTTGGGACTGTCGGGCACCGAGCGCAAGGCGCAGCTGCGTCGCTTTCTGGACAGCCAGCCCTTCGTGGGGCTCGATAGGCGAACGCCCATCATCGTAGCGGGCGACTTCAACGACGTCTGGGGCACCCTCGGCCCCAAGCTGCTGCACCCGGCTGGCTTCCACTCGGCCCGCGCTTGCATTCGGACCTTTCCAGCATTCGCCCCCGTGCGGGCGCTCGATGCCATCTATGTGCGCGGGCGCATCGAGCTCGTGCGCGTGGCTCGCTCGCGGCTCGCCGTGGCGCGGCTGGCCTCGGACCACCTGCCGCTCATCGCCGACCTGCGGCTGCTCTAAATCGCCGAGCGCGACGCTGGGCCCCCGTCGCCTTCTCGGGCCGCGGCTGCTACCGTGAGTGCCGTGGCCATCGCGTTCGGACCCGTGCCATCGAGGCGGCTGGGCCAAAGCCTGGGCATCAACAACGTGCCGCGAAAGTGGTGCTCGTACTCGTGCGCATACTGCCAGGTCGGTCGCAAACCGATCCGCCACGCAACGCCGCAGAGCTTCTACCCGGCCGAGCGCATCCTCGAGGCCGTCTCGGCCAAGCTCGAGGCGCTCGCGGGCCGCGGCGAGCGCGTCGACTACCTGGCCTTCGTGCCCGATGGCGAGCCCACCCTCGATGTGGGGCTCGGCAGTGCGATCGACGCGCTGAAGACGTGCGGGCTTCCGATCGCGGTCATTTCCAACGCCTCGCTAGTGGGGCTGGCCGAGGTGCGCGCTGCCTTGGGCCGCGCCGACTGGGTATCGCTCAAGCTCGACAGCGTCCAGCCCGAGTCCTGGCGCCGCATCCACCGACCCCACGCCGCGCTCGAGCTAGAGAGCGTGCTCGAGGGGATGCTTCTATTCGCCGCGCAGTATCGCGGCTTTCTGGTCACCGACACCATGCTGCTCGGCGGCCTGAACGACTCGGAGAGCGAGGTCGAGGCCACCGCCTCGTTCATCGCCGAGCTGGCGCCCGCCCGCGCCTACCTGGGGGTGCCGACCCGACCGCCCGCCGAGCCGAGCGCCCGTGCGCCCCACCCCGACGTCGTGGCGCGCGCCCACCGCCAAATCGCGCGCCGCGTTCCCGTGGTCGAGTGCCTGGCCGAGCGCCCCGTCGGCCACTTCGGTCCCACGGGCGAGCTCGACCAAGAGCTTCTGGGGATCACGGCCGTCCATCCGCTGCGGCACGACGAGGTCGCCGAGCTGGTCGCCCATGCAGGCCCCGACCGAGCCGCAAAGAGCTGGCGCACGGTCGAGCGCCTGGTAGCCGAGGGGCGCATCGAGGTGGTCCCCTATCGGGGCGAACGCTTCTACGTGCGGGGTGAGCGCTAGCATGCCCAACGCTAGCGACGACCGCCCGCAGGGCCCGAGCAATGCGAGCGCCAAGGGCCAGGGGGCCGAGCCGCCATCGGCGACCGACCCGCTCGAGGGCACGGGCTACCGAGCGGTCAAGCGGCTGCGGCAGAGCGAGCTGTCCGAGATCTACCTCGCCCAACACCTCAAGCTCGACAGCCGGGTGGTCATCAAGATCCTACGCCAGCCCGTGGCGGCGGCACCCGACGCGGCCGATCGGCTGCGGCTCGAGTCGCAGGCGCTGGCGCGGCTGGACGACGAGCACCTGGTCAGCGTGCTGGACTGCGGGGTGGCCGGGGGAAGGCCCTTTTTCGTCATGGCGCCCTTGCCCGGCCGCAGCCTGGCCGACGAGCTCGGCGAGCGGCGGGCCCTTCCCGTGGGCGAGGCGGTAGACATCGCCCGCCAGATCCTGGCCGGGCTCGAGGTGGTGCACGGCCACGGCCTGGTCCACCGCGACATCCATCCCGAGAACCTCTTCTTGCGCGATGCCGATCAGGCCCGTCCGCGCACCGTCATCATCCTGGACTTCGACGTGCTCAAGCTCGCCGACGGGCCCCAGAAGCTCGGCTTGGACCCGCTCGTGTTCTCCACGGCCGACGGGGTGACGGTGGGCACGCCGAGCTACGGCTCACCCGAGCAGATCCTCGGCCAGCCCGTCGATGTCCGCGCTGACCTCTATGCGGTGGGCGCGGTGCTCTACCGGATGCTGGCCGGCCGCGAGGCCTTTGCCCACTGCGAGGACCTTTCCGAGCTGCTGCGGGCCAAGCTGGAGGCCGACCCCGAGCCGCCGTCCAGCGTGGCCCGACAGCCCATTCCGGAGGCGCTCGACCGCCTGATCCAAAGCTGTCTGAGCCGCGATCCCGCGGCTCGGCCCCGCAGCGCGGTCGAGCTCGCCGCCATCCTGGAGGGCATCGCCGATGATCTGGCCGGGCGCTCGGATCTCGCCGAGCCACCGCCCGCCCGCGCCGACACGCTCCCGCCAAAGCACGGCCGCAGCGCCTTGGCGCCAGGCGCTCGCTGCGGCCCCTACGAGATCGTGCGCGAAATCGGGCGCGGCGCCATGGGCGTCGTCTACCTCGCGCGAACGAGCCAAGGCCAGGACCGCGCCCTCAAGGTCCTCGAGCTCGACGCGCGAGCCCGCAAGGATCTGGGCGAGCGCTTCAAGCGCGAGGTGCAGCTGCTCCGCACCATCGACCACGCCCACGTGGTGCGCTTCTACGACGCAGGTCTGCAGGGCGAAGGGCGTCACCCCCTCTTGTGGGTGGCGCTCGAGTACCTGCGGGGACAGACCCTGCGCGAGGTCATTCAGGAGCGCGGCGGCAAGCTCAGCGCTGGCGAGATCTGCTGCTGGGGCCATCAGATCGCGCTCGGCGTCGGCGAGGCGCACAAGCTCGCGGTCGTCCACCGCGATCTCAAGCCCGAGAACATCATGATCGCGGGCGGGGTGGCCAAGGTGTTCGACTTCGGCATGGCCCAGTTCCGCGCCTGGGGCGTACGCTTGACCGCGGCGCGCCGCCAGCTCGGCACGCTGCCGTACATGGCGCCCGAGCAGCTCGACACGCGCCAACAGATCGATCACCGAAGCGACATCTTCGCCCTGGGGCTCATCCTGGCGGAGATGGCCCTAGGACGGCATCCGCTGAGCGCGTCAGACGATGACGGCGGCCTGGACATCCGCTCGGTGATCTTCCGGCAAATCGCCGCCGAGGCCAAGCCGCTCCACCAGTCCATCGACGGCTTTCCCCGCGATCTGTCCGAGCTCATCGCCAAGGCCATGCACCGGGCGCCCGAGCAGCGCTTTGCCTCCATGGCCGAGATGGCAGACGCATTGCAATCGGTGGCTACCCCGGTCGCGGCCGAGCCGACCGCTGCCCTGCCGCAGCCGGTCGCGGCCGAGCCGACCGCTGCCGTGCCGCAGCCCATCGCGGCCGAGCCCATCGCTGCCGTGCCGCAGCCCATCGCAACAGAGCTGCAGAGCTCGGCTCTGAGCTCGACCAAAAGACGCGCTCGCCTAATGGGGTGGCACCTGATCGCCGCCGCTCTGGTGGTCGTCGGCGTTGTTGCGGGAGCGGTCTTGCTGCGGACCATGGGCGGTGGCGCGTCCAGTGCCGACGGGGCGGGCGAGCCCGACGCCGCTGCTGCGTCTCCACCCGACAAGCGACAGGGCTCCTCCTCACAACCTGTAGACGAGGCCAGCCAGGCCGCCCCTTCTGCCGCGGACGGCGACGCAGCCGCCCCTTCTGCCGCGGACGGCGATGCAGCCGCCCCGTCGGCCGCGGCCGTATCGAGCTCCCCGCCATCAGCCACAACCACCAGCGCGAGCACGGCGAGCCAAACGCTCGGACAGCCCGCCTCCCCCAGCACGGCGACTCGGCCCCCGACCACGACTCGCCCGAGCCGCGGGCTACCTTTTGGCGAGAACCCGCAGTTCTGACGCACTGTCCTGCCAACCGCGGGCGCGCTTGGGGAATCATCAGCGCCCACGATGCGGTGCGCACTTCATGAAATGCCCCCATAACTGCGCAGCGGCGGTGCACGAAATTGGTCCTTTGGACGCGGGCACCGCTATTTCAGCAGCCTATGAAGAGGACCTTGCTCACCGCCACTGCCGCATCGCTCACCTCAATGCTGCTGCTCGGTTGCAGCCACCAGCTCATGCAGCCCACAGCCGAGCCGCAGACCGCGCCCAACGACGCGACACGGGCTCTTGAGCCCACCGAGACCGCCGCTTCGCAGACTGCGTCCCCGGTCCACTGGCAGCGACCGGGCGACTTCGTGGTCTATCGGTTCTCGGGCAGCTATCGCGACGCCCCGCTCACCCTGACCCGACGCCTGCTAAGCCGCGACGGCGAGGCCACCGTGGTCGACGTCACGCTGGACGATGGCACCGAGCAGAAGCACCTACGGCTGCGCGTCCGCCAGACGCCCGAGGGCCACGCCGAGCTCAGCTCGGTCGCTCGCCTCGAGAACGGCGTCCAGCAGCCCTTCGGCATCGCGGCCTACGAAGCGCTGATGGCGGAGGCCATGCTGACGGCCGACGACAACGAGGGGCTGATCGCCGAGACCGCGACCGAGGTCAAGGTGGGCTCGAAGGCCGTCGCCTGTACCAAGAGCAGCTATCGCGTTCGCGTGGGCGAGCTACAGGCCACCATGATCACCTTTGAGAGCGAGCAGTTCCCCTGGGGCGATCTGGGCGGCCAGATCGTCGCGGCCGACGGCACCTTGCTCTACGACGCTCACGTGGTGGCCAGCGGCTCGGCGAATGAGCCTGCCGAGACCATCGCGGCGTACGAGGACGACGCCTACGACGAGATCGACTAGCCGGATCGCGCAAGCGCGCAGCCTGACCGCGGCGGGCGCCCCTCGTGCCCGCAGCCGAGCCGCTCCCCTCAAGCGGCTCGTTGCCTTTGTGCGCGGGGCATCAATGGGGAGGACTGCACGCAGACGCGCCGCGGGCGAGCAGCGGACGGCCATCTGGTGGTGGTGCTGCGCGGCCTCGCGGGGTACACTCCGAGCCCTGCTCGCCAAGCAGCCGTGCGGCGGTCCCGCCATGCCCTGCCGCGCGTGCATCGCCGATGCCAACCATGGAAGCCATCATCGCCCTCGGGCTCCGCGGCCGCGCGCTGCTCATCGCCGCGACGGCTCTGGGCGCCCTTATCGCGACCGCTACCGGATGCGCATCAACGGCGGAGCCCACCAAGCCGATCGTCAGACCCGAGCCCGCGCTGGAAAGCCCAGAGCGCTGCCCCGACGGCGCGGACGAAAGCCGCGGCGAGTGCATTCCCCAGGGGTGCTTCGACGACCTCGAGCTGGGCGACGGCGGCTTTCCCGAGCTTTCGCCTGAAGAGATGAACTGCAAGGCCATGGAGTAGCCCGCCGCCTGGGAGCCAGCACGGGAGGGAACGTTGCCACTTGCGAGAACCCGAGAGGTATCGAGCCGCGTCGACCAGCTCGAGCTGCCGTTCAACCGCTACGGCGTCGATCCCTACGGCGTCTCCAAGAAGCACCTGAAGCGAGCCGGAACGCTGGTGGCGCTTCTCTACCGCGACTACTTCGACGTGCGCGTCCACGGCATCGACAAGGTGCCCGACCGCGGCCGGGCCATGCTCATCGGCAACCACTCGGGCGGGATCCCGGTCGACGGCATGCTCATCGCCGCCTCGCTGATGCTCGATAAGCAGCCTCCGCGGCTGGTCCAAGGCATGGTGGAGAAGTTCTTCAACCGGCTGCCGCTGGCCTCGGCCTGGACCAATCGGATCGGCCAGTTTACCGGCCTGCCCGAGCACGCCGCCCGGCTGCTGCGCGACGAACGGCTGCTCATGGTCTTTCCCGAGGGCGCCCGCGGCACGGCCAAGCTCTACCGCGAGCGTCACTCGCTGGTGGCCTTTGGCACGGGGTTCATGCGCCTGGCCTTGCAGACCGGGTCGCCTATCGTGCCCTTTGCCGTGCTGGGCGGCGGTGAGGCGGTGCCGACCATCATCAACTCCTACGGCTTCGGCAAGCTCATCGGCACGCCCTACGTGCCCATCACGCCCTACCTCTTGCCGCTGCCCATGCCCGTGCGCTTCGACCTGCTCTACGGCGAGCCCATGGTCTTCGAGGGTACGGGCCGCGAGGAGGACGAGGTGATCCACGGCTACGTGAGCGAGGTCAAGGCGACCATTGCCCGCATGATCGAACGCGGTCGGCGCCTGCGCCGCGGCGAGCACCACGAGGACGAGCCAGCCGAGGGCGGCGAGGAGGGACGATGAGGGTACTGATCCCGGGCATCGGCGGCACCATCGGCAAGATGGTGGCGCAGCGCCTGCTCCGCGAGGGGCACGAGGTCATCGGCATCGACCGCCGCCGCTGGGCGGACGCGCCCGAAGGCATCGAGCACCACCACGTCGACATCCGCAAGCGCGCTGCCGAAGACGTGTTCCGCACGCGACGGCCCGAGATCGTCATCCACCTGGCCACGGTCAGCCACGCCGTGGCGCAGCGCGAGGAGCGCTATCGCATCAACCTCGAGGGCACCCGCGCGGTGTTCGAGCACTGCCGCCGCCATGGCGCCAAGCAATGCGTGTTCGTAGGCAGGCACACCTACTACGGCGCCGCGCCCGACTCGCCGCTGTACCACACCGAGGACGAGCCGCCTCATGGGCTCGACACCTTCCCGGAGCTGGCGGATCTGGTCGCCGCCGACCTGTACGCGGGCTCGGCCCTGTGGCGCTTCCCCGAGCTCGACACCGCGGTATTGCGCATGTGCTACACGCTGGGCCCCACCGGTCACGGCACGCTGGCGACCTTTCTCAAGGGCTCGCGGGTGCCCGCGGTCATGGGCTTTGATCCGCTCTACCAGTTCATGCACGAGCGCGACGTGGTGAGCGCCATCTGCCTGGCCGTGGAAAAGGGCTTGCGCGGCGTGTACAACGTGGCCGGACCCCCGCCCGTGCCGCTGTCGGTGCTGGTGCGCGAGACCGGAAGGCGGCGGGTGCCGCTGCCCGAGATCGTCTTCGCCAAGGTGCTCGGCCGCTTCGGCCTGCCCAGCCTGAGCCGCGGGGCGCTGAGCCACATCAAGCACTCGGTGGTGATCGACAGCGCGTCGTTCCGAGCGGCCACGGGCTTCGTCCACCAGATAAGCGAGGACGAGGCCATCCGCCAATTCGCCGAGGCCTTTCCCATCGCGCGCTGACGCTAGGCGCGCTCGGTCGTTGCCCCCGCGCGCGCAAGCGGCGAAGATGGCGCGCGCATGGCCCCTCCGCCACTGGTCGAGCTTCGCCGGGTCGCCAAGAGCTTTGGCCCGACGCGCGCGCTCTGCGGCGTGGACTTCGATGTGCGCGCGGGGGAGGTACACGCGCTTTCGGGCGCCAACGGGGCGGGCAAGAGCACGCTCATTCGCATCATCGCGGGGGTGCATCGCGACTTCGAGGGCACGTTGCTCGTGGGCGGCAGCCCGCGCAGGCTTACCGGGCCCGAGGACGCGCGGCGGGCGGGCATTGCCACCATCCACCAGGAGCTATCGCTTATCGAGCCCATGAGCGTGGCCGACAACCTGTGGCTCGGCCGCGGCGCGGGCGGGCTGTTTGGCGCGACGTCCAAGCGGAAGCGCTGCGCCGAGGCCGCGCGGCTCTTGGCCGAGGTGGGGCTCGGCGAGCTCGATCCCACAGAGCGCGTCGCTGCACTTCCCTTACCCGTCAAGCAGCTTCTGGAGATCGCCAAGGTGCTCGGCCGAGACGCGCGCGTCATCGTGATGGACGAGCCCACCAGCGCGCTCGGCGAGCGCGAGGTGGATGCGCTGTTCGCGCGTATCGAAAAGCTTCGCGCGCGCGGGCGGGGAATCGTGTTCATCTCGCATCGGCTGGAGGAGGTCTTTCGCTTGGCCGACCGGATCACGGTGCTGCGGGACGGGGCGCGGATCCGGACGGCGCGGGCTGATGCGCTGTCGCGCGACGAGCTGGTGGCCGACATAGCCGGTCGCCAGCTGAACGAGGGCTTGCAGGGAGAGACGGTCAGCGCAGCACGGCACGATGAGCCCATGCTGAAGATCGAGTCGCTCGAAGTGCCAGATGCGGATCGACGGCGCCTTCAGGTACGCGAGGCTCGGCTTTGCGTGGCCCGCGGCGAGGTCCTGGGCCTGGCAGGCCTTCAGGGCTCGGGCACCTCGGCGCTGCTCCACGGCCTGTTCGGCAGCTTCGGCTCGGCCGCGCGCGGGCAGGTGCGGCTCGGCGGGAAACCCTTCGTCATCCGCAGCCCCGCTCGCTCCATCGAGCAAGGGATGGTGCTGCTCGCGGCCGACCGCGCGGCAAGCGTGATCGGCCCGCTCAGCGTGACTCACAACGCCACCCTGTCCAGCCTGGCGCGCTGGTGCCGAGCGGGCTGGGTGCAGCGGAGTCGCGAGGCCGAGGCTGTAGCGCGGCTTTCCGAGCGGGTGCGCCTGGTGGCGGCCTCGCCCGATGCGCCCGCCGCCACGCTTTCGGGCGGCAACCAGCAGAAGGTGGCCCTTTCCCGCTGCCTGCTCGCCCGGCCCAAGGTGCTGCTGCTCGACGAGCCCACGCGCGGCATCGACATCGGCGCCAAGGCCGACGTCTACGCGCTCGTCCGCGAGCTCGCCCGGGCAGGTGTGGCCGTCGTTCTCGCCGCCTCGGAGGTGGACGAGCTAACGGCGCTATGCGATCGCATCGCAGTCATGTTCCAGGGACGCATCGTCGCCAGGCTCGAGCGCAGCGACTTTTCCCGCGAGCGGATCTTACGCGCGGCCATGGGCGCGGTGGGGCAAGCCGCATGAGCGCGCGGGCGTCGCTGGGCTGGCTCCGCCGCGGGCTGGAGGCTCCAGCAGCTCGCGCGCTGGTGCCCCTTTTATTGGTGCTGGTGCTGGGCCTCATCTTCCACCAGCAAGGCGCGTTCTTCCAATGGGACACCCACCGCGCCATGCTGCGCGAGATCTCGGTGCACGGGATCCTCGCTTGCGGCATGACCGTGGTGATCATCACCGCGGGCATCGATCTATCGGTCGGCAGCCTGCTCGGGCTCTGCGCCGTGAGCTTCGCCCTGTTTACCATGCCCTATGGCTGGAGCGCGCCTGGCGCCATCGCTCTCGTGGCGGCCATCGGCCTTGCCGCGGGGGCAGCCTCGGGTGCATTGGTGGCCGTCTTCCGCATTCAAGCCTTCATCGTCACCTTGGCTATGATGGTCTTTGCGCGCGGGCTGGCCAAGCACCTCTCGGGCGGCAAGAAGGTAACCAACTACGTGCTGGGCCCAGACGGCGTGGCCGCGACCGTGGACCACCCGGCCATCTTCAGCGCCATCGACGCCAAGGTCCTCGGCGGCAACGTCTCCATCGTGACGCTCATCTTCCTCGGCTGCGCGCTGCTCACCTGGCTGGTGCTCGCGCGGCTGAGGCTCGGTCGCTATCTCTACGCCGTAGGCGGCAACCTCGAGGCCGCGCGCCTCTCGGGCGTGCCCATCCGCCGCACCCTCATCGCCGCCTATGCCCTGTGCGGCCTATTCGCTGCCATTTCCGGAATCTGCCAGGCCGCCCAAGAGACCCACGGCGATCCCGAAACCGGTATGGGCTACGAGCTCGACGCCATTGCCATGGTCGTGCTAGGCGGCACCAGCCTAGCTGGCGGCCGCGGCGGCGTGGGGCTAACGCTCATCGGCGCGCTGACCTTGGGGTATTTGCAGAAGAT
>CAYTYV010000004.1:0-43990 GCA_964441055.1 uncultured Polyangiaceae bacterium | reverse complement strand
GCCTTGGCCGCCAGCCGCGCCTCCTGGGCCTGCTTGCGTTCCTGCTCGCTGCTCGCCTTGGCAGCGGCGACCTGCTGAAGCAAGGCGGGCTTGGGTGCGGCGAGCATGGTCATGGTGCGCCCCTCCATCGAGGGATGCACCTCGATGTTGGCGATGTCCTGGATCTGATCGACGATCCACACGAGCTGCTCGCGGGCCTTGTGGGGGTGGGTGATCTCGCGGCCGCGAAAGCGAACCGTGAACTTGACCTTGTTGCCGTCCTCCAGGAAGCGCCGCGCGGCGCGGACCTTGAAGTCCAGGTCGTGATCGTCGGTCTTGGGGCGGAGCTTGACCTCTTTGATCTCGACCGCGCTCTGCTTGCGCTTGGTCTCCGTGGCCCGCTTTTTCTCGTCGTACTTGAATTTCCCGTAGTCGAGGATCTTGCAGACCGGCGGCGAGGCCTTGGGGTTGATCTCCACGAGATCGAGCCCCTCCTCGCGGGCGCGCCGCAGCGCCTCCTGGGTCGGTATGACGCCGAGCATTTCGCCGTCCGAGCCGATGACCCGGATCTCGGGGATGCGAATGCGATGGTTGACTCGGTGTTGGGGCCCGCGGCGTTGATGCCGCCGCGGATCATGACGTCGAAATCCCATGGGGTGCTCTGGTACCTCCTCGGTCGAAGAGCGCGGGCTCACGCGCCCGCGCTGTAGGGCTAGTCCCCCGCCAGCATTCGCCAACCCCACTGCTCATGGCAACGCGGTCACCGCGCGGCCCGTCTCGGCTGGCGGTTGGTGGGGTCCACGGACCGCACGGCGGCCTCGGGTCGTGCGCAACGGCCAAGGCCACACGCCACGGCATACCCGACCGACGAGCGGATCGCCGACGGATGCCCGGTTGCGCGCGGTGCTCGGCCCTTCGCACATGGTCAAGCTGTAGGCGCGGGCGGGTTTGAACCGCCGACCCCTACCGTGTCAAGGTAGTGCTCTCCCACTGAGCTACGCGCCTGGATTGGGAGCCCACTCCGGCGAACCTGAGGGCTGAGCCCGCAGGAGCCCGCCGACCCGATAGGTGTGACACACCCCGCCGGGTCCCGGCGATCAGGATGGCTTCGGTTGACCGAAGTGCCTTGCTGAAGCAGTGCTGCAACCAAGTGTGACGAGGCTGCCGCGGCATCTGTCACATGTCAAGACAAGCCGCGCAGCCGCCTGCCGTTTCGACGATGGGAGCCCGCGATGAGACGAGCCGAAAAGGCCCAGCGCATCGGGCGCGTGCTCGATGACCTCTATCCTGATCCGGCCGTGCCGCTGCGGCATCGGGATCCGTTCACCCTACTGGTGGCGGTGGTGCTCTCGGCCCACACCACCGACGTCCAGGTCAACCGGGTCAGCCCCGCGCTGTTCGCGCGGGCCCGGTCGGCCGCGGGCATGGCCCGGCTGTCGGTCCACGAGGTGGAGGCCCTCATTCGGCCGTGCGGGCTCGGGCCCACCAAGGCCAAGAACATCGTAGCGCTGTCCGAGCTGCTGGTGGAGCGGCATCAGGGGCGGGTTCCCAGCTCTTTCGAGGAGTTGGAGGCCCTGCCGGGCGTGGGCCACAAGACGGCGGGGGTGGTCCGCGTCCAAGGCTTCGGCTTGCCGGCCTTTCCCGTGGACACCCACATCCATCGGCTGGCAGCTCGCTGGGGTCTGTCGCGCGGGCGCAACGTGACCGAGACCGAGCGCGACCTCAAGCGCGCCTTTCCGCAGGCCGCCTGGGGCAAGCTCCACCTGCAGATAATCTTCTTCGGCCGCCAGTACTGCCCCGCGAGAGGGCACGACCCGCAGGCCTGCCCCATCTGCTCCTGGGCCATGAGCCAGCGGAGGCGTCGAGCCGGACCGGGCGGTGGGGCGTAGCGGCAGCTTGCGAGCCGCGGCGAACGAGACTATGCACAGCCTCCTGCTCCGCGGCCCCCGTCGGGGGGACGGCCCAGCGGGCCCTTCGGCGAAGGGAGATCTCCGTTGTCCACTATGATGCTTCAGCCGACCAGCGCTCCCGGCAGGTCCCCGCCTGCCCAGCACGCACCCGGGGGGCCGGCTCCGGGCCAACAGGTCCCGCCGCCCGGCCAGGAAGGCGCCTCTGCGCCCGAATCGGCGCCCGGCGGCGGCTTCGGCGGGATGTTGCTGGTCGCCCCCTTCCTGCTGCTGTTCGTGTTCATCTTCATGATGAACCGCGGTGAGAAGAAGAAGCGCGCCAAGCTCGAGGCCCAGCTCAAGCGCGGCGATCGCGTGATCACCCGCTCGGGCATCAAGGGCAAGCTGGTCGAGCTGACGGACACTGGCGCCAAGGTGGAGATCGCGCCTGGGGTGCAGGTCTCGATGCTCAAGACGGCTATCGAGGGCTTGGATCAGGGGGAGACCGCGGGCGCCAAGGCCTCGTCGAAGGACAAGGCAGCGGAGCCCGGCGGCAAGACGACCAAGAAGTAACGGGCCCAAGTGACTCACCACATCCTGCAGTTCGGATTCGCGGGCATCGCCGCGCTGTGCCTGGTCGGCATGTGGCTGATCCGCTCCCGCCGCATGGCGTTTTTGTGGGCGGCGGCGTGCGCGACCATCGCTGGCGCCTCGGCCCACTACCACGTGGCCTGGCCCGTGCTGGTCTTCGGCCTGATGGCGCTCTGGGCGCTGTTTTCGGCGCTGCCTGTGATGAACAACGCCTGGCGGCTCAAGGCAGGGCTTGCGCTGTACCTGCTCACCGGCGGGATCATCGCCATCTTCCCGACCGTCTACGACAACGTCTACGGCACGGTCGAGCATCGCTTTCCCGAGCCCGAGCAGCGCACCGACTACCTCACCGAAGCCCAGCAGGGCGAGCGCGGGCTGCACGACTACTTGCTGACCAACATTCCCTTCCGACTGGTCCGCGGCCTCGATCTGGCTGGCGGGCTGCGGCTCGTCTACACGGTCGACGTCCAAGAGGCGATCAAGGACAAGCGCGACCGCTACTACGACAGCTTGCGGTCGTCGCTGACCAAGCGCTTCGGCTACGCCGCCGAGGACGAGCTGCCCACCGTCGAGCAGATGCAAAAGCTGTCGGAGAAGGCGGAGCTGCGCAAGAGCCCCGGCCGGGCGGACGCGGTCATCGTGACCTTCAAGGACCCGGCCGACGCCGAGCGGGTCAACGAGGAGTTTCTGACCCCGTTCCGCTGGGAGATGAGCGTGCTGCGCTCGGCCGACGGCAAGCAGATCGAGTTCCGCATGCTCAACGACATCGAGTCGCAGATCCGCGAGCGGGCCGTGGAGCAGGCCAAGCAGACCATCCAGCGGCGGGTCGACGGCCTGGGGCTCAAGGAAGCGGCTCTGAGCGTGCGCGACGAGGACATCATCATCGAGATCCCCGGCCAGAACGAGGAGAGCTTCCAGCGGATTCGCGACATCATCAGCCAGACCGCGCGCCTCGAGTTCAAGATGTGCGAGGACGAGGTCGACATCTTCGAAGACTACGTGCGCAAGCCGGCGAGCGAGCTGCCCAAGGGGATGAGCTTCTCGAGCGAGAACGCGCCCATCGGACCGGGCCGCAGCCGACCCGTGCACTACGCCCGGCTGAAAAAGACCAAAGGCGAGACGCTGGAGGATGCCCTGGGGCGCATGCAGAAGTGGGTCAAGAGCATCGAGGTGGACGACGACCACGAGATTGGCTTCGGTCGCATCTACGAGTTCAACGACGAGACCAACCAGCCGGAGGACGTCGGCTGGCGCACCTACTTCCTCAAGGCCAAGGCGGACGTGACGGGCGACATGGTGCGCTACGCCCAGAAGCGCGCCGAGTCGCCGGACCGCGGCCTGGGCGGCTGGGTGGTGGACCTCGAGTTCACCCCGGCAGGCGCCCAGGCCTTCGAGCAGGTCACCGGGGCCAACGTCAAGAAGCGCTTCGCCATCATCCTGGACGACAAGGTGGAGAGCGCGCCCGTCATCCAGACCAAGATCGGTGGCGGCCGGGCGCAGATCACCATGGGCGCTGGCTCCATCCAGCAGCAGTTCGAGGACGCCACCAAGCTCGAGCTGGTGCTGCGCTCCGGTGCCCTGCCCGCGCCCATCACGCCCTCCAACGAGCAGCGCATCGGCGCCTTGCTGGGCGATGACGCCATCAAGAAAGGCGTGCGGGCCGCGCTCATCGGCGGCGTGCTGGTGCTGTTTATGATGCTGGTGTTCTATCGGCGGGTGGGGCTCATCGCCAATGCCGCGGTGCTGTTCAACCTGCTGATCCAGATCGCCGTCCTGTCGATGTTCTCCGCCTCGATGACCCTGCCGGGCATCGCCGGGCTGGCGCTGTGCGTGGGTATGGCCGTCGATGCCAACGTGCTCATCAACGAGCGCATCAAGGAAGAGCTGCGGATGGGCAAGAGCGCTCGGGCCGCGGTGGCTACCGGCTACGACAAGGCCTTCAGCGCCATCATCGACGGCAACATCACCACGCTCATCTCCGGGCTCATCCTGGCGCAGTACGGCACGGGGCCCATCAAGGGCTTCGCGGTGACCCTGATCGTGGGCATCTGCACCAACCTGTTCACCGGGGTGGTGGTCACCCGGCTGTTCTTCGAGTTCTGGGTCCGAGGTCGCCGTCGCACCACCTTGGGGCTGACGCCACAGGAGGCCGTGTCATGAAGTGGCTCAAGCCAGGCCAAGACTTCGACTTCATGGGCCTGCGCTACTATTTCATCGGCGCAAGCCTACTTTTGTTGGCGGTCTCGGCGGTGTTCGTCGTGACCCCGGGGCTGCACTTCGGCACGGACTTCATCGGCGGGACCGAGGTCGAGGTGGCCTTCTCCAAGGAGGTGAGCGCCGCCCAGCTGCGCGACACCGTCAGGAACATGGGCTTCGGGGCCGTCGACGTGATCAGCGTGGACGACGAGGAGATGCCCAATCGCTACCTGGTCCGCGTCAAGGAGGTCACCGCGCTGAGCGACGAGCAGCAGGCGCAGATCCGGAAGGCGCTGTGCTTGATGCCCGAAGGGGGTACGCCGGAGGACGAGAGCTGCCCCAAGGCGCTGTGGACGCAGGAGGTGAAGATCAGCCCGGGCGGCGACAAGATCGCGGCCCGCTACGCCAAGGATGTCTGCCTGCGGGAGGACGGCGCCGACCCCAAGCAGCGCGGCGCGGGCTGCCGCTTGCGCGACGAGGTGGCCCGCCAGCTCGATGGCAAGGTCGCCGGGGTGGAGCTCCGCGCGGGCGAGAACAACCCGCAGGTGCAGAACCCGCGCGAGAGCCGCGTCGAGTTCTACCTGAAATCCAAGGGCGACCAGATCATGGACGGGCTGCGCGACAAGCTGGGCTCGGAGGTGGTGCCGGCCGTGCCGCTGCGGGTCGAGTGGATCGGGCCGAAGGCGGGACGGCAGCTGCGCGATGCGGCCATCACCAGCATCATCATCGCGGTCATCTTCATCATGGCCTACATCGCCTTCCGCTTCGACATGCGCTTTGCGCCTGGCGCGGTGGTGGCCCTGCTGCACGACGTGGGACTGGCAACGGGGGCCATGGCCATCGCCCAGCGCGAGGTGACGCTGTCGACCGTGGCGGCCCTGCTGACCATCGTGGGCTACTCGATCAACGACACCGTGGTGGTCTACGACCGGATCCGGGAAAACCTCGGCAAGTACCGCAAGATGACCTTCCCGGCGATCATCAACCGCTCGGTGACCGAGATGATCGGCCGCACCATCCGCACGTCGGTGACGACGGCGCTGGCCATCATCGCCTTTCTGTTCCTGGGCACGGGCGTGATCAAGGACTTCGCCTTCACCCTGCTCATCGGCGTGCTGGTGGGGACCTACTCCTCCATCTACATCGCCGCCCCGGTGACCGAGTGGATCGATCGGCGCTTCTTCGCCTCGCGGATCAAGAAGCGACGGCGGGTTCGCCGCAAGAAGAAGGCCGGTGGTCCGCCGAGCAGCCCGGGAAGGCGTAGCCGCCCAGGCCCCGCCGAGGCATCGCTGTAGTGCAGCCGGGCCCGAGCGACCGAGCGAGCGCGACCACGAGCGCCGAGGACCCCTGGGATCCCGGACCGCCGACCGAGGCGGCGCTCGGGCTGGCGCGCGAGCTCGGCCTGTCGCTCACCGTGGCCGACGTGCTCGACCGACGGGGCTTCGGCCCTGACGGGCGCACCCAGCGCTACCTCGAGCCGCGGCTGGCGGATCTGACGTCGCCCCACGACATGGCCGACCGACAGGCCGCGGCCGAGCGCATTCTGCGCGCCATCGACGAAGGCGAACGCATCGCCATCTTCGGCGACTACGACTGCGACGGCCTGACCTCGGTGGCCATCCTGACCGAGGTCATCGAGAAGCTCGGCGGGGAGGTGACTCCGCTTATGGCCAACCGCTTCGACGGCGGCTACGGCCTGTCCGAGCCCGCCCTGCGCCGCGTTCAGCAGACCGAGGCCCGGCTGCTGGTGACATGCGACTGCGGCTCTAGCGATCACGCCCGGCTCGCCGAGGCGCGCGAGGCCGGCATCGATGCCGTGGTGGTGGACCATCACCAGGTGCCCGATGAGCCCCTGCCCGCGGTCGCCTTTTTGAACCCCCACCAGCCGGCTTGCCGCTTTCCCTTCAAGGGGCTGGCCTCGTGCGGGCTGGCGCTGCTTCTTGCCGCTGCGCTGCGCAAGGGGCGGGAGCGGCTGGATCTGAGGCCGTGGCTGGATCTGGTGGCCATCGGCACGGTGGCCGATGTGGCCCCGCTCGAGGACGACAACCGGGCGCTGGTGCGCGCGGGCCTCGAGGTGTTGGCCCGCGGTGGCCGGCCCGGGCTCGAGTCGCTGGTCAACCGGGCTGTGCGGGGACGACGGCGGCCCGTGACGGCCGAGCTGGTGGCTTTCCAGATCGCCCCGCGGCTCAACGCGCTCGGGCGGCTGGGCGATCCCACGGCCGCCCTTCGGCTGCTGCTGGTGCGCGAGGCGGCCGAGGCCGGACCGCTGCTCGAGGCCGTCGAGCAAGCCACCGTGGAGCGGCGGCGGCTGCAGCAAGCCATCGAGGCCGAGGCCATCGCCACCATCGCTGCCCAGGGCTACCAGGACGACCCGGCCCTGGTGCTCGCCAAGTCGGGCTGGCATCCGGGCGTGGTCGGAATCGTGGCCGGCCGGTTGGCCTCGCGCTACCAGAAGCCCACCGCGCTGGTGGCCCTCGACGGCGAGGCCGGGCGCGGCTCGGTGCGGGGCCCCGAGGGCATGCCGCTGTACGATCTGCTGAGCGCCTGCGCCGACCGACTGCTCGGCTTTGGTGGACACCAGGCCGCGGCCGGCCTGCAGATCCAGTCCGACGAGGTCGACGACTTTCGGGGGGCCTGGCTGAAGGCCTGCGCCGCGGCCCAGCCAGCAGCCGACCGGATGGCCGCGTCAGTCCACCGCGCGGAGGTGCGGCTGGACGAGCGCGACGACTGGCTGCAGGTAGTGGACGACCTCCAACGGCTCGAGCCCTGCGGCGAGGCCAACCCGGCGCCCCGACTGCTGCTCGGCAAGGTGCGCGTCCGCCGCGCGCGCGAGATCAAGGGCCACCTCAAGCTCGAGCTAGAGCGGGACGGCCAGTCCCTGAGCGGCTTTTTGCCCGACGGCGGCCGCCACGCGGCAGAGCTCGACGGCGGCCGGGTAGATCTCGTGGGCCTTCTCCGTCGCGACCACTGGCGCGGCGGCGACGCGCTGGAGGTGCTGGTAACGGACTGGCGGCGAGCGCGCGGCGAGGGGTGAGGGCGAGGCAGCGCGGCAGGCGCTACAGGCCTCGCGACCATTCCGGTCGTAGCAGCCCATCGTCACCCGAGTCGATCACGGCTCGCAACAGGGTCAGCAGCTTCGGCTTGTGCTGTGGCAAGTCGCCGCGCAGCGGCAGGTAGTTGCTGGCGTGGTTGGATGAGAACCGACAACCGCTCAGCTCGCTGTCCGCCACGATCGTGAAAAGCTCTCGGAGCAGACCGAATTTGTCGGGCAGCTCATAGTCGCCGCGCTGCTGCATCTCGGCCAGGGGCGTGCCCGGGATGACCGTGACCGTCAGCGCGGCGGCATACGGTGGGTCCATGGCGCTGAGCAGGGTCGCGCTGCCGTGGGCGTGCTGCTCGCTCATGCGTGTGCCACCCACGCCCAGCAGCACAATGACTGAATGGACGATGCCCGCCTGCCTGAGCTTGTCGGCCGTCTCGATGCACTCGGCGCGGCTGCCACCCTTGTCCACGAAGCGCAGCACCTCGTCGTCGCCCGATTCCACGCCGTGGTACACGATGCCTAGGCCCAGCGCGCGGAGCTCGCGCAGCTCAGCCACGGTCTTGTTTCGCACGCTGCGCGTGTCGCCGTAGATCCCCACCCGCTCGATCCACGGCAGGTGCGCGCGGATCCCTTCGAGGATCTGCACGAGGCGCCGATGCGAGAGCACAAGCGCGTCACCGTCGCACAAAAACGCCCGCTGGGCGCTCGGCCCGCGACGCGCCGCCTCCCGGAGATCGGCTTGGATCACGGCCCAGGGCTTGGCCCGGAACCGCTGATCTGGCTCCCGGTACATGCCGCAGAACGCGCAGCGGTTGTGGCTGCAGCCCACCGCCACCTGTAGCAGCAGGCTGTGCGCCTCGCTGGGCGGACGGTAGATCCTGCCTACGTAGTCCATGGCCAGACTCTAGCGCATCGGCTCAGCGGCCCGTCCACAAGCCCGTGTGCTCGGGGACGCGTGCCCACCGATGCTCGCGCGCTTTGGCGGCGAGCTCGTCGCCGAAGAAGAACCGGAGGCGCTCGGCCGCCTCGGCCGCGCTGGCGAACTGATAGTCGGTGCGGATGACGGTACGCTCCAGCCCTTGTTCGTCCTCGAGCCAGCGGTAGTCCTCGGCTAGCTCTGGGGAGGGAGGGGCGGGCTCGAGCTGGCCCGTGCCCATCGTCTCGATGATCGCGATCCGACCGCCCGGCCGCAGAGCTCGTCGCAGCTCGGCAAGGGCGCGACCGATCTCGGCCCGCCAGTGCTCGGGCAGCCAGTAGCGAAAGTGGCCGAACACCCAGCCCGCGATGGCCCCGTCTGCCCAGCCGTCGTCTACGGGTAGCTCGCGGGCGTCAGCCACCTCGAGCTGCCAGCGGCCGTGGCCCGTCGCGGCGAGCTTGCGCCGCGCCACGTTGAGCATGTGAGCCGAAGAGTCGAAGGCGCGCACTTCGGCGCCAGCCGCTACGAGCAACTCGGTGATCCGGCCCGTGCCTGCGCCCACCTCGAGCAGCCGTGCTTTGGCGAGCGGCAGCGCAGCGGCGATGGCGGGTAGCAGCGCGCCGTCGGCGTCCTCGGCGGCGACCAGCTGCTCGTACTCTGCGGCATGCTCGTCATAGACGCGTTTGGCGTCGATGCTGCTCATCGGCGTTTCGCGGCGCGGGAGATCGCGGTCAGCTATCGCCCAGCTCGCGGGCTCGCTCGGTAGAGCGGGCCAGGCCCTCGACGAAGGTCTCGAGAAAGCCCTTCCGCTGGTAGTGCTGCATGCCCGCCTCGGTCGTTCCGCCCGTGGTGACCACCCGACGCCACAGCGGACCCAGCGGCAGCTTGGCCTGCCCCGCCCAGCTGGCCGTGCCTTCCATGGTGGACAGGATCATGTCCCGCAGCAGATCCTCGGCGATGCCCTGGGAGACGCCGTAGCTCACCAGCGCCTCGGCCATCATCACGTAGTAGGCAGGGGCGCTACCCGAGAGCGCGGTGATGGCCGCCATGTGGGCCTCGTCCTCAATGCGGAACACCTTGCCGACCTGGCTGAGCAGCGCGTAGAGCGGCTGCAGCTCTCGATCGTCCTGGCCCTCTTCGACAAACAGGCCGATGGTGCCTCGCCGCACGCTGGTGGCCAGGTTGGGCATGATCCGGCACACCGTGGGCTCCGGTCCCAGGACGCCGCGTACCCGCGCGAGCGAGGTGCCCGCGGCCACCGACACGATGAGCTGCCCGGAACGCACCGCGGGTCGGATCTGCTGGGCGATGGGCACGATCTGGGCGGGCTTGGCCGCCAGGAACACGACCTCGCAGCGCTCGGCATTGTCCGCGTTGCTCTCCGCGATGGCCGGACCGAGTCTCTGGTGGACCACGCGCAGCCGCTCCTCGTCGATATCCGAGATCACGATCTGACCGGGGTCAAGGTAGCCCGAGGTGATGAAGCCTCGAATCATGGCGTCGGCCAGGTGCCCGGCCCCGATAAACCCTACGCGTTCGGCTGGCATGCCCGGCTCCCTACTATCGGGCTGCCGAGTCCACAACACCTCGCTTCGCCTGCCGCCAAAGCGCCGACGGGTTCGCCGAGCCTCGCTCCCGCACCGAATTGCGGCTAAGCAATCTTCGTGCTCGTCCCGCTCATCCAGTTCCGCAACGTGCGCAAGGCCTTCGGTGACAAGGTGGTCTTTCGCCACCTGGACCTAGAGGTCTTCGCAGGCGAGACGCTTACCGTCATGGGCGGCTCAGGCGTGGGCAAGAGCGTGCTGCTCAAGATGCTCATCCGCCTGCTGGAGCCGGACCGCGGCACCATCACCTTTCGCGGTGAGGAGATCACCACCATGAGCGCCGAGCGGCTGCGGCGCGTGCGGCAGCAGATCGCCATGCTCTTCCAAGGCGGCGCGCTGTTCGACTCGCTGAGCGTGGGCGAGAACGTGGCCTATGCCCTGCGCGAGCACTACTACCGACAGATGTCGGAGCAGGAGATCGCCGCGCGGGTCCACTGGGCGCTGTCGCTGGTCCAGCTTCCCGGCATCGAGGACATGTGGCCGGCCGAGCTCTCCGGAGGCATGAAGAAGCGGGTGGGCCTGGCCCGATCCATTGCGCTCAAGCCCGAGGTGCTGCTCTACGACGAGCCCACCACCGGCCTCGATCCCATCAACACCGCGCGCGTCAACCATCTGATCCAGGGGCTCAAGCGGGCCATCTCGGTGACCAGCATCGTGGTCACCCACGACATGGCGAGCGCCTTTGCCGTCTCTGACCGGATGGCCATGATCCACCGCGGCGAGGTCATCGCCGTGGGCAGCCCCGAGGAGCTGCGCCACCCGGACGACCCGCGCGTGGCCGACTTCATCCACGGCCGCGCACCCGTACGCGAGGACGTCGAGACCCTGCTGCAGTCCTAGTCCGAGTGCCGAAATCCTCGTCGGCGCTCGGGCTGGCCTTCCGATTGCCCTGCCGACCGCCTGCGCGGGGTGCTACAACAGCCCCTGGCGCGTCATGGTGTCTGGAAGCGACATCAAAGTCGGGCTCTTCGTGCTGCTGGGCTTGGTCCTGACGGGCGTCGTGATCTTCTTGATCGGCGACGAGCGGCAGTTCTTCGCAGCCTCGGTGGAGATGCAGACGGAGTTCTCCGACGTCCAGGGGTTGAAGCGAGGCGCGCCCGTGCGCATGGGCGGTGTGGACATCGGCCACGTGGCGTCCGTCGAGTACCGCGGAGAGCCCAGCGATGCGACCGTCCACGTCACCCTCGACATCGTGGCCTCCAACGCGCCGCGCATCATGTCCGACTCCGTGGCCAAGATCGTCAACAAGGGGCTGCTCGGCGACAAGATGGTCGTCATCAGCCGCGGCACCCAGCCGCCGACCATCCCGCCGGGTGGGCGGATCCCGAGCCGGGACCCCAGGGACATGTTCGGCTTGGTCGACCGCATGGCCACCAAGGCCGAAAACGCGCTCGAAGGCGTCGGCTCCGTGGCCGATTCGCTGTCCGACGAGGAGCTGCACGACGATCTGCGCGCCTCGGTGCGGGCCTTCAAGCTGCTGCTCACTCAGGTCACCGAAGGTCGCGGCTATCCCCATCGCTTCTTGACCGACCCGCGCGAGGCCGACCGTATCTCGCGCGCGGTGGAGGGCATCGACCGCTCGACCGCCGAGCTGAACGCCACGCTGGCCGAGATCCGCGGGGCCGTCCGGCAGCTCCGCACGGGCCCGGGCTACGCCCACGAGGTGCTCTACGGCTCCGAGCCACCCAAGGCGGTGGCCCAGATCGGCGCCGCGGCCGAAGAACTCGCCATCAGCTTGCGTTCTGTGCGCGAGTCCGACAGCTTCACGCACGATCTGCTCTACGGCCGTCCCGACGGCGCGCCCGATCCGCTCTCCGACATCGCCCAGATCACCGCCGATCTTCGCGACATCGTTCACGGCGTCAAGATGGGCAAGGGCACCTTGGGCGCCCTGCTGGTCGACCCCTCGGTGTACGAGGACGTCAAGCGCGTGCTGGGCAACGTCGAGCGCAACAAGGTGCTGCGGGCCCTGGTGCGATACTCGATCCAGCAGGACGAGGACGGCGCTCGGCCCGAGGTGGGCACCCGCTAGCGCGCCTGCGCCCGAAGGCCACGGCTGCCGCGGCCGACTCCGTCGGACGGGGCTCGGCGCCTCTGCGAGCCGGTCGAAAACGGATGCGGTTTCCCCGTTTCCAGCGAGCCGCGTTCCTTGCTAGGGTGGGTCATCATGCCCTTTAAGACGCTATCCACTCCCAAGACACTGGCGGCGCTAAGCGCCGAGGTCGTTTCGATCGCACAGCACGAGCCCGGCGGCTTGGTAGCGGTGTTGACCACCGACCCGGTGAGCATGTCGCTGCACCAGCTCAGCGGCGCTGGCGGCGCGCGGACGACCAACATCTCGCTGGGCACCGCCAACGAGGTGGCGCTCATCAACCGCGATGTGGCGGTGGTCCGCAGCGGCGACGATGTATGGGCCATTCGGGATGTCCAGCACACGGCCAAGATGGATCAGGTCGGGCGCGACATCAAATCGCTGCACGCCTGCCCCAAGGGCGAGACTGCGCTGGCCATCGGTTGGGATGGACAGGGCGCGGCGCTGGCCATGCGTCAGTACGACGTAGGTGGCCGACAGTTCACGCTGCGCGGCGACGTGCGCGCCTGCGAGCTCGGCGCCACCGAGACCTACGTGGTGGTCGACGGCGCGGGCGGAGGCCAGTTCCGCGTGCACCCTGGCACCACGCCCGAGTCGGGGGCCAACGCGCGCGTCGATGTGCCCGCTGACGCCCGCAGCTACGATCGCATCAAGGGCGGCCGGGACATGTGCGCGCTGTACAAGCGCGGCGGCGACCGCGTGTGCGTGCTGAGCCGCGGCAGCAGGAGCGAGGTCGCGGCCAAGATGGTGGTGCTCGACACGGCGGCCGTAGACGTGGCCGTGATCGCGACCAGCCTGTTCACCATCGGTCTGGACGGCACCGTTCGGCTGTTCAGCGGCCCCGCGCTGCAGCAGGCGGGCGACGAGCCCATGGCCCCGACCTTCACCATGGCCACGCCCGCGAGCGGAGAGCCGACCGTGATGACCTCCACCACCAAGGGCCCCAGCCGCCTCTGGATCGGCACCAAGGCCGGTGACGTCATCCGGCTGGAGGCCAACAAGGCCGGGCTGGATCTGTAGCGACGCGCTCAGCGCATGATGTCCGCGATGCTGTCCGTGGTGGCGGCAGCCAGGCCGGAGAGCAGCGTCTGCGGATCGAGCTCGGCGTGCAGGCTAAGCCCGGTCGCGCGCGCCTGGGCGACGGGCTCGGCCGTGGGCTGGTGCAGCCCCAAAAGGTGCCCGAGGTCGCTCGCGGCCAGGTCTTGCCAGGCGGTGCCCAAGGCCTGGAGCGCCCCTGGGGTGTCGACTGAGTAGTCCCCGTCGAGGTGCACGGCCAGCGCCAGGCTCTGCCGCTCGGAGGGACCGAGGTGGGCGGCCACGGCCGTGGCGCCGCCGAGCAACCCGCGCGCCCCGCGGCCGAGCTCGCCCTCGAAGGGGCCCGGGACGATGGCCTGCAGCGGGGCTTGGCCGAGCGGGGCGCACAAACCGGCGAGCAGCGGATCGCGGTCCACCGACAGCGAGCGCCGCAACCGACCCGCCGCGAAAAGCAAGGCGATCCGCGCGGGCCCGCGGTCGACGTCGCCGCCGATCTGATAGCCGACCACGTCGCGCCCCAGGGCCACGAAGGCGTGGGGGCGTCGACCGATGCGACCCGTCATCCGAGTGAGCTGGTGACCTTCGATGCTGCGGTGCTCCGCACTCGTGAGCCGACGGCGAAACAGCCGCTCGAGCGCCACCGAGTCCAGCCGATGGCGAACGAAGTAGCACGCGACGGCTTCGTCGCCGAAGCTGCCGACGACGAGCTCGGGCACCTGGCGCAGGTCGATGCCCGTCGCGCGAGCCAGCAGATCCAGCCGCTCGTCCCGCAGCACGCGCCCCAGAGCCGGCTCCAGCCAGGCAAGGCCGGTCAGCCTCTCGGGGGCGGCGAGGACCAGCCAGTTGAGTCCCGCCGAGGGCACGATCCCGCCGAGCGAGGGGATGGACCGATCTGGCGGCAAACGCGCTGGCGCGAGCTCCGGCCCTGCCGTAGGCGCTGGGCCGCAGCCGAGCAGCGCCCCGCCCAAGCACGCAACCATGCCGCCGAGGAGCTGGCGGCGAGACGGCGAGCGCGACCCCCGCCCAACCCCGGCGATCGCACGCGCGCGCGCGAACCCCACGCCGCACCTATCGATGACCACGCGGCCCTCGCGCTCCCGGCTGGTGCTGCTCCGCTAGCCGCCGAGGTCCGGCCCGTCGGGCGAAGGCGCGGGCTGGGACGCGGGCCGCTCGGGGGACCGCTCCCGACTGCCACCGGTGATGGGGTACTTGCGGCTTTGGTTGACGATCTCCCGAAGCTCCTTGCCGACCTTGAAGAACGGCAGCCGCTTGGCTGGCACCTCCACGGCCTGACCCGTCCGCGGATTGCGGCCGGTATAGGCCTTGTACGGCCGCACGGTGAAGCTGCCGAATCCCCGGACTTCGATGCCCTGCCCCCCCTGCAGCGCTTCGGTCATCGCGTCGAAAACGCAGTTGACGACCAGCTCCGCACGGGCCTTGGTGATCTGGCCCCGGCTTGTGATGGCCTCGATGAGCTCGCTCTTGGTCATCCCCAACTCCTCACACTCGCGTGGGACCTACCGAGGTTGTCATCCAACCCGTTGTTATGTCAACGGTTTTTCTTGGGGCAACGCGGTGAATAGTTCAGGCTAGGGCCGCGGCAGCCGTAGACGGTCGATCGCGGCCGTCACCGGGCTCTGCAGGACGAGCTGGATCGAGCTCGGATCCGGGGAAATGACGGCTGCTTCCAGCTCCTGGCAGCCGCTCGAGGCTGGCGCGCGAAAGCTCCACTGGTACGTCTTGCGGCCATCGACGCGGAGCTCGAGCGTCACCTCGGCGGGGGGCGATCCGGCCGGCTCGAGGTACAGGCGCGGGACCAAGCGGCGCCCGCCCAGAAGCCGATGCGGCAGGCGTAGACGCAGCGTGGCGCGCCCGCGCTCGGTGGGGCGAAAGCGCAGCCAACGACCGGCCGAGGCGCATGGGTGCGAGGCCCATTCGGGCCATGCCCAGCCGCCCTCCTGCGCCGCCGCAGGCCATAGCGACTCGCCTTCAATGTGCAGATCGACGGACGATACCGGACGCGGGTCAAAGCCGAGCGGCTCGACGGACACGCTGGAGAGCCCACCGCTCGGGGGGCTCGGATCGTAACGGTAGCGGTAGGCGCGGGGGCGCCCATGCGACTCCCACGCCAGCCGGTCCAGCCCATCGCCGTGGTAGCGCGCCACGGCCGGGCTGCTCGATGCCGGATCGTAGGCCAGGTTGAAGCCGTGGTCGGTGTCCAGGAACAGCAGGGCATGGCCTAGCGGCATGCCGGCCAGCGCTTTCGGCTCGAACATGGGGCGGCCGCCCTCGCGGTCGCGCAGCAGCGCATGCTGCCGCCCGTTGCCCACGGCAAAGCCAACGAGGAGCAAGGCTGCCGCCCATCCGGCGGCCTGCCGCGCGCGGTGCGGGTGCCCGCGCGGCTGCGAGCCCAGCGTCACCGCACAGAGCGCAGCCAGCACGTGCTCGAGGGGCAGCACATCGGCGAACATGCGCGCTCCGCCTCCCGGGTAGGTCCCGTCGAAGTAGAAGCCCGCATACAACAGCACCTGCAGCACCGCCGCCAGCCCGAGCGCGCGCACCGCGGGCGCCCGACGCCACAGCCAGGCTCCGCCCACAACCAGCCCAAACAGCGGTGCGAAGTTCAATGGGTCGGAAAGGTGCGCTACCAGTCGGCGGCCCGTGGTGGCGAGCGCCTCGAGCGGACCATAGCCGTCCGGTAGGTTGTCCCTGACGAACGCGGCGTGCTCGCCCTGGCAGCCCACCTCGCCGCCGAAGCCAAAGGCAAAGCAGCCCGCCGGTCCATCCGACAGCGCGTAGTAGACGTGTTGGGCCGTGGAAAACGGTGAGCCCGTGGCGGCGTATTGGTGCGCGAGCCACAGCCCGAGGCCGGGCAGCGCGCCCAGCGCGAACAGCCCGCCCAAGCGGAGCAGCGGAGCCTGGCCCGCGGAGCTGCGCATCGGGCGAGCCACCAGCCAGGTCAGGACGAGCCCCAGCGCCAAGGCCGTCACAGGTCGGGTGGCCGCCAACCAGCCGGCGGCGCCGCCTGCCACCAGGGCCGCTAGATGGCGCCTCGGCTGCTCGGGGTCGAGCGCTCGCAAGGCCGCGGCGAGCCCGACGGTCATGCACAGCGCGGCCATGCCGTGGGAGGTTGTGTCCGCGGTGTGATAGCGAAGGGTTGCGCACAGCGCGCTCAGCGCGGCGGCGAGCGGGGCCACCTGAGACAGGCTGCTAGCGCACCGCGGGCTCACGGCTGCGGCCGAACGAGCCACCTCTTTGGCCAGGGCGGCCGTCGCGCCGACCAGCGCCGCCGCGAGCAAGGGGCCGACCGCCATGGGCCAGCCCGCGACGAATCCCAGGGCGAGCACGGCCGGGTAGCCGGGCGGGAAGATCACCGCGACCCCGGGCTCGCCGCTCGCGCCCTCGAGCCCCAGCGGATGCGCCAGCGGGCTGCGCAGCAGAAAGCGCCCCAGCACGGCGTGCTCGGGCTCGGACAGCGGCCAGGCGAGCCAGCCCTCCGAGAGCGCGCGGGCCTGCAGCCAATACGAGGTGGCGTCGATGATGCGAGGACCGCCCCGCAAGTAGTAGGTGATGTACCCAGCGGAGAGGGCCGCGGCCGCGGCCGCCGCCAACCCCACGAGCAGCCATTGGCGCCGCGGGCCCGTCAGCAGCCGCGGCAGGCCGAAGAGCACCAATACGGCCGCGCCGAGGGCCCAGAGCCGCGGGCCGTCCTCTGGAGCGGTCCACACGACTAGCGCGTCATCCACGCCCGCCGCGATCCTCCACCACCCACAGGTGGTAGTTCACCCACGGGCCGCTGAGCGGTTGCAGCTCGAGCTCGAATCGCTCGGCCAAGCCCCCGGGCAAGGGGGTGCTGATCTCCTGCCACTGGGCGCTGCCCGGCCCAAAGCACGGCTCGTCTACCGTCGCGCCGTCGACCCGCACCCGCAGACAGGTCTTTCGCGGCGGCGCCACCCGCAGCACGAGCCGTGCCGGGCCACGGGGCCCGCGCAGTCGCGCCCGCTCGACCGAGCCCTCGACAATGCGCCGCCCCGCGTCGAACAGGTCGAGCGAGGCTCGGGCTGGATCGCCCAGCAAGCGGAACTCGACGAAGCCGGTCGGACCGGGCCGGACTTCATAGTCGTGGGCCTGTTCGCTCACCAGATCGGCGGCATCCAGCTCGTCCACCACTCGCTCGCCCGGGCGCAGGCTTCGCGGGGCGCCCTCGTGGTCCATCGGCCGCCAGTCCGCTTGGTACAGCACCTTTTCGGGGCCGCCGCAGATGACGTTTCCCGCGACGGGCACGGCCGTGACGTAGCGCCCGAAGGCGATGGGCAGATCGCCCCACCAGCTCGGATAGATGGCCATGAGATCGGGGCGCTCCTCGGGCGCGACGCGCTCGACGAGCTCCAGCGAGGCGCCCAGCCCGTGCAGACCTGCGCGCGCAAAGGGAAGCCGGTGGTAGCCCCCCAGTCCGATGAGGTCCAATCCCGGCCGGTCCGAAGCGTAGATGATGGCGCCCGCGTCGCCGACCAGCACCCGCCGCGCCCCCAAGCGGGCCACCAGCTTGCCCGCGGTGATGTGCTGGTCGAGGATGTTGCGCGAGGCCCGCCCGAAGAACCAGATCTGGTCCTTCATGTTCGGTGCCTGATGGACCCAGTACAGCGCCGCGATCGCGCAGGCCGCCACCGCGCGCAGCGCCCAAAGGCCACGGCGATCGAGCACGCGCCCCAGGCGACGAAGGCGACCGGGACGGCGCTGCGGCGCGGCTCGCCGAGCGGGCTCTGGGGGCTCCTCGCATCGGCCGAGCAGCAGGCCCAGGCCCAAGGCCGCGAGAAGCAGCAGCCAGGCCACCGCAGGCATGGCGTAGCGCTCGTTGTGCCAGCGCACCTGGTTGTTGAGCGCAATGAGCAGAATCCAGGCCGCGATCTGCGACCACAACAGCACCGCCACCGGACGCGTGCGGCGGGCGAACAAGGGGATGGCGGCCACCGCAGGCACCAGCCAGCCCCACGGCGGCTGATCGGCGAAGTGGTGCCCGCCGAGCCGCGGCACGATGTAGCCGAGCAGCCAGCGATAGCGCTCCCATCGGTCTGCGGCGCTCATGTGGGGGTCGTTGAGCAAAACCTTGGCGACCGCGCCGTTGGCCGCCCATTCGCCGGTCAGCGCCCAGTTGGTGGCACCCTGGACGACGAGCAGGCTCAGGCCAGGCACCGCTACCGCGAGCACGCTCAGGAGCGCCGCGCGAACGCTGCCAGTCGCCCGGCGCCGCTGCCAACCGCAGAACAGACCGAAGGCAGCCACGCACACGGCCGACTCCGGTCGGGTGGCGATGAGCAGCGCCCCGAGCCCGCCGACCCACCACGCCCGCGCAGTGCTGGGCGCCCGTCCGTGCCACAAGGTCGCCGCCAGGCAAAAGCCCCACACAGCCAGGTGCCAGGCGTTCTCCATGCCGCTGAACAGCGTCCAGTCCAGGACGCCCAGCGACAGCACCGTCGGCGGAAACAGGTACTTGACCCAGCGCCGCCGTCTGGCGCTGCCCGAGTCGCCGAGGTGGCGGCTCCACCAGAAGAAACCCACGATGGACGCGCAGGCCACCCCAGCCGCCCAGCGCATCAAATGGAGGTCGCGGAAGCCAAGCCAATAGCCCAGCCCCAGCACCGCCGGGTAGGTCAGGCTGGTGTTGCCGCTGGAGTAGCCGTTGCCCTCGGACCAATGGAAGGGGTAGCCGCGGGCCAGTGAGCGGGCGTAGTCGAAGTGAATGAAGACATCGTCCAGCGGCGCCGACCAGACGCCGCGAGTCTGCACGTGCAGATAGCCGTAGAAGTGACTTGCGGCATAGAGCGTACACGCCGCGGCGAAACAGGCGTAGACGGCCCCGTCGTACCGCTCCCACCAGGCGGCCGCGCCCGGCCAGCTGGGCCATGGCCCCGCGGTCCGCTTGGTGGTGCTCATCTCGGGCGGCTCCCTTGGCGTTCGCGGGCCGGGGTATCGCACGAAGCTGGCTGCCGCCCAAGGGGGCATGCCCGCCAGAGCCAACGCGGTCCTCCGCCTCCGGACCGCCGCACCTACATGACCCTACCCGGCCGTGGTGACTGCGCGCGGGGGGAAAAAAGCCGGCCTAGGGCCTGTGCCTCGTTGCTTGGTGTGCCCAGCGTTGGTAGACCGCCACCAGAGGAAATGCCGCGTGAGCGGCAAGGCGCGCTCGCGGGAGGCCCATGCGCTGGTACGTAGAGATCCGTCCGACCGGTCGAGACGCCGAGACCGAGAAGCTGTGCGTCGAGGCCGAGCATTGGCAGCCGGCGCTGCAAAAAGCCCGCGAGCTGCGCGAGGAGCCCGTCGACATGGCCGGTCTGTCGGCCGAGTTCCTGCCCAACGGCTGTTTGGTCATCGACCCGAAGCTGCGCACGCGCTACCGCGTTGTGCGGGCCCCCGGTGATGCGCCGCTGAGCGACGAGGGCGAGGGCGCGGACAAAGACCCGAACGCATCAGCGAAGGGTGATCGCTTCCGAACCAAGACCATGGCCCAGGGCTCGCAAGGGGAAGTCCGCCTGGGTAAGGCTGCGGCCGGGCGACGACGCAAGGGTCCCCGAACCGCGCAGGACGAGCAGACCGAGGCGGAGGCCGAGCCCATCGGGCTGACGCGCAGACTCGAGCCCGACGACGAGGAGGCCACGGACGAGGAGGATGGCGGCGAGATTGCTCATCAGCTGATCTCGTCGCAAGCCATCGACCCGAGCGAGCAATCGCCGCTGACCTATCGAGAACGCGTCTACGGCGTTACCGAGGAAGCGAGCACCGACGAGCTCACGCACTTCATTCGGCAGCGCTTCGAGGAGCTGCGCGCCGAGCTCGAGGGCGCGCGCCCCGGCCAGGTCGTCAACATCGCGGTCTTCGATCACATCTATGACGAGCGCCCCAAGCGTCCGCCCGTGTTGACCTTAGGCTGGAAGGACTGGCGGGAGGGGGAGCCCGAGGTGGTGCTCCACCCTTACGGCCGCCCGAGCTCCGCCGACAAGACGCCGGACGAGACGCCCGCGCCAGCGCCCCAGCACCCGCCGCATAGCGCAGGCACGCCCGCAAAGTCCGAGGCGAAGCCGCCCTCGGCGAGGCGCCCGCCCCCCAAGCGGCGCGCGCTGCCCTCTTCGACCAAGCGGGCTCCCACCAAGGCCGAGGCCGCAGCACCTCGTGGGGAGGAGCCTGCAGACGCTGCCCCTCCCCGCTCCGAGCGCTCCCGTCGCAAGACCGTCCCTCGGCGTCCGCCGCCTCCCGCTCGGCCGGCCAAGCCCGCTGCGGCGCCAGCGCCATCGCGGCCGTCGGCCAAGGACGAGGCCCCCCGCTCGAAGCCCGGCACGCCACCGCCCGCCAAGGCCTCGTCTCCCCGAGCTGCTCGATCTGAGCCCGTCAAGTCCGAACGGCGGTCTCGCCGAGCGGTCCGCGGATCCTCGCCGGGCGCCCCGGCTCCGAGCTCCGAGCCCGAGCCCGAGGCTGAGCCCCTACCCCTCGAGCGAGCGGCGGCGCCCGAGCCCGAGCCCGAGCCGCTACCTCTCGAGCGAGTGGCGAGCAAGCCGGCCCAGCGCGCGGCGCCGCGTCCCTCGACCCCCGCTGGCCCGCGCCTCGCGGGCGACGAGCTGCTGGCCGACCTGTTCGAGGCCATCAACGACCTGCACTTCTTGGGCGACGTGCTGGAAGGGGCGGACTTCGTGCTGACGCTAGCTTTGGAGAAGCTGCCCTCCGAGGTGGGGCTGGTGTCGCTCTTCGACATCGGCAAGCGCGAGTACGTGGTCGTTCGGCAGACCGGCGGTGCCCAGAGCGTGCTGCTCGGACGCATCTCCCAGCGCTCCAAGCTGCAGCAGGAGGCGATGCGCCTGGGCCGGGCGGTCGTGGTGCCCGACACCTCGGTCGAGCCGGACTACGTCGATGGCCGCTGGGACGACATCGGCACCCCGCCGAGGAGCCTCATCTGCTCACCCATCGAACAAAACGGCCGCTATCTTGGGCTGATCGAGCTGGCCAACCCGCACGATGGCGCCGCCTACACCGACTCGGACGGCCACGCGCTTACCTACATCGGTCGCCTGTTCGCCGAGTTCGCTGGCGAGCGAGAAGTGATCCTCGACCCTGAACGCGTTCTGGCTGATGCCAAGGCCGCGGCGCAGGCCAAGGATTCTCGATGAGCTGAGGGCGACGTGAGCGCGGACCGCGGCCGAAAGAACCTGCGGGAGCGCCTGCTCTACTTCGCCCTGGTGCCTGCCACGGTGCTCGCCGTGGTGCTGCTCGGCTGGGCGGCGCTGCGCACCAGCTTGCAGATCGAAAAGGCCCGGCAGCAAACCGTCTTCGACGCCACGCTGTCGCTGGCCGAAGAGCGGGTGGACCGACTCGACAAGATGGTCATCGCCCAGGACAACGTGGTGATCGCCAGCGTCGACGTGGGACGACTGAGCACCATCGCTCGGCGCTGGCTGCCCACGGCAGTACGGGAGACGCCCACCGTGCGCGCCATCGTCGTGCTCGCCGCCGACCATCCGGAAATGGAGGTACGGGCCTTCGTCTCCCGCGCGCCCGGGCCCGAGGACGACCGCTTCCGCCGCATGCTGGTCCATCGCATGGTGCCGCGCATGGATCTGTCCGCGCGGCCGGTGGGTCAGCTCCGCCACCTGCATCAGCTCATCGAAGGCCGCAGTTTCCTGCTCAGCTACTGGCAGCGCGCCCACGAGGGCAGGCGCTACCTGGTCATCGCCTGGCACGACGTGGCGCGGCTGGTGCAGGACGTCATGCCCCGGCTCTATCGCGACCTCGATCGCAACAGCCGCATGAACGTGGTCGACCAGCAGGGCCGCATCCTGTTCGGGCCGCCCATTCACGCTGGCAGCTTCACCGTGGGCTTGCCCTTTCCCACCACGCTCTACCACTGGCGCTTGCAAGTGGCGCTGACCAGCGCTGAAGGGCTGGCGCGGCAGGCCGACCGGCAGCGGCTGGTGCAGCTCGCGGTGGTGGGGCTGGCCGTGCTGATCGCAGCCGCAGGCGTGGTCATCGTCGCTCGGGCCTACGTCAAGGAGCGGCGCCTCGCGGCGCTCAAGAGCGACTTCGTGGCCAACGTCTCGCACGAGCTCAAGACGCCGCTGGCCTCGGTGCGGATGTTCGGCGAGATGCTGCTGAGCCGGCGAGTAGCCAGCGAGGACAAGCGCCGCGAGTACCTGCAGATCGTCGTGGGCGAGGCCGAACGGCTGACCAACCTGCTCGACAACGTGCTCGACTTCGCGCGCGCCGAGCGCGGCAAGACCGCCTATGACTTCGCCGAGGGAGACGTGGGCGAGGCGGTCGCGGGCGCGGTGGACTCGCTGCGCTACCGCGCCGAGCAGCTGGGCGTCGAGCTACAAGCCCGCGTCCAGCCCTCCCGAGCGGTGTTCGACGCCCGCGCCGTGGAGCTGGCGGTGATGAACCTGCTCGACAACGCCCTCAAATACGCCAAAGGCACCCAGGCCGTGCGGGTGTCGGTGGCGCCCGGCTCGCCGTCTGCTGCCGAGGGGCGCTCGGGCGTGCGCATCCGCGTCGAGGATCAAGGGCCGGGCATCGATCCGGGCGAGCAGGAACGGATCTTCGACCGCTTCGTCCGCGGTCGAGGGGCCTACGAGCAGCACGTGCGCGGCAGTGGGATCGGCCTGGCGCTGGTCAAGCACATCGCCGAGAGCCACGGCGGTCGCATCGACGTCCAGAGCCCGCTCAGCCCCCACGGCCGCGGCACGGCCTTCGAGCTCGAGCTACCCGCCCAGCCGCCCGACTACAAGCCGGGGTGAATCTGTTCGGGGTTGCGGTCATTCCGGCTCCCGCGACAGATCCGGGCCGACCAGGTCCTGCGTCTTGGCGTCAGCGTCGCGCTCGGTCCCGGTCTCGCCATCCATCATCGGCTCCTCGGCGGGCTCCGCGCCGGCTTGCTCGGCGGGCTCCGCGGGCTCGGGCTCGGCCTCGGGCTCGGGTAGCGGCACGGGCATGGGGATGGCACTGAGCCGCTGGTCGAGCTTTTGTCGCACCGCGACAAAGGCGCCGCGCTCGGCGATGGGAACCACGCTGATGGCGTCCAGCTTCAGGGTCATCGGGTCGAAGAACTTGCCGTTGCGCTTGGCGCCGAAGTGTAGATGAGGGCCGGTCGAGCGCCCGGTGGAGCCCACGTAGCCGATGACCTGCCGCGTGGCGACCTTCGTGCCGACCTTGAGCGCGGGCGCAAAGCGCGACAGGTGCGCGTAGTAGGTGCTCACGCCGCCGGGATGGTCGATCGCCACCAGGTTGCCGTTCGCCCCCTTGTAGCCGACAAAGCGGATCTCCCCGCGAAAGGCCGCATACACGGGCGTGCCCGTGGGCGCGCCGAAGTCGGTGCCCAGATGCGGACGCACCCGCTTGAGCACGGGGTGCATGCGCTCGAGGTTGAACGGCGAGGTCATCGGTGCGCCCGGTACCGGATGACGCCATCCCTTGGCGATCCGCTTGCGACCGCGCTCGTCGACGTAGCCCTTGAAGTGGTCTCCCTCGAAGTAGTAGGCGCGGAGCGGCTTCGCTTCGGCGCCCGGTGGACGATACTCTAGGGCCGTCGCCCGCTCGTAGCGCACGAATCCGCCCAGCGAGGTCTTCTCGACCAAAATCGCGCGTACGACGCCGCCCACCTCGAAAGCCTCGGTGGAGGTGCGACCGTTCAGGGCCTCGTTGAACAGCTCGACCACGCCGTCCTCCAGGCCGAGGGCGCGGTAGCTTCGCGCCAGATCCCGGCCGATGTGGAACGCGGTGATGAACTCCTCGTCGCGTACCTTCAGGTCGAGTCGCTCGCCGCGGAGCAGCCCGTCGTCGCCGCGACGGGACTGGTAGATCTCGATGGGGCTTCGCTCGTACTCGAAGGCGACAGCGCTCTTGGTCTTGCGATCGAGCGCGACGGTGAATTCATCGCGCTTGCCGCAGCGATCGAAGCTGCGCGTGCCCTCCATCGACTTGAGGATGCGGTACACCTCCGGCTTGGGGACACCGGCCTCGGTCAAGGCCACGATGAACGAGCGGCGCTTCATGGTGCCGCTGACCAGGCGAATGCCGGGGTCTCGAGCGAGCGCGCTCACTCGCCAAGGGCCGGGCAGAGGCGTGTGCTCGCGCTTGAGAGCCGGCTCGGCGGGCGGCGGGGCGGCGTCTGCCGCGGCCTCGGCGGCCTCGGTCGAAGCTGCGGCGGCGACCTGCTCGTCCTGTTCGACCGGGAAGACCTGGATCAGCAGGGCGAATATTGAGGCGATGAGGACCAGGCCGAACAGCCCGCCGAAGACCGCCGTCATGCGCACCGACATTGCCGGGCCCTCGGGCGCCCTGGAAAGCGGGATCACCTCGCCGCGGTCGGCCGAGCTCTGCGCCGCCTGGCTGGCTGCGGGCGGGGACTCGAGCAGCGAGGCGCTCGACCGGCCCGCAAACGGGGCGACGGCGCGATCCGACGTCGGCGGCGAGGGCGGCGCGGCATCCTCGGCGTCGTCGACTCCCTCGACGCGATGGACGGGCTCGGCCGCGGCGCCGTCGGCCAGGGCGTCAAGCAGGTCGTCCCGCGGGTCGACGGGCGGCCGCTCGTCGGCAGGCGTCTCGTCAGCCACGCCAAGCTCGTAGCAGCAAGAGCGGATCATGGCAAACGCGCCCCCGTGCCCCACGGCGCTCGCACCGATCGGCATCAATGCTCACGCGCAAACCGGAGCGCACCGCGGAGGGCGCAGAGCCCGTCGAGGTTCGGGGTTCGTAGGGGCGCGGCGAGCAGCGCCCCTACGAACTGTGACGCCTTGTTAACGCGCGGGGCGGTGTGGGCTCTACGAGAAAGGTTGCCGTATGAATGCCCTCGAGTGCTAATGGGGCGGGAACCATGACCATCACGAAGCTCACCTCCAAGGACTGTCGCCTCGTCATCGATCCCGAAGACCTCAGCATGCGGACCACCGACGACACCGTCCCCCTGTCCGGGATCGGCTCCCAGCATCGCGCGGTCAAGGCTCTGGAGTTCGGCCTCGACATCCGCCAGCCGCGCTTCCACGTCGTGGCCGTGGGCGACCCCGGCTCGGGACGCACCTTCAGCGCACGCTCGCTGGCCCGCCGGGTGGCGCAGCGGCGCCCTACCCCCGACGATATGTTGCTGTTGCCGAACCCCAAGAAGCCGAGCGAGCCGACCGTGCTCACCATGGCCGCCGGTACGGGGCGCCCCTTCGTGGACGCCATGGAGGAGCTGCACGGCCAGCTCATCGAAGCCATCCGCGGGGTGGCCGACGGCGAGCGCTTCAAACGCGCCCAAGCCCGCGTGCGACGCCGCGCCCATCAGCAGGAGGCCGTGCTGGAGGACGAGCTGCGAGCACGGGCCCGCGAGCTGGGCCTGGAGCTCGAGCGCGCAGAGGACGAGATCCAGGTCGCTCCCCTGACGAGCGACAGCGACCCCGGCGGCGAGCCGACCGAACCTAGCCCCGAGGCGCTGCGAGCCGTTGCCGAGCAGGTCGAGGCCTTCGAAGAGAAGCTCGTCGAGATGCAGGAGCAAACCGATCGCGAGCTACGCGCCGAGCTCAAGCGCCTGCTACTGGACACCGTGGGCGCCTGCTTCGCGCCCTTTCACGAGCGCTACGGCGGGCAGCAGCGCATCGACAAGTTCCTGAGCGACGTCGAGCAGGTCGTCAGTCGCGAGCTGCGGCACATCATCGACGAGATGGCGGGCGAAGAGGCCCCCACCCTGGCCCGAGGCATGGTGGTCCCCACCCAGCTGACCGAGCACGAGCCGGGCACGGGGGCACCGGTTGTGGAGGTTCCCTATCCCACGCTGACGGCGCTGTTCGGCCGCAGCCACCTGCCGCCCGACCAGGGCTTTCCGCCCGAGCCCGGCTTTGCCGTGGCTGGCGCGTTGCATCAGGCCAACGGCGGCTTTCTCATCTTGCCCGCCGCCTCGCTGCTCAAGAACGGCAACGTCTACGAGCAGCTCAAGGCCTGCCTGCTGGCGGGCAGGTTCATCGTGCCCGAGCACGAGCCCAGCTACTTCCGCGGCACGGTGCAGGAGCTGGCCCTGCCGCCCATCCCCATCGACGTCAAGGTCGTGCTGATCGCCAGCCCGCTTCTGTACCAGGAGCTTCACGAGGCCGACCCCGAGTTCTCGCAGCTGTTCAAAGTACAGGCGCGCTTCGAGCACACCTTCCGCGTCGAGGAGGCCAAGCTGACCTACCCGGCCTTCCTGGCCGGGCTGGTGCGCAACCGCCATCTGCCGCCGATGACGGCGGATGCCGTGGCCGAGCTCATCGCCTACGGCTGCCGACTGAGCGAGAGTCAGACCAAGGTCTCGGCCCAGCTCGGCCTCATCGCCGAGGTGGCCACCGAGGCCGCCTACCGCGCGCGCGGCAAGCGGCTGGAGGTGGTCGATGGCGGGCTGATCCGCGAGGCCCTGGAGGCCGCCCATTGGCGCGCCCGCTACTTCCAGGACGAGGTGCAGAAGCTACTCGGCGAGGGAATCATCCGCATCGACGTCGACGGCGAGCGGGTGGGCCAGGTAAACGCCATCTCGGTGCTGGCCGACGGACCGGTCTGCTTTGGCAAGCCCTGTCGGGTGACGGCGGTCACCTACCCCGGCATGGAGGGGCCGGTCAACATCGCCCGCGAGGTGGAGATGTCGGGGCCCATCCACAGCAAGGGCGTGCTCATCCTCAAGGGCTTTCTGTCGGCTCGCCTGGCCCAGCACCAGCCCATGGTATTCGGCGCCTCGCTGGTGTTCGAGCAGACCTACGAGGCCATCGATGGCGATAGCGCCTCGACCACCGAGCTCTACGCGCTGCTGTCCTCGCTGTCGGGCATTCCCATTCGGCAGCGCTACGCGGTCACGGGCAGCGTGGACCAGCAGGGCACCGTGCAGCCAGTGGGCGCGCTCAACGAGAAGATCGAGTCGTTCTACGACATCTGCGTGGCCAAGGGCTTGACCGGCGAGCAGGGGGTGCTGATCCCGTCGAAGAACCGCGATACCTTGATGCTTCGGCCCGACGTGGTCCGCGCGGTGGACGAGGAGCGCTTCCACATCTACGCCATCGACACGGTGGAGGAGGGCATCGAGCTCTTGACCGGCATGCCCGCAGGCAAAACGGATGCCCACGGCCAGTACCCCGACACCTCGGTGTACGGCGCGGTGCAGGCGCGGCTGCGCCGCTTTCGCGAGGCCATGGCGAGCGTGGGGCGGTGACGGTCACGGCTTCGGAGTTGACCCCAACGACCATGCTGCTACGACGCTAACGTCTCGGACAAAAGCCGCCGAAAAGCGGGGGCGACGAGGTGGTGACCATGTGCAAGGGGTGGATGGCCCTGGGGCTTACGGCTCTGTGGGTGGCTGGCTGCGGGGCGGCGGACGCGCCGACCAAAAAGGAGACGAGCCGCGCGGCGGCCGTCGATACCCAGGTCGACGTGCGCCAGGCTCGCAAGCTGCTGTACCGAGCCGAGGAGGCCCTAGAGGGGGGCCGGCTCGAGCGGGCGCGGGAGCTTCTGCGGCAGGCCGACACCTACGCCGACTCCCGAGTGCGCGAGGACATTCGGGTAACGGCCGAGCGGGTGGACGAGGCGGACGCGAAACGGCTGGTACCCGGCGCGGTGGAGATCGCGCAGGAGGGCGACTGCGCCCAGGCGCTTGAGGACACCGCCAAGCTGGTGGTCCTGGCGAACAGGGGTCGGGGTTTCCCAACGCTCGTTCGCCAGCTGACCCGGGATGCCAACGTCGAGTGTCTCGAGGCGATGATGGCAGACGAGGCCCGGCTGCCCGAGGTGCGCGAGCTGCTCGCCACGACCACGGCGCGGCAGGCGCTGGGCAAGACGGTGCACGCCGAGCTCGAGACAGCGCTGGACGAGGCTGCCATCGCCGTCGTCATGAGCTCGCTGGACGAGCCGCTGCGCGAGCGACGCTGGGACGAGGTGCTGACCGGGCTCGCAGCCTTGGTCAAAGCGGGCAAGGCCAGCGAGGCCGACCAGGCGCAGATCGTCGAGCTGGTGCGCGAGGGACTGACCAAAGACGTCGAGGCCGTCATGAGCGAGGCCATGGAGGACGAGGACGGTCGGGGAGCGGGCGAGGCCCTGCGGCGCGCGGACGAGCTGCTGGCGATCGGTTGGGGGCCTAGCGCGCGAGTGCCCGACAAGGCCCAAGCCGCCCCGCCGCCAAGCCGCCTCGTCGAGGCTAGAAAAAAACTGGCTTTTCGGTCGGTCTGTTGGTCGCTGCGCTGTCGCACCACCGCGCCTGCGCCCATGTGGACCTACGGCAAGGTGCCGACCTTTGCGCTGCTCGAGCCCACCGGAAAGCCCGCGGGGGAGCTGCTCCACGCCACCGCGGTGTGGCAGATCGCCCAGGCCACGAGCAAAGTGCTGGTCGTCGCCTCCGACCCAGGCGAGCTGTCCGACGGGCTCGACGCGCGCGTCCGAGCCGACGCGGTCTGGGTAGAGGCCGCAGCGCTGCGTTCGAGCGACACCGCCAAGTGGCTGCCGCCAGGCCAGGCCCTGGTCGGCACGCGGGTCTGGGGACCGCTCCGCCCGCCCGAGAAGCTCCTCGAGGCGGGCAAGGTGCTGGCGGTTGACGGCGCGCGGGCCACCGTGCAGCGGGTGAGCGACCGGCAGCAGGTGACCGTCTCCCGCACACAGCTGCACTTCGGCACGCTGGCCAAGGGCATCAAGGTCTTGGCGCTGTGCGGCGGGATCAAGCTGCAGACCGCGCTCATCGAGCAAGCGGCGATCCCCAAGCACGCCTCGCAGGGCGATCCCGTGCTCACGGTGCAGTGTCTGGACCGCGACGGCAGCCCCGATGGGCCGACGCGCCAGCAGCTGCTCGGCTCGCTGCGCACCCGGCCCGAGTGGCTGCCGCCGCGGCGATGATTCCCGTGGCGGCCGCGCTGTTGTAAGATGTGCGGCCATGCAGACGACGAGATGGCATTGGGGAGCGGCGCTGGCTGCCGTTGTGGTTTCGGCGGCCGCCTGTAGAGATACCGACACGGCCTACGAACACCAGGTTCGCGTATGCGGGGATCCGCCCGCCAACACGGCCTCCGACCTGACGCACGAAGCCAAGGTGCAGATCCAGGAGTTCGTCGAGGGCGGCAGCGCCGCGGGCAACCGCCGCCAGGTGACCCAGGTGCTCAACCAACAAGGTCTGGCCTGCGACGCCCTTCTGTATCGCGCTTGCCAGAACGCGGTGGCCTTTGGGGCAGACCAGGAAATGGCCATGGACATGCACCGCCTGGCTATGCACTCGTCCGCCTGCAAGGGGCACCAAGGCCCGCCAACCGATGAGCCCGAGACGCCGGTCGAACCGCCGCCCGCTCCGGGGCCTACGGCCTCGGTAGCGCCTCCCGCGCCCGGCGGGCCCGCAGCGCCCGAGTGGCGACCCGGCCACTACATGGGTCAAGCGCTGAGCCACCTGATGGAGACCGCGGTCCGCGTCCAAGCCCAAACGGAGTACGGCTTCGACGGGGCAGGCACCTGCGTCATGGGCACCTATCTGGAAGGAGGTACGAACATCCGGATGTCGCGACCGTTCGAGGCGAACGTCTCCTACGCCATCGTCGGCGGTGGGGACGAGGACGCCACCGATGTCGACATCGCGGTGCTGACCTCAGACGGCCAGCTCGTCAAGAAGGACATCGAGACGGACAACAAGCCGTTGGTTGAGTTCGTGCCCCCCGCCGACGGCAACTATCAAATCGTCCTGTCGCTGCCGTCGCAAACGGGCTCCTTCGCAGCCGTGGCCATCATGCGCAAGGGCGGCTACAACGTCCCCGTCAAGAACCTAGGCGAGTCCTTTGGCAGCACGCTGCGGACGGCCGCCGCATACTCGCGACGCACGGGAGAGGCCCAGGGGCTCGCCGGTCTGAAGTTCCACGCGGGCGGAGACTGGTCGCTCTACAGCGTGGTGATGAACAAGGGCGAGAGCATCGGCTTCAGCGGCCTCGATCTGGACGGCACCCACGTCGTTCTGGCGGGCAGCGATGGGGTTGCCCGGGACATCGATCTCGAGGTGAAGGACGCGAGCGGCAACGTCGCCGGGCGGGATGTGGAGAAGGACAACCAGCCCGTGGTGGTGGTCAACGCCAGCCCGGGCTCGTACTCGGTGCGCATGGAGGTGCACGAGGCCGGGGCCCCCTCGCTGGTGACCGTGCTGGTGCTAACCGCCGAGAAGGGATAGCGGGCTGCGAGCGTTTTTTCGGGCAGTCTGCTAGAGCATGGATCGACGCCTACACGGGCGCTGCGGAGACGGATGATGAGATCGACACGACGATCGGTAGGGCCCGGGTGGCTGGCTGCGGCCGCGGTGGGAGCGACCATCTTGATGGGGCCCGCCCAGGCCCACGCCGAGGGCGAGGCCTCGCCCACTGGCAAGGGGATCGCGGGCGGCATCCTGCTGGGCGCCGAGGTAGTGATGCTTACCGAGGCCATCATCGGGGTGAACGAGGCGTGGCCCTACCCCGTGTTCGGCGCGTTGGGGGCAGCCGGCGGGGGCGTGGGCGGCTACTTCGTGGAGACCACGGACTCGGCCGAGGCCTCGATCTACATGCTCGCCGGTGGCATGGCCCTGGCGATTCCCACCTTGGTGGCGGTGCTGAACGCCACCGCTTACGACCCCACCGACGACGAGGAGCTCGACGAGTCCGAGCTGCCCGATTCCCCGGAAACAGAGCCCACGCCAGGGACCATTGAGACCACCGTGGAGGTCGAGCGGACCGCGCGCCGCCCCTTGCCACCCGCGCTGCTCGGCATCGACGGAGTCGGCGTCGCTCTCGGGGTGCCGGCCGTCGCCATCGTACCGCGGTACACGGTCCGCGAGATGGCGGAGTTTGGGGTGGAGCAGCAGACCGAGCTGCGGGTGCAGGTGCTGCACGCGAGCTTCTAGAACCGCCGCCGAAGCCTTCGCTGGGTAACCTCGCCCATGGTGGACTCGTCCCTGCTGCCCCCGAAAAAGGAGGTGGCCGAGCTGCTGTTGGAAGGGCCGAGCGTGTTCGTTCACCTCGATCCCCGGCTGCCGCGCGTGCACGTGCCTCCGCACGTGAGCAAGCAGGCTCACCTGGTGCTGCAGGTGGGCCTGAATATGGCGATCTCCATCCCCGATCTGGACGTCGGCGAGGAAGGCATCACCTGCACTTTGTCGTTCAACCGCGCGCCGTTTTGGTGCCGGCTGCCATGGGCAGCGGTGTTCGCCCTGGTCGGCGAGGACGGCCGAGGCATGGTGTGGCCCGAGAGCGTGCCACCCGAGCTGGCCGGCTCGCAGCAGCGCTCCCCGCTTCGCATGGTGCCCAAGAAGCGCCCCGAAAGGGACAAGCGGCGGTCGCAGGCAGATGACCAGCCCATGCCGCCCACGCCGAGCTCCCCAGTCGGCCCCGGCGATGAGCCGACGCAAACGACCGAACCGAAGGTCGTGGCCGAGCCGACGAGCGAGGCGAGCGACCCGAGCGCAGAGAAGGCCGGGCGCAAGCTGCCGCCGTACCTGCGTGTGGTCAAGTAGGAAAACCGGGACAGGCTACTTTTCTTTCAAAAAAGTAGCCTGTCCCCTTTTTTATCCCCTTTCCCGTCCCTTGCTGCCATAGGGGCGCCAGGCTATGCGTCGCGCGTGGCCGATGTCCTCGCCGCCCTCACCGACGCGCTCACGGCCGTCGTCGAGGTGCTCAATCACTACGTGTGGAGCTTCCCCGCGGCGCTGCCTTGGATGGTGGTGGTGCTGCTCGGCACGGGCATCTACGTCACCTTTCGGCTGCGCTTCATCCAGCTCCGCCGCGTGGGCCACGCCATCGCCGCCATCCTGGGGCGCTTCGACAACCCCGAGGACGAGGGCGACATCAGCCACTTCCAGGCCCTGTCCACCGCGCTTTCGGCCACCGTGGGCATCGGCAACATCGCAGGCGTGGCCTTGGCCATCCACTACGGCGGCCCGGGCGCGCTGTTCTGGATGTGGGTCACGGCCATCTTCGGCATGGCGCTGAAATATGCCGAGTGCACCCTGTCCATGCACTACCGCGCCTTCGACGACCGCGGAGGCGCCGCTGGCGGGCCCATGTACTACATCGAGCTGGGGCTGGGCCGTCGCTGGAAACCGCTGGCCGTCTTCTTCGCCGTCTGCACCATCGTCTCGTCCTTTGGCTCGGGCAACATGAACCAGGCCAACACGGTGGCGCTGAGCGCGCGCACCAGCTTCGGCATTCCGTCCTGGCTGGTCGGGCTGGTCTCGGCCGCCCTCGTGGCCGCGGTGATCCTGGGCGGCATCAAGCGGATCGGCCGCGTGACGAGCAAGCTCGCGCCCTTCATGGCCTCGGTCTACATCGCGGGCGCGCTCTTGGTGATGGTGCTCGAGTACGACAAGGTGCCAGGCGCCTTCGCCGAAATCTTCCGCGGGGCCTTCTCGCCCCAGGCCAGCCTGGGCGGCTCGGTGGCTGGCGTCTTCAGCCTGACCTTGCTCTGGGGCATCAAGCGCGGGCTGTTCTCCAACGAGGCCGGCCAGGGCAGCGCGCCCATCGCCCACGCCGCCGCCCGCACCCGAGAGCCTGCCCGCGAGGGAGCCGTCGCGCTGCTCGGCCCGCTCATCGACACGCTGCTCATCTGCACCATGACCGGCCTGATCATCGTGATCACGGGCGTGTGGGACGAAAAGCGCCCCGGCAGCATTCGGCTCGGCGAGGTCAGTGTGTACCCGAGCGCGCTCGTGCCCGCCGAGGCCCCGAGCGAGGCGGCGCGCATCCACTCGGCCCAGGACGCCATCGACGCGGCCCAAGCCCGACTGAAGGAGGCCGACCGGGCGGCGCGGCGCGGCCTGCCGCCTAGCGGGGACGAAGCCCGCGAGCTCGAGCAGGCGCGGCAACAGCTGGCGGTGCGGGAAGTCGCCGTGCAGGACGGCCGCGCCCGGGAGCTGGTCTTCGGGGCGCGGCAGGGCATTGTGGAGGCGCCCGAGCTGGTGGAGCGCCACGAGGGAACGAGACGGCCTTTCTCCGGTCGGGTTCGCCACGATCCCGCGGCCGCCACCATCGAGCCGCTGCCCGCCGAGCCTGGCGCTCCCCTTCCCGAGCTGCACCTTCGCGGCACCATGCTGCGCACCAGCTCGGCCCTGACCGCCTGGGCCTTCGAGCGCGGGCTGGCACCGCTCGGCGGCTGGGGCAGCTACGTGGTCACCTTCTCGGTCTTCCTGTTCGCGCTGTCCACCATGATCTCATGGTCCTACTACGGCGACCGCTGCGTCGAGTACCTGGTGGGCTCGCGCTACGTCACCCTCTACCGCGTCATGTACGTGGGCTTCGTCTTCGTGGGCTCCATCGCGGCCCTGGAGCTCGTCTGGGACTACGGCGATCTGGCCATCGGCCTGATGGCCGTACCCAACCTCATCGCCGTGGCGCTCTTGATGCCCGAGGTCGTGCGGATCACCCGGGACTACTTCCAGCGCATGCAGGCTCGCGGTAGCGATGAGAAGCGATGAGCACCTCCAAAGCCACTCGCGGGTCCTGGGGCTCTAGGCTGGGCTTCGTCTTGGCGGCCACGGGTTCGGCCGTCGGATTGGGCAACATCTGGAAGTTCCCTTACATCACGGGCGAAAACGGCGGCGGGCTGTTCGTGCTGATCTACCTCGTCTGCATCGCCTTCGTCGGGCTGCCCATCATGATGGCCGAGATCATGATCGGTCGGGCCGCGCAGAAGCAGTCGGTGGTGGCCTTCGAGCAGATCGAGGGCGGGCCTACGCCCTGGGCGGGCATCGGCTGGCTGGGGCTGCTCAGCGGCTTCATCATCCTGAGCTACTACGTGGTGGTGGCCGGCTGGGCGCTCGACTACGGGCTGAAATCGGTCGTCAACTTCACCGCCAACATCGAGCAGCAGGCGCAGGCCGAGGCCCGCAGCTATCGGGCGAGCGCCCCGCTCGAGCAGATGAGGGAGACGCTGGCCGACAAGCGGGCGGCCGACCAGGCCTACGACGAGCTCGGCGCCATCCGATCGGAGGCGAGCAAGCGATCCTGGCGGCGCTACCAGCACTTCAAGGCCGCGCTCGAGGCAGGCGGCGGGTCGAGCGAGGCCCGCGACCGGCTGCTCGAGAACCCCGAGCTGCGCCAGGCGGTGGCCGAGGTCGAGCCGCTCGACGGGCGCATGCAAGAGGTCGAGCGCGTCGCCGCCGAGCAGGCTCGACAACACTATCAGGAGCTGGCGCCCGAGCTCGTTCGCGCCGAGGCCGAGACCGTCGAGCGCCGCAGGCTGGTCGGCGAGCGGGTCACCGCCACCTTCCTGGGCCTGGCGCAGGACGGCTGGGCGTCGACCTTCTGGGCGGGCCTGTTCATGCTCATCACCATCTCCGTGGTCTCGGCCGGAATCGCGGGCGGCATCGAGCGCTGGTGCAAGATCCTGATGCCGCTTCTGTTGGGCATCATCGTCGTGATGGTGGTCCACAACCTGTTCACGCCGGGCTTTGCCAAGGCGGCTGCCTTCGTGTTCAAGCCCGACCCGAGCAGGCTCAAAGCGAGCGGGGTGCTCGAAGCGCTAGGCCATGCCTTCTTCACCCTCTCGCTCGGCATGGGCGCGATGATCACCTACGGCTCCTACCAGAAGCGCAAGAAGCGGCTGGCAGCGCAGTCCGCGGTGATCGCCGGCCTGGACACGCTGATCGCGCTGCTCGCCTGCCTGATGATGTTCCCGATCCTGCTCTCCTACGGCCAGCAGCCCGGAGCCGGCCCTGGGCTGGTGTTCATCTCCATGCCGCTCGGCTTCGCCGAGATGGGTCGCGGGGGCATGCTGTTGGCGATCCTGTTCTTCGGCCTGCTGGTGTTCGCGGCGCTGACCTCGGCCGTCTCGCTGCTCGAGGTGGTGGCCTCGTACTTCATCGACAAAAAGGGATGGTCGCGGCCGCGGGCGGCCTGGGGGCTCGGCGCGGTCATCTTCCTGTTCGGGGTGCCGTCGGCCTTTGCCATGGATGACGGCGGGCTATTCACCTCCTGGGAGGCCGGCTACGGCAAGAACTTCTTCGACGTGTTCGACTACCTGGCCTCCAACTGGATGCTTCCGCTCGGCGGCTTGCTGGTCAGCATCTACGCAGGTTGGGTCATGCCGAAGAAGCTGCGCGCTGCCGAGCTTGAGGGGGTGCCCGTAACGATCGCCTTTGCGTGGCTGTGGGCCGTGCGGCTGTTGGCGCCCGTCATGGTGCTGCTCGTTTTGCTGCAGAAGGTCGGCATCATCGAGCTGGGCTGAGGAAACGCGGCGCCATGGATCACTACGGCCTGTGGTCGATCACACCCGCGGCGCTAGCCATCGCGCTCGCCATCGTGACGCGCAACGTGGTGCTGTCGCTGTTCAGCGCCATCGCGCTGGGCGGCATCGTGGTATGCGGCGGCGATCCCGTGGCCGGGCTGGTCCACGCGCTCGAGCGCACCCTGGTGGGCGCCATCGCTGATCCAGGCCACGCCAAGACCATCCTGTTCACGGTGCTCATCGGCGCCACCGTGGGCGTGATCGGCAAAAGCGGCGCCACTCGGGCGGTGGTCCATGCCCTGGCCAGCCGCGCCCGCTCGCGGCGCTCGGTCCAGATGCTGTCGTGGGTAGCCGGGATGTTCGTGTTCTTCGACGACTACGCCAACTGCATGATCGTGGGCAACGCCATGCGACCGCTGTGTGATCGACATCGAGTCACGCGCGCCAAGCTGGCCTACATCGTCGACTCCACGGCTGCGCCCGTGGCCTGCCTCGCCCTGGTCAGCACCTGGGTGGGCTACGAGGTGGGGGTCATCGAGGACGGCTTGAAGGCCGCGGGGGTCGAGATCGATGCCTATGCCTTTTTCGTGCAGGGCTGGGCCTATCGCTTCTACCCCATCTGGGCGCTGCTGTTCGTGGGCGTGGTGGCCTGGACGGGGCGCGACTGGGGACCGATGCGGCGGGCCGCCGTCGAGGCGCAGCAAGGAGCCGAGCCTACCGACGCAGGCGAGCTTCCCCGAGGCGGCGTGTGGCTGGCCATCGTGCCCATCGCCGCGCTGCTCGCCGTAACGCTGGGCGCGCTGTGGTGGGGCGGCCTCGAGGGCTTGGCGGAGCAGGCCAGGCAGCAGGGGCAGCCCCCGCCCGCCCGTCCCCAGCTCTTCGAGGTGCTGGGCGCCTCGGACGGGCTAGGGGCCATCGTGAAGGGCGCTTTCACAGCGCTCTTTTCGGCCATCGTGCTGGCGGTGGCCACGCGCGCCCTGAGCGTGCGGCAGTCCACCGAGGCGGCGCTCGAGGGCATGAAGATGCTCTTCGAGGCCATCGTGGTGCTGCTGCTCGCCTGGAGCCTGAGCGCGATCATGAAGGAGCTCGGTGCCGCGCCCTATCTGGTCGGGGTGCTGCACGCCTCGCTTCCCGCCTGGCTGCTTCCGACGGTGGTGTTCGTGGTGGCGGCGGTGGTCTCCTTCGCCACGGGCACCTCCTACGGCACCATGGGGATCCTGATGCCCATGGTCATCCCGCTCGGCTTCGCCCTGTCCCCGGACAGCACCATCGTGCTGGCAGCGAGCGGCAGCGTGCTGGCGGGCGCCTGCTTCGGCGACCACTGCTCGCCCATCTCGGACACCACCGTCCTTTCCAGCATCGGGGCGGGCGCTAGGCTGCTCGAGCACGTGCGCACCCAGCTTCCCTACGCCCTGGCCATCGGCGGCATCTCGGTCGTGTGCGGCACGCTGCCCGCTGGGCTCGGCGTCTCGCCCTGGCTGCTGTTGCCCATCGGCTTCGCGGCCTCGGTGGCGCTGCTCAGGCTGCTGGGCAAAAGGTCCTCGCTGGGCTCGTAGCCGACGTGCTATCTACCGAAGGCAACCCCCAGTGACCGCGGGCCCTCGGGGGCCCGCCAAGCCGCGCGCGCTCGTCGCGCGGGCCCAAAGGACGACAAGCGATGAGATCTATCCTTCATTCGGCTGCGGTCGTGACCTGCGCCGTCGCGGGCTTGGCCCTTGGCGCCTGTCATACCCGCGATGACACGTCCGGTCAGGCCGAGCAGGCCTCCAGCGCCGAGGCGGCCGCCAAGACGCCCGACGATAAAAAAGCCCCGCGCATCGTGGCCGTGCAAGGCACCTACGACTTCGGCAAGGTGCAGGCGGGCAAGAGCGTGGAGCACGTCTTCAAGCTCCGCAACGAGGGCGGCTCGGACCTGATCATCGAGCGCGCCAAAGGCTCGTGAGGCTGCACGGCTACCGTCGCATCGACGGAGCCGATTCCCCCGGGTGGGGAAGGACAAGTCAAGGCGACCCTGAGGAGCTCGCGTGGCGGCCGCATCAGCAAGACCATCAAGGTCTTCTCTAACGATCCGGTCAGCCCGACCCTGAGCTTGACCCTGCAGGGCGAGGTGTTGGTCGACATCGCCGTGGAGCCGCGCGCCGTGCAGTTCGGCGAAAAGCGCAAGGACGAGCGCGAGACCAAAACCTTCTCGGTGAAGGTGAGCGAGCCGGACCGGGTGAAGGTCACCTCGGTGACCCTGCAGGACGAAAAGCACTTCCGGCTCACCCGTAAAAGCGGGCAGGCCGACGGAAGCGCCGAGTACGAGATCGCCTACCTCGGCGCTGCCAAGCTCGGCCGCATCGCCACCAAGGTCGTGGTGGCCTACCAGGGTTCCGAGGCCTCCACCAAGGACATGCCTGTATACGCCGAGGTCGTTGGCGACGTGCGCGCCAGGCCCTCGCGGCTGCACTTCGTCAAAGTCAATGACAAGTACAAGCCCCGTGAGCTGACCCTCACCAGCCGCTCGGGCAAGCCGGTCGAGGTGCTCGGCTTCGACGACAAGGGCGGCAAGCTCAAGGTGGAGACCCTCACACCCAAGGGTGAAAAGGCGGTGCTGCGGCTGTCGGTGGCCGATCCCGCTGCCAAGGCCGACTCCAAGGAAAAGTACGAGCTGGTGATCAAGGTCCGCAGCGCCGACTCGCCCGAAATCGCCATTCCCTACACGGTCTCCGACCGTCGGCGCAGGGGTCCGCTAAACCGGGATCGCCTCTCGGCCATCCGCCCGGTCAATCGGCCAAAGCCACCCGCCAAACCAGAGAAGAAGTAGCGCGGGCCGCCACGGTCCTGCCGACTTTGCGTGGTGGGCGCGCGTACGCGGGCTGTGGTACGCTAGCGATCCGGTACGCTACCGTTCCGGATCAGTGCCGATCCAGTTGGCGTGGCTCGGATGCTGCAGGTGTTGGTATCATGGGGCCACAGAAACTGGCATAGCCATTGCATTATCGCGCGCGATAACTGCGGGAAACTCAAGATGTCACGAAGCGGCGAAGCGAACGGTGGAGTAAAGATCATGCGCGTGGTCAAGCTCGCGGGGACAGCCCTTTCGGTGGTGGCGCTGAGCGCCTGCACCATCTACGAGGACAGCTCGGCCCGGGACCTGCCCAGTGGTCCTGGCGGCAACCCCTGGGAAGAGGACATCGCCTGTCAGCACGACGACGAGTGCAGCGAGGGCGAATTCTGCGACAACGGCTCCTGTCAGATGCGGCGCTGCGAGGGCAGCTACGAGTCGCTGCTACCCATGGGCCAGAACCACTACTTCGGCACCGACGGGGAGATGGCCATCATCAGCGACGGCAGCTTCGTCGACGCCTTCGGGGGCGATGACGGCGCGTACCTGAACTCCTGGGATCTCGGCGGCGACACGGTCGTGGACGTGGCGGGCGGCGCCCTCAACCCCCAGCGACCGCATGTGATCGCCGTGGCGCGCCAGTACTCCGACCGCATCCTGCTGCACCAAAACGGCTCGGTCGACGAGCTGGCGGTCGGGATCTGGCCCGAGGCCCTGGCCGCGGGCGACGTCGACGCCGACGGCCTGGACGAGCTGGTGGCCTTTGCCGCCGACGGCACCATCGCGCTGTGCGACGTCGATACCGGGCAGTGCAGCGGCGCCGTCATCGATGGCGCCACGGGCAAGGACGTGGCCGTGGCCGACGTCGACGGCGACGGCTTCGAGGAGCCCATCTTCCTGTTCGAGCACACCGAGGCGACCCAGCTCGTCATCTGGAACGTCGACTTCGAGCGGACGGAGCAGGACGAGAGCTACGGCTGGGAGTTCAACTTCGGCATCAAAGCGATCTCGGCGGGCGACCTGGACGGCGATTTTACCGCCGAGGTGGTCGCGCTCGAGGACGGCGGCTGGTTCGGCCTGGCCGACGACAAGCTGCACGTCTTCTCGCCATCGGCCGGAGAGATCCTGGGCACCGCCGACGTCGCCGGGCACTGCCAGGACGTGGCGGTCGGCGATCGCGACTCGGACGACGTGGCCGAGGCGGTGATTCTCCGCGAGGACCAGCACTTCGAGATGTACGAGAGCAGCAGCACGGGCGTGCTCGAGTCGGCGGCGGTCTGGCCCGTGACCGTGGGCGAAGAGGCCCAGCGCATCAGCATGGTGGACTGGGACGGCGACTCGGCCTCGGGCCGGCTGCTCGAAGGACCCAACCTGGTGTCCGGCTACGAGGTACCCGTGGGCGTGCTGGTCTTTCCGCCCTACCCGCGCGGCGCGGCCCAGGCCGTCTTGAGCGCCAGCATCATGATCGGCAACACCGAGCGCACCGACGAGACGTACACCGACAGCGTGTCGCTGCACCTCGGCATGGCCGTCAGCTACGGGGCGGACTTCGGCTCCCTCGCCAAGGCCAAGGTCGGCGCCTACTTCAACCAGGACTTCACCTATACCCAGACGGTCACCAAGTCCAAGACGGTCGGCGGGCGCTACTCCCTGCATGCAGCGCCCGACATCTACGGCACCGACTACGGCGCGGTGATCCTCTCGTGCGGCTGCTACCACCAGTATCGCTACGCCATCGAGGATCCGGCCGACCGCATCGGCGGCAGCGACCAGGTCATGGACCTGTACATCCCGGTCGGCGGCCAGACGATTCTGCTCTCGTCCAAGCGCTACAACAAGATGGCCGATGCCTCCGAGCACCTGCCGCACGTCGACATGCCGTACACGGTAGGCGATGTCACCTCCTACCCGCGCACCCCGGAGCGCTTGGACGGCACGCCCATCGGCGAGGACGATCCCGACATGCTGTTCCCGAACTCGCCGTCCTTCCAGGTCTCCGACGTGGGCTTCTTGAACTTCTGGCTGGCCATGGGCGAGAACGAGTCGAACGGCGTCGCCGTCACGTCCACCATCGGCGTCACGGGCTCGCTCGGCGCGGCCGGACTGAACCTCGACGTGAACGTGGGCCTGGGCGTGACCCAGGGCTACTCGCTCGGCGTGGGCACGGACGCGATCTTCGCTGGGGGCATCCCCCCCATTCCGGACAACCCGGCCACGCCCGAGGACGAGTACCTGGTCCACCGCTACGCCTTCCGACCTGTCGTCTACCGCCAGCACTACCAGACCCCGTCTGGCGAGGACGCGGCCTTCTACGTGCTGACCCACGCGGTCGTCAGCGAGTAGGAACACCTAGAGGCGCGGCGGGCTCGGCGACTTCGTCGGGCGCGCGTCCTTTGGGGCGGCGGCTTGTGGGGACCCGTGGTAAACCCGGGTGGATGTTGCCTCGGCTTCTCGGTGCGCTGAGCCGCTCGTCGGCCGCTATGCAGGCGGTTTTCGGGCTGGGCTGTGCGCTCGGCTTGGCCGGCTGCATGCCCGAGCCCGCGCCTGGCGAGTACGGGGTGTTCCGCTACGTGGGCAACGTGCGCGGCAGCCCGCCGCTTTCGCTCTTTCCGCCGCTCAGCGACCGCGACGGCAATGCCTACGTGCTCTACGGCGACCCGGGCTTGCTCGAGACGCGCCTGTTCGTCGGCGGCGCCAGCGGCGGCTGGACGGGCAGCTGCGACGAGACCTACGGCAACGACTACGGCGCCCACGGGCTGGTGGGCCGCGGGCAGCGGCGGGCCTGGTACTGGTCGGGTGAGGCGCTGGTCGCCGCCTCGGGAAGAACTGGCTACTGCTGGCGCGTGCTGCCCTACGATCCCTCCTCGGGCGCGCGGCTCAACTTCCGCGCGGTGGTGCCCTGGGTGTGGCAAACGCCCCACCGCACCACCATGCTCGCCTGGATCCAGAGCCCCACCGATCGGGTGCCTTTCCAGGTCGTGGTGGATCTGGATCTGGAGGTCTACACGCATCTGGTCGAGTTCGAGCCCAAGGGAGCGAGCGACATCGAGATCCTGGGCGTGGGCGGCAACCCGGACGAGCGCGAGGGGGTGGTGCTGGTGCGCTACCGCGACGGCAACGCCACCAAGGTGCGGGCCTACTTCATGAACGAGGAGGCCGAGACCGTGGACCGCGCTTCGGTGAGCGGCCTCGAGGGGCTGGTGCTGAACCCGAACGAGGATCCCGTGGTCCACCGCGAGTACGGCGTGGTCGGCTATCTCCAACCGGGCCCGGCCGGGCTCTACGCTGGGCTCACCAGCGACGGCCGGCTCGTCGTCTTGGACCGCTCGGGTGGCGGCGTGCGCAACATCGAGGGGTGGACGCCCGCGGGCGTGCACCGCTGGCAGGACGAGCTGTTCCTGGTCGGCTCGCGCAACGGCAAGCCCCGCATCGCCCGCATCGACGACGACGGCGAGATAGGCTCCGTCAAGAGCTGGGACGCCAGCGAGGAGGCCGCCGACAACCTCGACAAGAAGATCACCGTGCTCGACGATCGCAGCCTGCCGAGCCACGAGGTCAAGTGGCGCTCGCCGCGCACGGCCATGGGCGCCTTTCCCTTTCTGCACGCGCACCGCCTCGACCACTACGCCGACGGCACCACCACCTGGCTGGTGGCTGGTCCCGACTACGACGTGGGCGGCGAGCCGTGGACCGCCATCGCCTACGTGCCCGTGGGCATCAGCTACCTCGAGTAAAGCCCGTGCCGCGCGTCCACGTCTGCTTGCTGATCGTCTTGGCCGCGTGCTGGGCCAGGCCCGCAGCCGCCGCGCCGCTCGAGGCCGACGAGCCTGCTGCGGGCGGAGCCGAAGCCGCGGCTGAGGCCGCGGGCGACGGCGCCACGCCTGAAGGCAGCGAGGATGCCGCCCGCGCGGACGAGCCTGACGATACGGCACCTACTGCCGCCAAGGAATCGCCCGAGCCTGTCGAGGACGAGGCCGACGAGCCCGCCGAGGATCCGCTGGGATCGGTCGAGCTCTCGGGCTACCTCTCGCCCGGCTTCGGCCTGCAGTACCGCCCTACGGCGCTGCCCCGCGACGAGCTCGAGCACGGCTTTTTCGGCTCGGCCGGGCTCATCGTCCAAGCGCGGCCCTTCGAGATGTGGCACGGCACCGTGCACCTTTTGTTCGGCGCGGAAACCGTGGCCGTGCTGACGGACGTCGAGCCCTATGGCAGCGGTTCGCTGTGGACGACCAAGAAGGCGCTCTGGCAAACGCTCATCGAGGAGGCCACCGTCGCCTTCGAGCCGCTCGACTGGCTCGGCATCAAGGCCGGGGCCATGCGCATGCCCTTCACCTTGCAGCAGCAAAGCGCCAACACCGCCCTTCTGTTCCCCAACCGCTCCGGGCCCAACGAGAGCTTCGTCAGCGGAGCCGACCTGGGCGCGCTGGTGCAGGGCAACGTGGCCAAGGGCATCCTCACCACCTCGCTGGGCGTGTTCAACGGCGACAGCCTGGGCCTGCTCTTCGAGGACACGGTGGCCCGCGGCGTGGTGCTGTCCTTTCGCGCGGACGTCAATCCCTTTGGCGCCTTGTCCTTTGACGAGGGCGACGCGGGCCGCGGCCCCTTTCGGCTGGGCCTGGGCTTTGGCGCGCTGTGGCGACCGGCCACCTGGTACGACAGCCGCACGGGCTTCGAGGTGGCCAGCATGCACGACGTGCGCATGGCCGCCGCGCTGCGGCTGGCCGTCGCGGGCTTCTACTTCGGCGCCGAGTACCTGCGGCGGCAGCAGGTCGACGACTTCACCAGCCGACCGCAGGTGGCCGATGGGGCCTACGGGCAGATGTCGTACTACCTCGAGGTGATCGACGCGCTGGCCCTCGAGCCCATCGCCCGCGTGGGCTTTGCCATCACCGACGAGTCCTTCGATCCCCGGCTCATCGGCTGGATGGACGGCGGGCTGAGCTTCTATCCGCGCGCAGACGCAAGCCGCCCCGACCGCATCAAGCTCACGCTGCAGTACGTCGGCGAGAAGCGCTTCGACGAGGGCGTGGAGGCACACGGCGGCCAGGCCTCGGCCCGGCTGCTGTTCTGAGCGGACGCGGGGTGGCCATGGCGGCTGGCGAGCAAAGCCTGGAGCGCATCGGCCCGACTGGCGACTGGCCGAGCCGCAGGGCAAGGCGGGCGACGTGACGGAGCCCGGCTCGGTCGGCCCCTTCGAGCCCATCGGCGTGGTGCGTTGCCCAGCGGCCACGGTTCCACGGCACTGGAGCATCTCCGATGTGCGCGGCGAGCTGGTCATCGACGAGGCCCTGGCCGAAGGGCTGGAGGACATCGAGCCGGGCGAGCGCATTGTGGTGCTCTTCCACTTTCACCAAAGCCCGCCGTTTTGCCGCCAGGCGTTGCGGCAGAAGCCGCCTACGCGCTCCGAGCTGCGCGGCGTGTTCAGCACCTGCTCGCCGCTCCGTCCCAACCCCATCGGCATGTCGGTGCTCGAGGTCGAGCGCCGACAGGGCAACGTGCTTTTTGTGGTGGGCCTGGACATGGTGGATGGCACGCCCATTTTGGACATCAAGCCGCATAAGGACTTCGCTAGCCCCTTGGGGCTCAAACGCCCGCCCCGAGGCAACGGGGGGGCCCCCCCAGAACCCCAAAAAGAACTAGCC
>CAYTYV010000003.1:0-51614 GCA_964441055.1 uncultured Polyangiaceae bacterium | reverse complement strand
CCCATCCTGGCCTGGGTGGGCTTTGGCGTGGGCGCCGCGGGACTGGCCGTGGGCGGCGCCACGGGGGCGGTGGCGCTGCACGAGACACGGGAGATCGAAGACCAGTGCAACGCTGACAAGATCTGCCCCAAGCGGTTGGAGTCCGAGGCGAACAACGTGCGCGTGATGGCGGGCGTCTCCACCGTCAGCTTCATCCTGGGCGGCGTGGGCGTAGCCGGGGGCGTGCTGGCCCTGGTCCTGGATGACGGCGACGAGCCCGATCCGTCGCCACCGGGCGTGGTCGAGCTTCGACCGACGCTGGCGCCTAGCGCCGTGGGGCTGAGCGGCCGATTCTAGCCCGGGTTGGCCGCGGCGCTGGGGCGCGAGGAGCCCGAGCGCGGCGGTCGATAGGCGTCGGCAGTGCGCCGCAGGAGCTCGGCTTCGGCCGAATCGCTTGACACCGCCGCGCTTGTGTCATCGACTGATGGGAAGGCCGTTTTTCCGACCGACTCGCAGCGCGGCCGGTCGGTCCGGACAAAGCTCGTTTTCGCAGGCATGGCTTCAACACAAACGACCGACACCGCAGCCCAGGAAAGCAGCCCGAGAAAATCGGCACTCGCCCGTGCGGTGGCGCTCCTTGCCGCGCTGGTGTGCCTGCTGGCCGCAACGCAGCCTCCGATGCCCGCGCTGGCTGCCACTACCGTGGGCGCTGCTGGGGACGGCGAGCCCGCGGCTGCGGACGGCGAACCCGAGGCGGGGGACGGCGAGCCCGAGGCAGCCGACGCTGAGCCTGAGGCAGCGGACGGCGAGCCCGAGGCAGCGGACGCCCAGCCTGTGGTCTCGGCAGAGGGGGCGGAGCAATCGGAAGAGCCGATCCCAAGCCTAGCGACCGAGCCCGCGGTCGAGCCGGTCGACGAGGGCTGGAGCATGCCCACCTTGGCTTGGCTGGGCTTTGGCGTGGGCGCCGCAGGGCTGGTCATCGGCAGCGCCACAGGGGCGGTGGCGCTCGACAAGACGATGGAGATCGAAGACCAGTGCGACGCTGACAAGCTCTGCCCCGAGCGGTTGGAGTCCACGGCGAGCAACGTGCGCGTGGTAGCGGGCGTCTCCACCGTCAGCTTCATCCTGAGCGGCGTAGGTGTGACCGGGGGCGTGCTGGCCCTGCTCTTGGACGGCGACGAGCCTGAGCCGTCGTCGCAGGAGGCGGTCGAGCTTCGGCCGACGTTGGCGCCTGGCATGGTGGGGCTGAGCGGCCGATTTTAGGCCGAGCTACCCACCGCGGCTGCGCCTGCGCACCTCGCGCGACCGGGCCAGCCCACTTGTGGTCCGCTCGGTGCGTGTAGGGTAGCATGCGGGTAGGTGGGTAGATTCGGGTGGTCACACAGCCAAACGGGGAGTCTCCCGAAACGGCCTGAGGTCGAGCAGCTCGGCGCGGGCACGCTCGTCACGCCGAACGTGCGGCTGCGGACCTTCCTGGGCGAGGGGGCCATGGGCAGCGTGTGGCGGGCCGAGCACCTGACCTTGGGCACCCAGGTAGCCGTGAAGTTCATCTCGGCCGAGCTGGCCGCTAGCTCCACCGAGGCCTTGGAGCGGTTTCGCCGCGAGGCGCGCACGGCCGCCCAGATCCGCAACCCCCACGTGGTTCAGATCTTGGACTCGGGCGTGACCGAGCAGGGCACGCCGTACATCGTCATGGAGCACCTGGAGGGCGAGTCGCTGGGCGAGCGGCTCGAGCGGGAGGGCGCGCTCGACCTGCGGATGGCCGCGTTGGTGGTGGTGCAGGTCGCCAAGGCGCTGCACGCCGCCCATCGGCTGGGCATCGTCCATCGCGACGTCAAGCCCGACAACATCTTCCTCGCCACGACCGAAGAGGGCCTGGTGTGCAAGGTGCTGGACTTCGGCGTGGCCAAGAGCGTCCGCATCGACGAGCTCAAGGCGCAGCGGGCCGAGGACACGCTGGTGGGCACGCCCGAGTTCATGAGCCCCGAGCAGATCCTGGAGCCCGACGCGGTGGACTATCGCGCCGATCTGTGGGGGCTTGCCGCGGTGGCCTATTGCGCGCTTACGGGCGCCATTCCCTTTGACGGCGAGGACCTGGACGAGCTGTGCCTGCATATCCTGAACGGGCGCTTCACCCAGCCGAGCGCGGTGCGCCCAGGCGAGATCCCGCCCGTGGTGGACGCCTGGTTCGGCCGAGCCTTTCACCGTCACATCCGCCGACGCTTCGGCTCGGCCAAGGAGATGGCCCGAGCGTTTGCCAAGGGCGTGCGCGGGCCCTCTTCGGAGCGGCCATCGCACGGCGCGCCGTCCCGCCGCCGCCACGGGTCGCGGGCTCGGGCCGCGGCCGGGCAGGCCGGTAGCCAGGGAGTGGACGCGCGGCTCGGGAGCCCGGATCCGGTCGCTGTAGACGACCCGCTATCGGTGCCGCCCGACGAGCGCGACACCGCGCGCAACTACCGACAGCGCCTGGCCGCGATGCGTGCCAAGGTCGTGGTGGCGGCGCTCGCGGCGGCGGTGCTGCTGATGCTGGTGGCCACGCTGGCCTTGCTGTCGGGCGGCTCGAGCGAAGCCGAGAGCGCTGCGGCGGCAGCGTCGCGCGCGGCGTCGACGACGACGCCAGCTGCGAGGCCGCCCCCGCAAACGCTCGGCAGCGCGGGGGCCGACTCGACCTCGGGCCGCCGAGCCGCCCGAGCTTCGGCAGGGGTCGAGCCCGCGGCGACCGCTGGCTCTGGCGCGGGGCCTTATGAGCCTTCGGGCGCGGAGTCGGACGAGTCGCTTGACGCGGCCGCGCCAGTGGCCTCGACTGGCCCGTACTCCGCCCCGCCGCGCGCCTTTGGAACGATGCCACCCGCCACGGGCAGTCCCCCCCAAGAAAACGATGGCCCCGATCCGCCAGACCCGCTCGATAGCCCCGGGTTCTAGCCCGCGGGCAGGCCGTCTCGCCGCGGCGCTGGCAGCCGTCGCGGTGCTATGGCTCGCGCTCGTAGCCAACCCCGCCCGAGCCGAGCCCTCGGCGGCCGACAAGGAGACGGCCCGCGCCTTCTACGCCGAGGGAAACCGCAGGCTCGCGGCGGGAGACTATCGCAAAGCGCTCAAGGCCTACGAAGCGGCCGACGCCGTGATGGCCGTGCCCACCACGGGCTACAAGGTCGGCCTGGTGCGGGACAAGCTGGGGCTGCTGGTGGAAGCGCTGGACGTGGTGCTGCGCGTCGGGCGCTATCCCCGCGAGCCCGACGAGTCCGAGCCTTTCCGCGAGGCGCGTCGCCAGGCGGCCGAGCTCGCCGCTCGGCTCCGCTCGCGCATTCCCTCGGTGATCGTGCACCTCGACGGTTTGCCTCCAGGCCAGGCCGCCACGGTGCGCATCGACGGCTGGCCGCTTCCCGCCCAGGCGCTGGGCCGGCCCTACAAGGTCAATCCGGGCAAGCACGCCGTCGTGGCGAGCGCGCGCGGCTTCGCCGACTCGATGAAGGTCGTGACCGTGCCCGAAGGCACGCAGCAGGCGGTGCGTCTGAGGCTCGTGAGCCGCTCGGCCGCGGCTTCGACGCAAGACCGTGCGCCCGAGAGGGTTCCAGCCCTCGGCTGGGTCGGCCTGGGCGTGGCGGCCACTGGGCTCGTCATGGGCACCGTGACCGGGATCATCGTCCTTTCGGAGGAGTCCCATCTGGCCGATGCCTGCCCCGAGCACGCCTGCCCAGCGGATCGCCAAGGGGATCTCGACCGCGCAGTCGCGCTCTCCCACGTCTCCACGGCGAGCTTCTTGGTGGGCGGGGCAGGGCTCGCCACGAGCGTGCTCGCGGTGCTGCTGCTCGGTGGCGAGCCTGCGGAGGGCTCGGCGGGCAGCGAAGCCGCGGCTCGCGTCGTGCTCGGCCCCGCAGCGGTCGGTCTGAGCGGGCGCTTCTAGGGCCGGTCCGCGGCCAGGGCTGATATATTGGGCCGCATGGTGGCCGTGCTTGTCCGTACCCTGGCGCCCGTCCTGGCCGTTGTCGCGGGGTGTAGCCTCGCTGCTGGCTTGGGCGACTACTACCCGGCAGGCCAGGGCGGCTCGGCGGAAAGTGGCGGCGAGGGCGGCGCAGGCGGTGTGGGCGGCACGGGCGGCGCTGGTGGCGTGGTGGTCCTGTGCCAGAGCGCGGAGGAGTGCCCGGGCAACGACGAGATCTGCCATTGGCGCACCTGCGAATCGGGCGTGTGCGGCATGGTGAACGCCACCCAGTACACGTCCTGCTTCGAGGGCGGCGGCGAGGCCTGCGACGGCGAGGGAAACTGCAAGCGAGCCAACGGCACGGCGTGTAGCGATGGCATCCAGTGCGCCAGCGGTCTTTGCGCTGACGGCGTGTGCTGTCAGAGCGAATGCAGCGAGGTATGCCATAGCTGCGAGGTGGCTGGCAGCGAGGGCATCTGCACGGTTGACCCCCCGCGCGCCGACCCGGATGAGCAATGCGGCTACGGCCTTTGCGACGGAGCGGGGCAGTGCGCCGAGGGCCCGCACCGCTGGCAGGCCACCTACGGCGACAACTACCACCAGGCGGCGTTCGGGGTCGCCGCGGCCGAGTCGGGAAGCGTACACATCACCGGGTACGCCAACAGCATCGTGGATTTCGGCGGCGGGCAGCTGTCGTGCTGGGGGCAGGACATGTTTGTCGCCAAGCTCGACGAAAGCGGCGGACATGCGTGGAGCAAGGTGTTCTGGGCGGGCAACACGCAGCAGGGCAATGCCGTGGCCGTGGATTCGGACGACCGCGTGGTCCTGACGGGCTGGCTGGCCGGCCAGGTGGACTTCGGCGTCGCGGGCGCTGGCGGCAGCGGGGGAGGCGGCTGCGCGGGCGGTGCAGCAGGCGCGGGCGGTGCGGGTCCGAGCGGCGTTGTGGTCGGGCAGAATGCCGGGAGCATCGCGCTCGCCCGCTTCGACGCGGACGGCTGCCTGGACTGGGCCAAGGACTTCGACGAGACGAACTCCCCCCAGATCGGCAAGGCGGTGGCGACCGACGCGGACGGCGCCATCGCGCTGGCCGGTCAGTTCCGTGGCAGGGTGGACCTGGCCGGAGGAGCGATCGACGATGGCGTGGACGACCTCTCGAGCGCCCACAACTCCTACCACGACATCTTCGTTGCGAAGTTCGCCCCGAGTGGGGAGCACGTCTGGAGCAAAGCGCTCAAGGACTTCACCTCCACTAGCTCCTATGGCGACAAGGCTGCCGAGGCGGTGGCGATCGACTCGAATGGCAACGTCGTGGTGGCGGGCTATGTCCGGGGCGAGGTGGACCTCGGCGCGGGAGAGGTGACCGCCAGCGGCCAGGACATCTTCGTGGCCAAGTACGCCGCCGCCGACGGCGCCCACCTCTGGAGCCAGGTGATCGTGGTCGATGGCGACCAGGCTGCCTTGGCCCTGGCCAGCGACGGGCAGGACAACGTCGTGCTGACCGGCCACCTCGAGGGCACGGTGTACTTCATTCCGCCGTGGGGCGGCATGGTCCAGGGCGGCAGCGACGACAGCGCCTTTGTCGCCAAGCTCGGTGCGGACGGAGGCCTTCTGTGGGTCAAGGACTTCGTCGAGGGCGCGGGCCGACAGGTCGGCATGTCCGTGGCCGTCGACGCTCGCGACAACATCGCGCTTACCGGACGGTTCCAGAGCACCCTGGAGCTCGGCGACGGCTGCGCCCTGCTCGATGCGGGCAGCACCTTCTCGATTTTCCACGCAAAGCTCGCAGCGGACGGCACCTGCCTATGGAGTCGGCAGTTCGGTAGCTACAGCACCGAGACCTGGCTCGAGAGCCGCGCGGCGGTCGGCCCGAATCGCGACGACATCTGGCTGGCAGGGTGGTTTGCAGGCTCGGCCAACTTCGGCGACGGGCCGGTCTCGAGCACTGGCGGGCTGGACATCTTCCTCGTCAAGTACGGTCCGTAGGGGCCGCTTTTCCGGGATTGAGACCTGCGTGGCGGGCCACTACAGGTTGGGACATGGCCAAGGACGACCAAGACGGCGACAGGGCGTGGTGGGCTAAGGACGGCGCGGAGCAGCCGGACGACGACGGCGAAGAGGCGGCGGCCCAGAGCGTCCACAGCGGCGCCGACGACGAGGACGAGGGCGCGGAGCACGACGACGACGAGGAGGCGGTCGCGGAGCACGACGACGACGAGGTCGCGGAGGTCGACGACCAGGGCGACTACGGCGATGAGCCCGGCAAGGAGCTCGGGGTGCCAGATCCCTACTGGTGGACGCCCTACCTGGTGCTCGGCATCTTGCTGCTGATCGGCCTGCTCGGCTTTCTCGGCGTGTTCAACAGGCTCTTTGGCATCGAGGGCAGAGCTTCCTCGAGCGAGTCGGCCACTCGGACCGCCGAGGCCCGCGCGCCGAGCGGCGAGGCCCCGGCTCGGCCGTCCCGCGTCCAGGCCAAGCGCTACGGCGCGCGCCACATCCTGGTGCAGTACAAGGGCTCTAGGCTCGCGGGTGCCAGCATCACCCGCACCAAGGCCGAGGCCAAGGCCCGCGCTTCGGAGGCGCGGAACAAGCTCAAGGCCGGAGGCAAGTTCGAGCAGCTGGTGGTCGAGTACTCGGACGAGCCAGGCGCAGCCGAGCGCAAGGGCGATCTGGGCAAGTTCCGCAGGGGCACCATGGTGCCGCCCTTCCAGACCGCCTTGGAAAAGCTCGAGGTGGGCGAGCGGAGCGGCGTGGTCGAGACGCCCTTCGGCTTCCACGTCATCGAGCGGACGCTCTGATTTGAGCCGCTACGGTCCCGACGCGGACGTTGGCGGCTTTTTCAACTCGCCGAGCAGGCGCCCCAGCAAGGCGCGCTTTTCGTCGGTCGAAAGGGCGCGCTTTTGCCGCTCCTCCGAGCTCTGACCGCTGCCGAAGATGCGCTCCTCGTCGCCCACGGCGATCACTCGGCTTCCCTGGCGGGCCGCGATCCACTCGGTCTGGGGGCTGGCCTTGCTCATCTGATGGACCACGCGGACCGCACCGTCGCCGAGGTTTTTCTGCTCGGTGGCGCCAGGCAAGGCGGCGATGGTGCGGAGCAGATCGCGGGCGCTAGCCGGCTCCGGACGCACGGCGCCGAGCACGCGCCAGCGCCGCTCGCCCTGGCGGTAGTAGCCGTAGGCGCCAGAGCCAGCGCCCTCGATGCCCAGCACGCCGTCGAGCTGGTAGCGCACTCCCAAGGGCAAGCGGTGCTCGGTCGGCAGCAGCCGCACCGCAGCAGGCGGATCGGTTGTGCCCGCCAGCTTGTCATCCAGCGCCGCGACCAGCGGCGGCAGGGCGGCGCTCGCCTTTTGCTCGAGCGCCTTCACGTCGGCGGAGGGATCGCTGTAGGTAAGCTCGACCAGGAAGGCGCCGCGCCAGACGATGGCGTTGTTCAAGCCCAGCGCGCCAGCGCCGCGCACTTCGAGAGGTCGGGGGGCACGAGTGCGGGCAGGGTCGTCGTCACCGACCACGCGGTGGCTGAACATGGCGTAGGCGTGCTTGCTCGAGGCGTACCTCGATAGATAGACGTCGATGGTGCTCTCCTCGCCGCTCGCCGCCACGTAGCGCGCCTCGACCAGGCGCCGAACCCCGAAGCGCTTGTAGGTCTCACACTCGCCATCGAACAGATCGCAGATGCCGTCGATGCCCTGTTGCGAGCCCTCGCCGTAAGCTCGATCGCTGCCCGCCGGATCCACGCAGTAGCCCCCGGCCCTGCGCGGCAGCAGCGCGGCGCTCGCGGAATCGTTGACCCGAGCGGGGCTGGCGCAGGCCGAGGAGGGGGCCGAGCGCGCGGGCGCGGTCGACGGGGGCTCGTCGCGGTCGCACGAGCAGAGCGCCGTCAGCAAGCCGAGCGCCGCGAAGGTCGCGCGGCGGCGGGAGGTGGGAACGTTGGTCATGATGAGGACAATCGGTTGCGAGGGCCGAAGCCCAGTGTACATTGTACCATCTCGAAATCGGGATCGAGTCGTGGGCCCGCTTCATCGAACGGACCGCGGGCAGCGCGCGGCCCTCCTCATCCGCCTGCCGCAGCCTTGCGGCGCTGAGTCGCAGAACGTGGGCTCCCGGTCCAAAGCCGTGCCGCTGCCCCCTAGTTGGCAGATCGTCGACGCCGCTTTTGTGGCGGCCGCCCGCGAAGCCGATTCCCTGCCCGGCCCCGTGGGGGTGGAGGTGGCCTTTGCCGGGCGCTCCAACGTGGGCAAGTCCAGCCTGATGAACGCCCTGCTCGGCCGCCGACGGCTGGTGCGCACCAGCAGTGCGCCTGGCTGTACGCGCCAGCTTGGCTTTTTCCGTGCCCAAGCACGCGACGGCGCTGTGTTCCACCTGGTGGATCTGCCGGGCTACGGCTACGCCCAGCGATCCAAGGCCGAGCGGGCCACCTGGGCGCAGCTGGTGGAGCGCTACCTCGGCGCGCGAGACTGCCTACGCGCGGTGGTGCTGCTGGTGGACCCGCGTCGGGGGCTGCTACCCGAGGACCAGCAGCTCATCGCCTTCGTTCGCGCCAGGGAGGCCGACCCGCCCGAGGTCATCGGGGTGGCGACCAAGATCGACAAAGTGCCCCGCAGCCGCCGCCGCAGCCTGCTCGCCAAGCTCGACGCGGAGGCGGCCACCCCGCTCATCGCCACCTCGGCGCAAAGCGGCGAGGGAACCGTCGAGCTATGGCGCGCCATCCGCCGCGCCACCCTAGCGACCTAGCAGTCGAGACGCTGCTGCAACCAACGACGCTACCCGTCGACGTAGTGCAGCCGGTACTGGGCCACGAGGTTGCTCGCCTCGCGCCGCGTTTGGACCATACGACCGTCGGTCTCGCCGCAGGCGATGAACAGCCGGGGGCGGCCTTGCGGGTCTTCCGGGATGCCGTGGAAGCCCACCGTCTCGGCCTGCTCGGGCGTCATCACCTGCGCCTTGGTCTCGTCCAGCACCTCGGGGGAGAGGACCTCCTCGCTCGCGGGATGCGCCCCAGGGACCAGGAACACCTCGTACAAATGCATGGCGGCCATCCTGGCCCGTCGCCGATGCTGGGACAAGGCCCTTTCGGACCTCGCTGGAGGCTTCGGGCCGCGCGCTTCGGGCTCTGCTCGGAGGGGGTCGACAGTCCATCCTTGACCGCGGCTCTGCGGCTGCCTAACGTTCGCCCGCCATCCGCCCCAAGACCCCGGCTCGGTTTGCGGGCAAGGCTGGCTATGTATCGAGATCTGCTAGCGATCTTTAGACGCTATGCCTGAATACTCCGGTCCCGTCACCCACGTCGAGCTGGCCCTCGTTCCGCTTTGGCTCATCGTGCTGTTCCCCTTGCTGGGGGCGGCGTTCAACGCCTTCGTCGGTTGGAAGCTGCAGAGCAGCCGCTTCGGGCAGGCCTTTGCCAGGCGACATCACATCGGCCCCTTCCCCATCTCCTTGGTGGGGGTGACGGCCATCGCCATCTCCTTCGTGCTCGCGCTCATCAACGTCGGCCAGCTCTTGGCCATCGACGAGCCAGGGCACCGCTATCTCTACAGCCACGCCTGGAAGATGGTGCGGGTGGGGTCGCTGGACGTCGACTTCGCCTTCGCCATGGACACGCTCGGCGCCGTCATGGCGCTGGTGGTGACCGGCGTCAGCATGGTCATCCACATCTACGCCACCTCCTACATGGAGAAGGACCCGGCCTACTGGCGCTTCTTCGCCTACAAGAACCTGTTCGTCTTTGCGATGTTGCTCTTGGTCTTAGGCGACAACTTCGTGGTGATGTTCTTCGGCTGGGAAGGCGTCGGCCTGTGCAGCTACCTGCTCATCGGCTTCTGGTACCGCGACTGGAATAAGGCCTCGGCCGGGACCAAGGCCTTCATCGTCAACCGCATCGGCGACTTCGGCTTCATTTGCGGCATCGCGCTTTTGTTCTGGGGCCTGGGTGGCGCCTGGCTCGGCGAAAGCGGGCAGTACCTACCTGACTTCCGCGCGCGCTTCATCGCCGTGCAAGCCGAGGAGATCGCCCACGGCCACGGCGCGCATGCCGAGGCGCATCCGTCGGGGCACGAGCAAGGCGAGCACGCTCAGGCCGAGGCCGCGCACGCGGACGCGCACCAAGCCGCGGACGAGCGGGCCGAGCCGCACAAGCACGCCACCCGAGCCCACGCCCACGCGATGAGCCCGACCGAGCTGCGCCGACTGGCGGGCAAGAGCGGCACGCTCAGCTTCACCAGCCACGCCGGAGCCAAGGTCTTCATCGGCGTCACCGACATGACGCAGCTCGAGGGGCAGCCCTGGTCGCGCTGTCCCAGCGATGCCGAACGGGTGCGCCAGCACCGCGCGCGCCACGGCGCCGAGGCCAAGCCGCTGCGCGCGGGCGAGTTCTGGACCCTGCCCGACTCCACCCAGCCTTGCTACGCGGTGGCGCCGTTTTTGCGCAAGCCCATCCCGGCTGGCGGCACCCCCATGGCCATCGCGCCAGGCGACGGGGCCGTGGTGCACGGCAACGGTGACGAGGTGGCCTCCCTACAGGTCTGGGTCGAGCCGGAAAGGGAGACCGTCATCGCCACGGTAGGCCCCACGCTGACCTTCCGCGCGATCCACGATCAGATGGTCATCAAGGACGCGAGCGGCCGCCAGTTCCTGCGCGAGGCGCTGATGTCCAAGACGGTGTGGGGCGGGATGCTGCTCATCACCCTGGCCTGCCTGCTGTTCTTCGTGGGCGCCACAGGCAAGAGCGCCCAGATCCCGCTGTTCACCTGGCTGCCCGACGCCATGGCTGGCCCCACGCCCGTCTCGGCGCTGATCCACGCGGCCACCATGGTCACGGCGGGCGTGTACATGGTGGCGCGGCTCAACTTCCTGTTCTCGCTGTCGGCGACCGCCTGTGCGGTGGTGGCCGGGGTGGGCTGCCTGACGGCCATCTTCGCCGCCTCGATCGGCTTCTTCCAGTACGACATCAAAAAGGTGCTGGCCTACAGCACGGTCAGCCAGCTCGGCTTCATGTTCATCGGCGTCGGCGTGGGGGCCTACTGGGCGGCCGTCTTCCACCTGATGACCCACGCCTTTTTCAAGGCCTGCTTGTTCCTCGGCTCGGGCTCGGTCATCCACGGCATGCACCACGTGGCCCACGACGACGACGCCGCCCAGGACATGCGCAACATGGGCGGGCTGAAACGGGTGATGCCCTGGACCGCGCGCACCTATTTCATCTCGTGCTTGGCCATCACCGCGGCGCCCATCCCCTTCTTCGCCGGCTTCTGGTCCAAAGACGAGATCCTGTGGAAGGCGTTCAACGCGCTCGGCACGGGCCCCATCCCGGGACCGCTGCTGTACGCGGTCGGCCTAGTGGCCGCCCTGGGCACGTCCTTCTACATGTGGCGCAGCTACTACCTGACCTTCGAGGGCAAGCACGCCATGCCCGCGATCGCCAAGAAGGTCCACGAGTCGCCTGGCGCCATGGTGGGCGTGCTCATCGTGCTGGCCGCGCTCTCGGCGGTCTCGGGCGTTGCGCTCGGGCTCTCCTCGCACTTCACCGCCCACGTGGGCGAGGGCCTGCTGCCCGCCGAGCCGCTGTTCGAGCAGTGGCTTCATCCGGCCACCGCCCACGCGGAAACGCACTTCGGCGATGCTGGCTACGGCATGATGTCCCTGTTGTTGGGGGTGGCGGGGGGCGGCGCCCTCGCCATGGGGGCGGTCGCCAGGCGGCGCTACGGCGCGGGCCGCCCCGAGGACTGGGCCGCCCGTGAGAAGGCGTTGCCCGGCTTCTGGCTGCTTCACAACAAGTACTTCGTCGACGAGATCTACGACCGCTCGGTGGTGCGCGCCGTCCACTGGCTGAGGCTTCACCTCGCCGCCACGGACAAGTGGATCGTCGACGGCCTGGTCAACGGCTCCGCCATGGCCGGTCGCGCGGCGGCGTGGCTGAGCGGGGCCATCGACAAGTACTTCGTCGACTGGCTGGTCAACCTGGTGGCCGAGAGCACGCTGGGGGCGGGGCGCCATCTGCGCAAGCTCCAGACCGGGCGCATCCAGTCTTACCTGTACGGCATCGCGGCGGGCATCGTCGTGGTGGTCGTGCTGATCGTCTACGTTCTCCCCTTCGTGCGGGAGCGGGTGCTGCCGCTTCTGCTGAGCCTTCTGTCATGATGCGGAACAAGGCCCTCATGTCGACACCCATGAACCGATGGTGGCTGCCCCTAGGCGCGAGCCGAATGGCAGCGCGGCTGCTGAGCGTCGGGCTACTGCTCGCGATGGCGCTCACCGCACGAGCGACCGCGGCCGGGCCAGGGGCGCCCAAGGCCGAGGCGAGCCCGTGGGGACACATCGCGCTCAGCGCAGCGACCGGCCCGGGCTCGGTCGAGCTCGAGGCCGAAGGGCCCAACACCTACCGCGGCAGCTTCGACATCAAGAACGTCGGCCACGGCCCGCTCACGGTGACGGCGGTGGTGCTGCGCCACTCGCGCCAGGACCCCCGGCTGCCGGGCAAGCTCAGCCTGTCGCACGACTTCCAGCTCCCCTATACGCTGAAGCCGGGAAAGTCCGAGCGGGTCGGGGTGACCTGGCACGGCGATACCACCCGGGCCCGGGAGCTGTACGGCCACGTGCAGGTCGAGTCGAACGCGGTCTCGCGCGACGGTCAGGCGCCGGGCCACGCCGCGGCCATCGGCATCCACGCCGAAAAGAGCACCAGCTTCCTCGGTCGCCACCTGCTGTCGCTATTGGTCTTCCTGCCGCTGTTCGGCGTGCTGGTCATCTTCCTGGCCCACGTGCTCGGCTACCGCAAGGACGAGAACCTGCGGCTGATGACCGTGGTGCTGATGGGCCTGAACCTGCTGCTCGCCGGCTGGCTGTGGTGGCAGTTCGACCCGGGATTTCTGAAGGCCCACGGCAACGACGGCTTCCAGTTCATCGAGCGGGGCGTGTGGATCCGCTCGCTCAACGCCGAGTACTTCCTCGGGGTAGACGGCATCTCCATCACCATGGTGCTGCTGACCGCCCTGGTCTCGTTCTGCGGAGCCATCGCGAGCTGGTCCGTGGCCAAGCAGCTCAAGGGCTACTTCGCCATGTACTGCCTGCTGGTGACCGGGATGATGGGCACCTTCGTGGCCCTCGACCTGGTGCTCTTCTTCCTGTTCTGGGAGGTGATGCTGCTGCCGATGTACTTCCTCATCGGCATCTGGGGCGGGCCGCGACGGCAGTACGCCGCCATCAAGTTCTTCGTCTACACCCTGGCGGGCAGCGTGCTCATGCTGCTGGCCTTCATCTTCTTCTACCTCAACGCCGACCCGACCTATCTGGTCGACGGCGACCTCGTCACCCGCAGCCTGGCCATTCCCGAGCTGGCGCGAGTGGGCTGGGCCTCGAAGGGGATGCTCATTCTGGGCATGTCGGCGGTCAAGGTGCTGTGGGTGGGGCTGTTCATCGGCTTCGCCATCAAGATCCCGATGTTCCCGTTCCACACGTGGCTCCCCGACGCGCACGTCGAGGCGCCCACGGCCATCAGCGTGATCCTGGCGGGCGTGCTGCTGAAGATGGGTACCTACGGCATCCTGCGCTTCAACTTCCTGCTGTTGCCAGAGGCGACCCGCTGGGCGGCGCTGACCATGGCGATCTTCGGGGTGATCAACATCCTGTACGGCGCCTTCTGCGCAATGGCCCAAAAGGATCTGAAGAGCCTGGTGGCCTACTCCTCCATCAGCCACATGGGCTTCTGCCTCTTGGGCCTGGGCGCCATGACGCCGCAGGGCATCGAGGCCTGCCTGGTGCAGATGTTCAACCACGGGCTCATCACCTCGATGATGTTCACCCTGGTCGGCGTCGTCTACGACCGGGTGCACACCCGCGACATCGACAAGTTCGGCGGCATGGCTGGCGAGATGCCGCTGTACACGGGCTTCTTCGCCTTCGCCTTCATGGCCTCGCTCGGGCTGCCTGGGCTGTCGGGCTTCTGGGGGGAGGTGATGACCTTCATTGGCGCGTTCCCGCGCTACCGGCTGCTGACCATCTTGGCCGCGAGCGGGGTCATCATCACGGCGAGCTACCACCTGTGGGCGCTGCAGCGCATCTTCCTCGGAAAGTTCCGCGAGCAGTGGCGCACGAGTGAGTACCTCAAGCCCTTCAAGGGCCGGTTCCCCGAGATCAACGCCCGCGAGATATTCAGCCTGGCGCCGCTGGCCGTGCTGGTGCTGGTGCTGGGCTTCTGGCCTCGGCCGCTGTTCGATCTCATCGACCAGGGCTCGCTCCAGATGCACCGCTGGATCGATCCGGGGCTGTCGACCCAGATCGCCGCGGCAGAGCCGGGCAAGGCGCCGCGCCTCGAGCCACGCGTGGCCATGGCAGCCGCGGCGCCCGAGCCTCGCGTTCGCGCTCCGAGCTCAGCGGTGCCGCAGCGGTCGAAGGGCACGGCAACCCGGACAAGCGAGTAAGCGGTCGTGCTGGGCAACATCGAGAGTCTGGGCTACTTCGTCCCCGAGCTGCTGCTGGTGGGGGCCGCCTGTGTGGCCATCCTCTGGGAGCTGTACGCCAAGGGACACGCCAGGCGCCTGCTCGGGGTGGCGGTGGTGGCGGTGGCGGCGCTGGCAGCCTCGGCGGCGCTATCGACCTACTACTTGGTCCAGGGCTTCGAGCCGCAGGGCGGGCTCGCTGCGCAGAACCTGTTCAACGGGCTGCTCGCCTTCGATCGGTTCGCGAATCTGTTCCGGTTGCTGTTCGCGATCGTGACTGCGGTCACCATCCTGTTCGCCTTGCCCGCGGGCCTCAGCCGCAAGCCCGGGGGCGCGCGCCGCAACGCCGCCGAGATGATCATCCTGCTGCTGGTGGTCACCCTGGGCCTGAACATGATGGCTGCCAGCCGCAACTTGCTCATGGTCTACCTGTCGCTGGAGATGGTGAGCGTGCTCAGCTTCGTGCTGGCGGGCTTCAAGATCCACGACCGCAAGTCGAGCGAGGGAGCGCTCAAGTACGTCATCTACGGCGGGGTGGCCTCGGGCGTGATGCTCTACGGCATGAGCTGGATCTACGGGCTGACCGGCTCGCTCAGCCTGCCCGAGATCTGGCAGAGCGTGGCCGTGCAGTCGGCCGCCCAGGGACGCCTGCCCGAGGCGGTCATCGTGGGCGTCATCTGCATGCTGGTGGGCTTCGGCTACAAGGTAAGCGCCGTACCCTTCCACATGTGGACGCCCGACGTGTACGAGGGCGCGCCCACCCCCATCACCGCCTTTCTGTCGGTCGGCCCCAAGGCGGCCGGGTTCGCGCTGTTGGTGCGCTTTTTCGCCGACGGCCTGGGCGCCCAGGGCGAGGTGACCATGCTGGGTGGCGGGGCGGCCGTGGGGGCGCCGTGGGCCGTGATTGCAGGCTGCCTGGCCATGGCGACGATGACCGTGGGCAACCTGACCGCCCTGAACCAGGAAAACGTCAAGCGGATGCTGGCCTTCTCCAGCGTGGCCCACGCGGGCTACATGCTGATGGGCTTTGCCGTCTTTTCCGAGCTCGGTGTGACGGCGGTGGCCTTCTATCTGTTCGTCTACTGCCTGATGAACCTCGGTGCCTTTTTGATCGTGCTCGCCGTGGCCGAGCGAAACGGCGGCGACGAGTCGATCGACGCCTACCGCGGGCTGGGCAAGCGGGCACCGCTCACCGCCGTGTTGATGAGCGTGTTCCTGTTCTCGCTGGCGGGCATCCCGCCGCTGGCCGGATTCGCGGGCAAGCTCTACCTGTTCATGGCGCTGATCAAGGCTGGTGGGAGCTGGAACTGGCTGATGGCGGTGGTCGGCATCCTGAACAGCGTGATCGCCCTGTTCTACTACGTGCGCGTCATGCGGGCGATGTACCTCGAAGAGGGGGAGCAGACCGAGCCGCTCGGCATCCGTCGGCTGTTCGGCGCCACGGGCGTTGTGCTGGCCGTGCCCGTGCTGGTGTTCGGCGTGTACTGGTCGCCGCTGTACGACTTCGTGGCGAGCTCGCTCGCCATGGTGCGGTAGGGGAGCGCGACCGCGGTTCGGCGCTACCGCGAGCCGAGCGCGTCCGCGGGAAGCTCGATGGGCGCGGCTGCCAGCACCACGAGCTGGTCGAACTCCCAACCGGCCTCGGGCCCGATGGCCTCGACCACGGTTCGGCGCCAGGCCGACTCGGGCAGGGCGTCACCATCGGGGCCGACCCGCTCGAGAAGCAGGCCGATCAGGGCATCCAGGCTGCTGCCGCGCTCGCGCAGCTGCGCCTCGAGCCGCGCCGCGTACAAGGCGCCGCGGTGGTAGCCGGGCGAGGGATGATGCTGCGGCGGCTTGGCCGCTCGACGAAGGTGGCGGGCTTTGGGTCCGCGGCGGGCTCGTGCTTCGAACTCCCTTCGCTGTGCCATCCAATCGCGGAGCAGATCCTCCTGGTAGTCGTCTAGGCTGATGAGGCCCTTGCGCAGTAGCAGCGAGCGCGCGTAGTGGACCGCGAAGCCCTCGGCGAACCAGTCGGCCTCGGAGCCGTCGGCGCGGGCCACCCGCAGCACCCCGCCCAGCCACTGGTGGACCAGCTCGTGGGCGACCAGGATCCGCAGGCGCGCGTCGAACTCGCGGTGGCGGTCGAACCACACGCTGAAGGAGCGGTAGAGCGCGGTGCCCAGGTGGCGGCTGCCCAAGCCGCGCTGCGCCACGAACACGAAGGTATAGGGCGCGCACTCGGTCTGGCCGAAGACCTGGCGCGAGGCGCTGAGCGCGCTCGAGCAGAAGCGAAAGGCCTGCCCCAGGTCGAAGCTGGGCTCGCCCATGGCCACGAGTCGCTCACCCGAGTCCGAGTCGAGCACCGTCAACGGGCCGGCCAGGTAGATCGAGTGGGCCAGGTCGACGGGCTTGGCCACGGCCTGCACCTGGCGGCCCACGCCGATCGAGGTAGCGGTGTCGCGCGCGCGCACGGCCCGTAGATCCCAGGCGAGCTCGACCTCGAGCACGCGGTCGAGCTGGGGCAGGGCCAGAAAGGTATAGCCCACGCCCGTGACGGTATCCTCGCTCACGCGCAGGTCGAGCGCGTTCGGTCGGTAGCTGCATTCGGCCAGGTAGCTCACCTTGAGCCGACGGCCCTGCAGGGGCCGCTCGAACACGATGCGACCGCTCTTGTCGCGGCGGTCGACGTCGACCAGTCCGCGCTCGTCGCGCACCACCAGGTGGCGGACCGACTCGACGCCGTTGGTGCGGGTCCAGGCGGGCGCCATGGCCAGGGCGCGGACGCGCTGAACCTCGGGGCCCTCGAGGTCCAGGTATACGGCTACGCCGCGGGTCGGGCGCTGCCGAGGCAGCAGTCGAACGGTGAGCTTGCCGCGCGGCTCGGGGCCGCGTTCGGGCTGCTGGATGCCCAAGCGGACCCACAGCGAGGACGAGCCGTCGCGACAGCCCAGGCACAAGAAAAGGACCTGGCCGAGCGCGAGGATCCATACGAGCGAAACCATGCCGCGCGGTCTGGCGGTGGCGTAGCCGGCATTCGAAGGGCAGCCATCCATCGTTGGGCTCTGGCGGGCGATCACGGCTGATCTCGCGCGAGACAAAGGCAGGGCAGCGGGCGCGGCGGGACGGGGACCGGTCGCTGCGGAGCGAGCGCGGATCCCGAGGGGGCTTCGATTTGGGACAACGCCAGACCGCCGAAGTTCCGGCTGGCGAGCGGGACAGCGCCGCGAAGGGGCGACGCAGAGCTGCTCGTCGAGGTCTACTGTTTGCTCCGACTGCAATCGTGCAGCTGCGTTGGAAGCTATGCTCGGATCGTGAAAAAGGGGACAGACCACTTTTTTTCGCGCAAAAAGTAGCCTGTCCCCTTTTTCTTCGTCCAGCCACGTTGAAGGCTACCGCTCGGATCGCAGGCCTAGCGCCACCGCAGCCTGCTGGAGAAACCTCTCCTCGAGCTGGCTCACCTTCATGCGGCTGCCCGCCACGCTCTCACTCGATGCGCGGGCGACGCGTCGGCCGAACTCGATCAGGAACTCCTTGAACTCGCGGGCGTCGCCCACCGAGACGCGCTCATCGAGCCCCTTGGCCACGCGGCGCAAGCGCGCGAGCAGCTCCTCGGGGCTCGCCGCCGAGAACCCGCGTCGCTGGACGCCGCTCGGCTCTCGAGCAGCCGCGAGCACGGCGTTGATGAGATGGCTGTGCGCGTGCCGAGCCTTGGCCTCCCTGACGGCGGCCTGAAAGCCCTCCGCTTCCTTCTTCGGCGAGCCCATGACCGTGTCGACCACCGACATGCCGAGCCACATCGTCAGCGGGGCCCGTATGAGCAGCGACCAGGTGCCTCCGAGCTGCTTCGCCAGATCCACCGAGCCATTGTAGCAGCCGGCGGCGCCGAATTCGCCCGATTTGGCACCGCCGATGCGCTCCGCCCCGACCGCGTTGTTTCAGCGATGCGGCCGCATGGGCTCAGCGGCGGTCGCCTCGCGTTGCTCGGCATTGGATCGGCTGCTACGCCTGAGCCATGCGCGGTTTGCGTTGGTTGCTCGTCGTGTCGGTAGCGAGCTGCGCGCCAGCTACCGTCATCCAGACGAGGGTTAGCACGCACGACGGCAAGCCGGTCGCGGGGGCCGAGGTCTATATGGATTGCCCGCAGCTCGTCAGCGGCGACGGCCGGAGCCTGTTTGGCAAGACCAATGCGCAGGGTACCTTGGACCACAGAGAGAGCCCGTGGGATCGTTGGATCGGCGACGATTGCGACCTGGTCGTTCGCAAGGCGGGTTTTGCCGAGGCGCGGGCGCCCGTGGCGGAGGTCTGCAGGGAGCATTATGCGACGCGTTGCACTCGCGCGGCGATGAGTGTCGAGCTCGCCCCGCACGCCGTCGAAGCGCGGTGAATTGGCGCGTTTCAGTCGGCAACCACGTCAACGTCGAAAACATCGTCGCCATCGGCCGTGTCGATCCTGAGCTTGGTAGAGCCGACCTGCTTTCCCACCACCACGAACACGGCCGCTGGCTGCGGGCCTTGCTCGTAGTCCGGGCCAAGCCAGTCAACGGACGCGGGCCAGACCTGCGCGATGCTCGGATCGTCCGTCTCTGCCGTGGCGTTCTCACACTCCCGGACCTGGAAGGTGCACTCGACGCCCAAGGCTGCGCCCTTGGAAATCAGAATCGACTCTTCGTGGTCGTCCACCTCGGCAGACTTGCCGGGCGGCGGTGTGGTGACTGCCGACAAGTGGATCTCGCATCCCACCATGCTCGCCATCAACGCCAGTAGTGCCAGCGGTGTCTTGACGCCTCTCATGGCAGCACCTCCATGCTGAGCTCGGCCGTGAGATCCCCAGCGCTTACCTGCAGTGTGGCGTTGCCCTCCTGGCGGGCGACCACCCGTCGGAAGCTCGGATACCCCTCGGTCAGCATGGTGACCGCCTCGCCTTGGACCGTCCAATCGAGATCGATTTGGCCGAGCAGCCAATCGTCGTTGCGGTAGGGCGCCGCGGACAGCAAAAGCTCATCACCTGCCAGCAACTGTACGGGGCCGGTCAGCTCCTCGTTGGGCTCCCAGCCGACGTCGTGGCGTTGGATCCCGAGCCGAGTGGGCTCGGCGACCCACAAGTGCACGAAGTCGATGACGACGCCCGCTTCGGTGCGAATGAGCAAGGCGGACATGCCGGGCGCTTGGCCCGTGACCTGGTCATCCTGGACGGACAACACGGCCTCGTCCGCGGAGTCGAAGACCAGCATGGGTGCAGCCGTACCCATGGACTCGAGCTGCACGCGGATGCGGGTGCTCGCGCCCACGGCCACGGGCGCCGACAGGCCGGCCGACAGGCACGCGAAGTCGCTTGGAGGGCAATCGGCCGTTGCCTCGATCTGTCCCAGCGCACCCTCGGTGCTACAGCCGACCAGGACCGCAGTGCCGACGCAAAGCGCCGCCCCAGCGCCCACCGTGCGCGCATATCCGTTCATGACCACCTCATCTGTTTAGGATCAGCTCTTCCCCCGTCTCCCCGCGGCGCTGTGAGGCTCGCGTGGCAATCGCCATGCCACCGCGGGCAAGCCAGACATTCCCGCTAGCTAGCCGCAGACATTGCGCGATGACGCGCGACATCGGCAGCGAGAGTGTGACAGCGACGTCCTACCCACGCGACGGGACCAGCGAAAACCGCTCCGGCGCCGCTCGCCCGCCCGCGCGAGCTCGCCTGCCATCCGGCGACCCCGTCGCGCGGCCAGGACCACGATGGCCAGCAGCCAAAGGCCTGGGCTTCCCCCGCGGGCTGGCGGGGCTGTGAAGCCGCAACCCTCGTCATCGACCGCGGCAGGCGCCACGGGCGTCGGCTCGGCGCAGGCGGCCTCGTTTCCCGGGGCGCATTCGGTGGCGAACTCCAGCCGATAGGGCTCGTCCAACTGCTCGCCGTACAGGCTCTGCAGGCCGTCGAGCACCATGGTGTAGGTCGTCTCGTAGTCCCAATCCTGAAGCGGCCGAAGCTGTATGGTGCCAATCCAATCGTCGCCCCGCACCCGTAGCGCTGTCGGCACCACTTGCTCGTCGGCGTTCTCGATCCATGCGCTTTGCTCGGTAATCGATTCCGGGGTCATGCCGTGGCCGACGAAGAAGGTCACGTAGCTGTCGAGGGAATCGTGGCCCACGGCGATGCGCTCTCCCTCGCGAGGATGCGTGCCGATGATCGCCTCGTCCAAACCGTGGTCGCCGCCCAGCCTGCGCCACAGGTTCTGCCAATAGCGCCAGATGACCTCGGCTCCCCAAGGGTAGGAGCCTGGCACCTTGGGATCGAGGTAGTGGGCATAAGCCCAGGGCATGTCTTCGCGAAACAGATCGCCAGGAGCCAAAACGAGCTCCACGACTTGCTGGCCCTGGATCGCCGTTTCCATGCCGCCCGCGATGGTATCGGGGCTCACCTCGTAATCGAAGTAGGTCGAGAAGATGTCGGCCAACGCAGCGGGATCGATCACCACCTGGTCGGCCGCGCGGCGATCCAGATCGCCCACGATCCAAGCGTCGATGCCCGTGTCGAGATCCTCGGCCGAGCCATCCATCACCGCGACCTTGTCCCAGAACAGAATGTCGAAGACCTGATCGACCATGCTGTGCGAGGCCGCGCCCATCAGCACGGCCACGTGGTTCGCGGCCTCGCCGCTCGTGTATGGCGGCTCGTATTGAGCTTGGATCCACTGGATGTAGGCCTCGACGAACTGCGCCCAATGGGCCATCTCGCCGTAGGCATCCTCGGCGGCATAGCCCGAGTCGGGCAGGAAGCTGCCGTTTTCCCAGTAGGCGGTGCGCGGCTCGAGCAGGCTCTTGAGCTCGCCCGCGGGCAGCTGCTCCAGCGCCTTTTCGGAAACGTAGATGTGGCCGATCATGCCCGTGGCTTCGGCCGTTCGAGCGCCGCACAACGCGGCAAGGACTACCCCGAAAACCAGCATCCGGTTGGCGATCATGACTTGGGTCCAGCGCGGCTAGCGATCAGTGAAAGCGCCGCTCGCGATACTGTTTGAGAAAGGCGCGCTCGTCGTCGCTAAGCGCGTGAAGGCCCTTCATCTCGGCCTTGGCGACGAGCTCGAGGTAGCGCTCGGCCTCGCGGCGGTCGTGCCAGCGCACCACGGCGTCGCGCAGCCCGCCCAGGCCGCGCTTTTGGCCCCTCTGTCGAGGTTTAGCGCGCGGCCAGCGCGCCCGGCCGATGCCGCCCGAAGAGCCCAGGCCCGGCTGGGCGAGCTGCGGGATCTGGCGCAACACCATGGTCGCCTGCAGCCACACGAAGAAGGCGATCACGGCCAAGATGGGCGAGAGCAGAATGATGGCGGCAATGCCCAGCACCACGGCCAGCACGCGGGAGACCTTGCAGGCCAGCACCATCCCGGTCTGGTAGCCGTGCCGCTTCCACAGCGCCGAGAACAGCATCCGGCCGCCGTCGAGCGGATAGGCCACCATCAGGACGTTGAACCACCAGAGCATCGCGTTGGTCTGGACGAAGTCACGGACCATCAGCGTGCCCAAATCCCCCTGCTGATACAGGCGCGCAAACAGGTCGTCGCCCAGCAGGGGCACCACCAGCGACGCGCTGAACGGGCCGCCGAGCAGGGCGTAGAACAGGGTGCCGAGCAGGGCCAGCGCGAGGTTGACCGCAGGGCCGGCTGCGGCCACCACCAGCTCGCTCTTCGGCGTCTGGGCCTGCCCGACCATCACCATGCCGCCGATGGGCGTCAGGATGGTGCGGCCGACGTGCAGGCCGTACCAGCGGGCGGCGAAGATGTGGCCGTACTCGTGAGCCAGCACCGAGGCGAAGAGCAGCACGAAGGGCGTGACGACGAACAGCGCGAGGAAGGTGGGCGAGGTGCCGTGGCTCGCCGCGCGCAGCACGAAGTACAGAAAAAAGGCTGGCAGCGACCAATGGATCCGGACGTCGGTGCCGAACAGGCGAAAGGCCCGAAAGCTCCAGTTCCAGTCCATGGCTCGTGTTCCGCAGGGCCGCCCTAGTCCCGCGGGAGTGTAGCAGCTCTAGCGAAAAATTCGCGTCGCCGTCGGGCACTTGTTGCTCCTTGGCGAACCATCCGGGCTAGAATCACCACACCGAGAAGGGGGCATGAGCGAGCAGCAGCAAGATCGGGCCGCCGTCCTGCGGGCGGCGCTCAAAGAGGCGGTGCGAAAGGGCTCTGGCGAAGAGGCGTTGGCGGCCCTGGAGGAGCTCGAGGCGCTCGAGTCGGCCGACCCGCGTTGGCCTCACCAGCAGGGCGTCGTCCACCAGCAGTTCGGGCGTCACGCCGAGGCCGAGCAGGCCTTTACGCGCGCCATGGAGCGCTTCGCCCAGGCCGGCTACCTGCCTCAGGCCGTGGCCATGGCCAAGCGCATCGTGGCGCTCAATCCCAAGCGCGCCGACCTTCTGGACCACATCGACCAGCGCCCGGCGCAGACGCTGCGCAGCGGACCGGGGGCAGGCGGCGCGCTCGTGGATGCTGCCAAGCCACTGCGGCCCGCCGCGGACGCCGCCGACGACGAGGTGCGCTTCGACGACGCGTCCGTCGTGGTCGGGGCGGCGGCCGTCGCGCCCGACATCGAGGTGATGGCGGCCGACGACGCCGATCGCGAGGCCATCCGCCAAGCCGAGGCCCAGGGCCTGGATGCCGAGCGACTGGCGCAGCTCTCGGCCGTGGCGCTGCTGGCCGACGTGTCCCAGCCCGTGCTGGGCGAGCTGGCGCGGGCGGCCGAGCTGCAGACCTTCGAGCGCGGCGAGCCAGTGGTGCGCCAAGGGGAGTCGGCCGACACCCTGTACGTGATCGTGGAGGGCACGGCTCGCGTGGCGCTGTCATGGCGGCAGAGCGGGGTGGATCTGGCGGCTGGGCAGGTGTTCGGCGAGGCCGCGCTGCTGCAAGAGGGCAAGCGGCATACTGACGTGTGGGCGGAGACGGATCTGGTTCTGCTGGGCATCGCGACTGCGGATCTGCACCGCATCATGTCCCAGTATCCCGAGCTGCGCTCGGTGCTGTTCGATCTGTTGGCGCGGCGCTTGGCCGCCAACGCGCTGCAGACCTCGCCGTTGTTCGCCGCCTTCGACCGAGAGCACCGCATGGAGCTGGCGCGCATGTTCGAGGTGCGGCGCGCCTTGCCCGGGGTGGCGCTGCAGCAAGCGGGCAAGCGCAGCGATGGGCTGTACCTACTGCTGATGGGAACGCTGGTGGTACGCGCGGGACAGCTGTTCACCCGCCTGCGGCCGGGCAGCATGTTCGGCTACCGCTCGCTATTGTCGCGAGCACCCGTCGAGCGAACCATCACCGCTGAGTCGGAGTGCATCGTGCTGCGGCTTGCGGCCAAGCGCTTCTCGGCCTTTGCCATGCAGTACCCCCCCGCGCTGGACCACCTCGCCGAGCTGGCCGGCCGCCCCGGCCCGCTAACCGGACCCGCGACCTGAGGAGCGGCTACGCGGCGCGGCGGAAGATGCAGCTCACCACGGTCTTGTCGTTGCCGCCCATGCTGATCAGCAGGCCGTAGGGGCGGTCCGCGCCGATCTCGACTTGGTAGCCCTCGGCTTGACCGGTGAGCTGGCGCACCAGGTCCACGCTCATGCGCACGCCAGAGGCGCCCGTGGGATGGCCATAGCCAACGAGCCCGCCGCCCGTGTTCATGGGCGTTCGGCCGTCGCGACGGGTGTGCCCCTCGCACACGTAGTCCTTGCCCTCGCCGTGGCCGGCCAGGCCGAGGGCCTCGCAGGCCATGATGCCCGAGATGGTGAAGCAGTCGTGCACCTCGAAGACGCCGATCTGGTCGACCGTGATGCCCGCCATCTCCATGGCCTGTGCGGTGGCGCGTCGCGTGGTCTCGAGCACGGTGGGCTCCTCGGGCGGCTTGGTCAGATCGGCCACCGAGTGGCCTACGCCCACGAGCTGGACGGCTTCCTTCTTCGACTTGCCGCTCTTGTCCAGGCCCTGCTCCGAGCAGATGAGCACGGCGGCCGCCCCGTCCGAGACCTTGGAGCAGTCGACGAAGTTGATGTCGGCGCAGAAGGCCTTGGGGTTGGGCTTCATGTTCTGATGGAAGGCAAAGGGATCGTCGGCCGCGTTGTGGTGCTCCTGGGCCTTGGCGTTACGGCGCGCGTTCAGGATGGCCTGCTCATACCAGCGGCCCATCGCCTCCCAGGTGCGCTCCGCGCCGAAGCGCTGCTTGTAGGCTCCGGCCCGATCGGAGAAGGCGTTGGGGAAGAAGTAGGCGTGGCCTGCCTTGCGCTCGGAGGCGAAATGGCCCGCCCCCGCCAGGATGTCCGCGCCGTAGATGGCCTTGACGGTGTTCTGCACCTCCACGCCGATGCTGAGCACCACGTCGGACTGCTCGGCCAGCACGCTCTTGATGCCCGTGACCAGCGCTAGGCCTCCCGAGGCGCAGGCGCCCTCGACGCGCATGGAGGGCTTGTAGGCGTAGGAGGGATGCACCAGGCTGAGCATCGCGCCAAGATGGCCCTGGTGGTTGAAGCGCGCGGCCATGAAGTTGCCGACCACGCCTTCGTCGACGATCTCGGGGCTGGCTGCCTGGCCCACGGCGCCCTTGCCAGCCTCGGCGATGTAGTGCTCCAGGCCGGGGCGCGGCTTTTTGGGATGGAACTCCTTGCGCCCCGTTCCCAGGGAGACCGTGTAGTCGGCACAGGTGAAGTAGACGGGCTTGGGTAGTTTTTTCATGGCGCTCCCCGTTCGATTACCAGCAGTAGTCGTTGATCGGGCCGTAGAGGTGGAAAAAGCCGCTGGTCAGCACGCCGTTTAGGTCGTCCACGTTGGCGGCCACGCCGTCGTCGACGAGCGCCTGGCCGATGTCGCGCGAGCGCGCGAGGTAGCCCCGAGCGAGGTCGGCGCCATGGCTCTGCGTAATGGCGAGCGCGTCGAAGTGGGCCTTGAGGGCAGCCTGCTTGTCGACCACCGCGAGCATGGCCTTCCAGGGGCGGAAGCCCTCGGGCAGCGCGCCTAGCCACCGGTCAGCCTCGGCGGTCCAGCCGTCGGGCTCGAGCGGGGCGTAGTCGCCCTTGTCGAGGTCGTAGACCGCGGCGACTCGGCCCTTTTCGTAGCGCAGGATGCCCGGCTTCTGCGAGCCGTCCGAGTGCTGGCCGCCGAGGACGCCGCGCTCGATCAGCCGATCGAGCAGCGGATGGGTCAGGTCCTCGTCCAGGTGCTCGTTCATGACCTGCTGGATGAACTTGAAGACGTCCACGCCCACGTAGTCGAGCAGCTGGAAGATCCCCATGGGCCGCAGCAGCCAGTCCTGGCTCACCCGGTTGACCAGGTAGAAGGCCTTGGGCCAGCCGTGGTCCTCGGCCAATAGCTCGGCCAGGCGCAGGGCGTAGAGCCCGTCGCGCAGGAAGTGACCGTTGCCGATGAAGCCGGCCACGTCGGCCGAGGGGATGAGCTTCTTGCGCAGGCGCTTGCCCAGCTCGCTCACGCACTCGGCCGCCTCGTCGGTGGTCTTGGGGCTGCGGATGACCTCCACCAGCTTCTGCACGGCGGGCGGGTTGTAGAAGTGAACGCCCGCGATGCGGCCGCCGAGCCCCGCGGCCTCGTCCAGCCGCCCGATGGGGATGGACGAGGTGTTGGTGAAGAACAGGGTGTCGTCGGCGCACAGCTGGTTGAGCCTGCCGAGGACCTCCACCTTGATGGGCATCTTCTCGACGATGGCCTCGAAGACCAGGTGCGAGCCTGAGGCGGCTGCGAAGTCGGTCGTCGGCCACAGCATCGAGTCCACCTGTCGGACGAACTCGTCGATGATCTCGCCGTTTTCGACCAGATCGGCGCGGTCCGCGTAGAGCTGGCGCAGCATGACCGCGGATTTCTCGGCGGCCTTCAGCCCTTGGGTGTGCACGTACTGCTGCAGCCCGCGCAGCCCCGCCGGGTCGATGTCCACGGCATGCAGGCGGAAGACCTTGCCCTTGCCCTCGGGCAGGAGCGAGAGGCGGGCCATCTCCTGGGCCAGCAGCAGGACGATGCCACTGCCCATCTTTCCGGCCGCGCCGATGACCGATACATCTGTGAGCCTTTCGTCGAGATCCATGTCTCGCGACCTCCTCGAGCCTGCTCGCCGTGGGCGGCCCGCGCAGAGTTTGGGTGAGCGCGCCGCTCGATGGGGCGCGCGGGGCCGGGATTATGGCGACTCGGGCGGGGCTAGACAAGGCTTTCGGTGGGCTTTATCACGACGGGACGAGGGCAAGCTCGATGTTCGAGGACAGGGCAGAAGCTGGAGAGAAGCTAGCGCGGATGCTCGAGCGCTACCGCACGGAGGAGCCGCTCGTCCTGGCCATACCGAGGGGCGGGGTCGAGGTCGCCATCGCCGTGGCCTCGCACCTCGATGCGGAGCTGTCGTTGGTGGTGACGCGCAAGCTCCCGCTGCCCTACAACCCCGAGGCGGGCTTCGGCGCGATCGCCGAGGACGGCAGCGCCTTCATCTACCCGGGAGCGGATCGCTATCTCTCGCCCGAGGTCATCGAGGCCATTCGCGGCGAGCAGGTCGGGGAGATCGAAAGGAGGGTCCAGGTCCTTCGCCACGGCGAGCCCCTGCCGGAGCTGGCGACCAGGACGGTCATCCTGGTCGACGACGGCCTGGCCATGGGCTCGACCATGCGCGCCTCGATCCAGCTCTGCCGCAAGCGCGGTGCGGGCAAGGTGGTGGTGGCCGTGCCGGTCGCGGGCGAGCGCACCGCCCGCGAGATCGCCGCGCTGGCCGACGCGATCGAGGTGGTCGAGATGCCGCCCGACTTCCGAGCGGTGGCCCAGGTCTACCGACATTGGTACGACGTCTCCGACGAGCAGGTGCTGCACCTCATGGCAGGCTGGCGCTCGCCCTCGGGTAGGGGCGAGGACCCGCCGAACGGGCGGCTGCACTGACGAGGGGGGGCGGCGTTTTCTGGCCGCGGCGGCTCGCGGTTGGGGCGAGCGGGCGAACGGCTCGCTTCCGGCTAGATCATCGCCGTCGACCAGCAACTGCGCTAGGGCTTGGGGGGTGGATGTCGTCGCCAAGAGCACGCGCCAGGCAGCCATCGTGGGCGTCGTTTCCGCGACGCTCATGATCGCCCAGCAGGTTGCGGGCAAGGCGACCCGAGACGCGCTGTTCCTGTCCAGCTTCTCCGCTTCACAGCTTCCCAAGGTGATGCTGGCCTCGGCGCTGCTCAGCCTGGTCGGCGCGGTCCTGATGCCACGAGGGCTGTCGCGCTGGGGGCCTGCCCGCCTGGTTCCCGTGCTGTTCGCACTGAGCGCGGGCGGCTACGTGGCCGAGTGGGCGTTGGCCCAGAGCATGCCGCGGCTCACGGCCTGGCTGGTCTACCTGCACATCGCCGCCGTAGGGTTCCTGCTGATCAGCGGCTTCTGGTCGGTGGTCAACGAGCGCTTCGACCCGCACGCTGCCAAGCGCGTCGTCTATCGCATCACGGCGGGCGCCACGGCAGGGGGGTTGGCGGGAGGCATCTTGGCCGAGCGGGTGGCGGCGTGGCTCGAGCCCTCCGCCATGTTGCTCGGCCTGGCGGGGCTCAATGCCTTGTGCGCCGTGGGCGTGGCCCGCATTGGCACCCGTAGCGCGGCGGCGGCGGAGCCCGCGAGCGGCACGGGGCAGAGCTCGGCGACCACGACGTGGAGCAGCCTGCGGAGCACGCCCTTTCTCCAGCTGCTATGCGGTTTGGTCCTGCTGAGCGCGACCGCCTCCACCATGGCGGACTACCTGTTCAAGGCCGAGGTGGCTGCGGCCTTTGCCGACGGTGGGTCGCTGATGGCGTTTTTTGCCATCTTCTACACGGTCACCAGCTTCGTCTCCATCGTGGTGCAGACCACCGCGGGCACGGCCGTGTTGAGCCGGCTGGGCATCGGCGGCACGATTGCCATCGCCCCGGCCGCCTTGGTGCTGACGGGCGTGCTCGGCGCAGCGGTGACGCGGCTGTGGTCGCTGGTGCTGCTGCGAGGCACGCAGGTCGTATTGGAGAACTCCCTGTTTCGGGCTGGCTACGAGCTTCTGTACACGCCCATTAGCGCGGCCAAGAAGCGCTCGACCAAGACCGTGATCGACGTCGGCTGCGACAGGCTTGGCGGCATCATCGCCAGCCTGATCGTGATGCTGACGCTCGCGCTGGCGCCCGCGCTGGCCAGCAAGATCGCGCTGGGCCTTCTCATCGCCATCGCCGTCGGCGGCGTCTTGGTCTCCCTGCCGCTCCATCGAGGCTATGTGGCCGAGCTGGCCAACGCCCTGCGGGCGGGCAAGGTGACGCTCGACGAGAAGAGCATCGTCGACGCCACAACCCGCAAGACGCTGTCCGAGACCCACACCGCGCTCGACCGCGAGCGGCTGCTCCTGGAGATCCAGGCGCTCCGCGCTAGCCAAGGCGCTGGCGACAAGCCCGTCGCGTCGCGCCGCGGCGACGGCGGGCCGATCGAGCCCGGTCGCGAAGGGACCGACGAGCTTGGGGCGAGCCAGACGAGCAGCCAGCGGCTCGAGCAGGCGACCGAGCTGCTCTCGGAGGATGCAGATCGCGTGGCCGCTGCCCTGCGCAGGCCCGGGCCCGCCGAGCTTGCGGCGCTGGTGCTGCCGCTTTTGGCGGACGAGCGCGTGGCCGCCCTCGCGCAGGCAGCGCTCGACCGCGTCCGTCATCAGGTGGTGGGGCAGCTCGGCGATGCGCTGCTCGATCCGGGGCGCGATCCGGCCATTCGCCGACGGGTCGCCGAGCTGCTCGAAAAATGCCAAAGCGGGCGAAGCGCGCGTCTGCTAGTGTGCGGCCTGGACGATGAGCATGTGGGGGTCCGAGAGCGTTGCGGACAGGGGTTGCTGGCCTTGACGGCGGGCGCGCCAGGGCTTGGTCCACCCGCGCGTGCCATCTATCCCGTGGTTCTTCGGGAGCTCGGGGTGCGCGGCCGAGCGCGCTTGGAGCACGTCTTCGCCCTGCTGCGGCTGGTGCTGGACCGCGACGCGCTCGCGCTGTCGTTTCGAGCGCTGCAGAGCGACGACGAAGCGCTGCGCGGAACGGCGCTGGAGTATCTGGAGAACGTTCTGCCCGAGCGGGTCGCCAAGGCGCTCTGGCCCAAGCTCAGGCAGCTTGGTCGCCCTGGGCTCGACGCGGGCAAACGGCCCGTTCGGCCCAAGGCTCGGCGACCCCTGCGGCAGGTAGCCGAGGAGCTACATCGTTCGATGGATCGAATCGAGATCGACCGTCGGCTGCTCTCGAAGCCGCCGAGCGGATAGTCGGCGCAACGCGGGCGCGAGCGATAGACACCTCGTAGGAGAGCCGGATGAGCCGACGCACGATGGAGCCATGAAAACGCTTTCAGGACTTTGTGGGCTGTGGGCCGGGCTAGTGACGCTTCTCGTCGCGGTCACGCCCGCCTTGGCGCAGGGTAGCGACGAGCCTTCGGGGGCGGAGGCGCCCGCAGCGCCCGCGGTACCGGGCGCGGACGAGCCACCGCCAGCGCCATCTGCCTCCGAATCAGCCGAGCCGACTGACGAGCCCGAGCCGCGAGCGGTGCCCAACTACGATGGGCGCGAGCCCGAGCCCACGAGCGCGGGCGAGGTGCTCATCTGGGTGCCGCGGGCCCTGTTCTACCCGCTGTACCTCGTCACCGAGTACGTGATCCGCGCGCCCATCGGTTGGGCCGTGTCCTCGGCCGAGGAGGCCGATTTGCCCGGCTTGCTGATGGATTTCTTCACCTTCGGCCCGGAGAAGAAGGCGGGCATCATCCCGACGGCCCTCATCGACTTCGGCTTTCGCCCCAGCGTGGGCGTCTACATCTTCTGGGACGACTACGTCGCCGATGACCAAGATCTGCGCTTTCGCGGCGCCTATGGCGGCAACAACTGGGTCCTGGTGAATCTGGCCCATCGCAGCAACCTCTCGGACGACACCATGGCGGAGGCGCGCTTTGAGTACAGCCATCGGCCCGACTGGCTGTTCTACGGCATGGGGCCGAGCTCCCGCGAGGACCACGAGGCGCGCTACACCGCGCAGCACATCGAGGGGGGGCTGCGCTTCGAGTCCCGTTTCTGGCGAGCGAGCACCATGCACGGCGCGGTCGGCATACGCGATGTGAGCTTTGGCACCGAGGGGTGCTGCTCCGATGTGGACATCGCCAGCCGCGTGGGCGAGGGCGCCTACGGCTACCCGGAGGGCTTCGAGGAAGGCTACACCGCCGTGCACGCTGGTGGCCAGGTTGCCCTCGACACCCGTCGGCTGCGCCACCTGAGCCAAGACGTCGAGGGATCGGACTTCGTCTCGCCGCCCGGCTCGGGCCTGCGCCTCGGTCTACGCGGCCAGCTGGGCTCCGATCTGCGCAAATCGGCGGACGGCGGCGCGGGCCGGGCGAAGCACAGCGAGTGGATTCGCTACGGCGGCACCTTGGGGGGCTATCTCGATCTCACGGGCCACCAGCGCGTGCTCGGACTGAGCGGCATCGTGGACTTCGCCGATCCGCTGGCGGGCAACGGCCGCATTCCGTTCACCGAGCAGAGCGCGCTCGGCGGCGACGGGCCCATGCGAGGCTTTTTGGAAGGCCGCCTCATCGGTCGCAGCTCCGTGGTATGGCGGCTGGAGTATCGCTGGCCGGTCTGGGTGTGGCTCGACGGCGTCGCCCACTACTCGGTGGGCAACGTGTTCGGCAAGCACTTGGAGGACTTTTCCGCGGGGTTATTGCGCCAGTCTTTCGGTACGGGGTTTCGCGCCACCAGCTCGCGGGATCACACCTTCGAGCTGCTGTTGGCCTTTGGCTCGCAGACCTTTGACGATGGCGGGGATGTCGAAGCGGTTCGATTCGTGCTGGGTGCCAGCAGCGGCTTCTGAGGGGACTCATGAAGATAGCGACGGCGATCGTAGTAGGCTTTTCACTGCTCGGCCTCGGATGCGGTGCGGCCTTGCGCCCGTTCCCGCTCCAGGATGTCCTGTGGACCGATCCGGACGCGCAACCGTTCGAGCCCACTCCCGAAGAGTACTACTCGCCCTTTGCCTGGGACGCGGCCGACCAAACGATATTTAGGCCCATCACGCGCTTTTTCGCAGTGGACCCAGGCGGCGAGGCGGTCAATGTCAATGCGCTCGACGAGGTGCCCGACTCGTCCTGGTTCACCAACCGCCTCGGCCGACATCCGCTGACGCCAGCCGAGCTCGCCCGGGGCGCCTGCCGTACCGAGCCGCTGGATCCGACTGGCCCTTGGACGGTGACTGGCGCCAAGCCCAATGGCGCCAATCCCGGCTTCATCATCGAGGACCAAGCGGGGCAAAACTACCTCTTGAAGTTCGATGGCACGGTGCAGGGGCCGCGCGCCACGGCGGCGGACGTCATCGTCTCGCGCCTCTACCACGGCGCGGGGTACTTCACGCCCTGCAATCGCATCGTGTTCTTCGATCGGGAGATACTGCGGATCGCTCCCGACGCCACCTCGGAGGACGAGCAGGGCGACGAGGTGCCGATGAGCGAACGCGATCTCGACAAGATCTTCGCCAAGGCGCTGCGGCTGGGCGATGGTCGGTATCGGGCGAGCTCCAGCCTGTTTCTCGACGGAAAGCCGCTGGGGCCGTTTCGCTATCAGGGGACGCGCGACGACGATCCCAACGACGTCATCCCGCACGAGGATCGTCGGGAGCTGCGCGGCAGTCGGGTGCTGGCGGCGTGGACGAACCACTTCGACTCGCGCGAGCAGAACACCCTCGATATGTGGATCGAGCGCGGCGACAAGGGGTTCGTCAGGCATCACATCATCGACTTCGGCGATTGCTTTGGTAGCATCTGGGAGCCGCCCATGCTGGGCCGCCGCATCGGGCACTCGCACTACCTCGATCCGGGCGACGTCGCCGTCGACTTCGTCACCCTGGGGATTCCAACCCGCCCGTGGGATCGCGCCCGCTTCGGCGCCTCGGGTGCGGTGTACGGCTACTACGACGTCGAGCAGTTCGACCCCGCGGCGTGGAAGCCCGGCTATCCCAATCCCGCGATGAGCCGGATGACCGAGCGGGACGGGGCGTGGATGGCGCGCATCATCTCGCGGTTCAGCGACGCCCATCTGCAGGCCGCCATCGCCACGGGCAAGCTGCGGGCGCCGCTGGCGAACGAGCTGTTCCGCATCTTGGTGGCGCGTCGCGACAAGGCGCTGGCGCGCTATCTATCGCGCGTCTCGGCGCTGGGCTGGCCGCGGCTGCAGAAGCAGGGCGACAAGCATCGCTTGTGCCTGCGGGATTCATGCGTCCAGGCGGGGCTCGTCCACCCTGAGCAGCGGCGCTACCAGGCGCGCGCCTGGCGGCGCTACCAGGCGCGCGCCTGGCGCACGGTCGCGCTCGAGCCGACGGCGGTGAGCCTGGCTCGAGCCGCCGACGCCGAGGTCTGCGTCGAGCTGCCCGCTGCGGCGGGCGCCGCGCCCAAGAGCCCGCGCTACCTCATCGTGGACGTAGCCGGCTTCTCGGGCAGTCAGAGCCAAAGCCCCGCGCGAGTCCATCTCTACCACCTGGGGAGCGGGGGATACCGCATCGTGGGCCTGGAGCGCCCCTACGACGACGACCCGCCTGGCGGATAGCGGTAGCCCGCGTCGCTACGCATCGTCGGTGAGCTCGCCGCGCTCGCGCGCCTCCTGGAGCTTTTTCTTCTCGCGCAGGATCGAGCTGGCGATCCAGACCCAGCAGAGCACCAATACGATGTTGGTCATCGCGAAGGCCCGCACGCCCAGGCCCAGAATCTGAGCGCCGAGCAGCACGAGCAAGCCGGAGCCGACGTCGCCCATGCGGACGAAGAAGGTGTCGACCGCCTGCTTGGCGCGGTACTTCATGGCGCGGGTGGTGGGGATCCACAGGAAATTGCGAATGGTGTTGTTCAGCGAGTAGTCGGTGGCGTTCTCCGCGATCTTGCTGGGCCGCAGCACGAAGAGCGCAGGCACGAAGGCTACGGCCACCGCGCCAGTCAAGGCAATAACGGGCAACACGAATAGGGACAGCGAAACGCCGCCGTACTTGATGAGGCGCGAGACGACGAAGGTCTGCAGGACGACGCCCAGGAGGTTGACGTAGAAGTAGAAGTCGCCGAAGAAGCTGGCGAATTGCCCGCTTTGGAAAGCGTTTTTCGTGGCCTCGTCGGCGAATTGGCACGAGGCCACGATCTCGTCTACCCACCCCTTGGCGAGCTTGCCGACCATGTACTCGCCGTTGGAGTTGACCAGCGTGAATACCAGAGCGAATGCGGCGAGCAGGGTCAGGTATCGATGCTTGAATACCAGCGAGAACGCGCCCTGTTCCCGTTTCGCCGCGGGGGCGGGTGAGTCGGCTTGGCGGTCTTGGCCTTGGCGCTTCGGCTCGGGCTCTGTTGGCTCAGGCTCTGGCTCTGCGGCTCGCGCGGCGGGGCTCGCCTGCGCGGCGCGCGTTTCGCGGCGATGAATCACCTGCGTCAACAGGGCGCAGAACGCCAGGATGGCGGCGGCCAGGAGCAACAGCTGCGTCACGTCGAGATAGCCGACGTAGTTGCTCGTGGCGTCGCAGCCGCCCTCCAGCGTGGCCTCGACGTGCTTGGGCAAGTACTTCGATAGGGCGGAGCCGGCCACCGCGCCGAGCGAGGCGCCCATGGCCACGAGGACAAACAGCCGCTTGCCCTGCTCCTCGTCATAGACGTCCGCGGCGAAGGCCCAGAACTGCGCCACGATCATCATGTTGAAGATGCCGACCCAGAGGTAGAAGACGAGTGGGAGCCAGCTCGCGGTGGAGGGAAGGGCGGCGCCGATGGCAAAGAGCGCGAGATTCGCCACGAAAAACAGCGTCACGCCCACGATGAGCCGATTCCGCGGCAGCTTCTTGGCGACCCACGAGTACGCTGGGACCGCGAAGAGCAGGCTCAGCGCGATGGCGCCGCTCATGTAGGACTTGTACTCGGCGCCCGACTCCATGCTCAGGATGAGCGCATCGCGCACGGGCTTGATGATGTAGTAGGAAACGAACAGCAGGAAGATGTTGAGGGTGAGCAGCAGCGCGGTGGCGGTCTCTCCCGTGCGGACCTCGGTGATGATGCCGAGCAGGCGCGGCAGGATGCCGAGCGACTGAGCGGCGTCGTCGTGGTCTGGCTCGGTGCGCGGAGGCGCGTTGGCCATGGGCATGCTCCTTGTGTGCGGCGACTACCGCGTGCGATCCAGATCGACGGCCATGGTTTTGGTGAGCTCCAGGCGCGAGGTGGCACTGGGCTTGGGTCGCAGGGCCTCGCCGTGCTCGTCCCACCAGGCGCGGGCATCGGATTGGCGCCAGCGCAGCGCGTCCTGGAAGGCCGCCAGCCGCTCGCGGAGCGCGACGGCATCCTGCGGACGGTCGGCCGGCTTTTTGGCGAGGCATTGCATGACCAGCTGTTCGAGCTCGGCGGGTAGCTCGCGGCCGAGCCGCTTCGACGGCGGCGTCGGCTCGGTGTGCATGTGGTGACCGCAGATCTCCACGATGGTCTTGCCGCCGAACACGTGCTTGCCCGTCAGCAAGTAGTACGCCACTGCGCCTAGGGAATACAGATCGGCGCGACCGTCCATGCCCTTGGGGTCGGTCAGGGCCTCGGGCGCCAGGTATGCCGGGGTACCGGTCACCAGCCCGTCGCGGGTCAGATGGGCGTCCTCGGGTCCCTCGACGACCTTGACCAAGCCGAAGTCGAGCACCTTGGCGATGTCGAGCTCGCCCCCTTGACGGCACAAGAAGATGTTGGCGGGCTTGATGTCCCGATGGATGAGCCCGACGCCGTGCGCTTCGGCGAGCGCACCTGCCACCATATCCATTACCCGCAGCACGCGCCCTGGCCGCTGGGGGCCGTCGAGGTCGACCACCGCCTCGAGCGTGGCGCCGTCGAGCAGCTCCATGGCGTAGTAGAACACGCCGTCCGGGGTGCGGCCGTAGTCGTAGATGGTGATGGTGTTGGGGTGGGTAAGCCGCGCCGTCTGCTGCACCTCGCGCTCGAAACGCGCCAGGCTTGCCTCGCCGGTTTTCTCGGGTTGGAGCAGCTTGACGGCCGTCGGCCGACGCATCATGGCGTGGCGGGCGCGGTACACGAGTCCAATGCCGCCCTCGCCGAGCTTCTGCTCGAGGGTGTATTGGCCGAGCTGTATGGCGTGGCGGATCTCGCGGCGCAGGTTGTGGATGATGCGGCTAATGGCGACGCATACGAGGGTCACCAGCGTCCACCAGATGACGACGTGGATCGTCATGGAGACGAGCTGGTTCGGTCCGATGGTCTCGCGCAGCGGACGGTCGACCTCGAGCGGCACCCACGCTAGCACGTAGAGCGCGAGCAGCGGGACAGCGCCCGCCATGGTCAGCAGCGCCGTGCGTCGCACCGTGCTGGGCACCAGCGCGGCCCGCAGCACGAAGCTGAAGGCCAGCCCGAGCATGAGCGAGATGAGCACCTGCACGAGCTGCTGGCCCGACATCGCCCCGACGACGTTCGGCTCGAGCGCCGTTAGGTCGACGCCCTCTTTCTGGGTCATGAACCCGAGCGCCTCTGGAGCGAGGTAGCGTCCCATGAAGGAGATGGCCACCGACGAGCCGAGCATGGCGCCGATCTCCACGCCCAGGACGAAGCGCGGCGAACGCGTCCCGCGGCGGCAGAGCAGCCACATGGCCAGGCAAATGACCAGCGCCAGCCAGGACAGCGCGTTGCGTAGGTCGAATAGCTCGCGCCACCAGCCCATGATGAGGTAGGGCACGGTGGTAGCGCCGTTGCCCACCCCCCACACGATGGTGAGCACCTTGCCGAGCAAAGCCACGCGCTGCTGGTAGAACGCCCTGCGCTCGGGCGTATCGACTTCGGTGCTGCGCGTGGGGGGCATGGCCGCCAGGAGGCAGAGCCTACGAAAGGCCGCGCTGAGCATACGCCAGCGCGCCACGGTCTCCAAGTCGAGCCGCGTTCGCTTTGCTCTCGCCGTACTCTGGGGCCGGGCGATGTGCGTGGGACGCCCTGGCGAGCGGCGGGGGCTTGGGGGCAGAGGAAGGAGCAACGCGACGCCCGGAGCCCCCAACGTCAAATCGATCCAAACGGCAAGCAGAGCTCGTCCGTTGCGCCCCTGGCCCGGCCCTCACCCCTGTTTGGGCCGGGCGATGGGCGCAACGGACGACTAGCGAACGCCGTGATGATGCGACATGTCCACCGCCACCGTGGCCGCCGACTCGAGCGAGATGGACGGTCGAGCGGCCTGGAGCGTATCGCCGTTGTCGTCCCACCATGCGCGGGCGCTATCTTGATCCCAGCTGCCGAGGTCGCGGCATTGCTCGAGCCGCGTCCGCAGGGCCCGAGCGCTCTCGGGACGCGCTTGTCGGTCCTTGGCCAGGCAGTCCATGATGATGGCCTCGAGATCCGACGGTACCGGCTTGCCGAGTCGCCGCGACGGCAGCTCGGGCTCGGTGTGAAGGTGATGGCCGCAGATCTCAACCACCGTCTTGCCGTCGAACACGACCGAGCCGGTCAGCATATAGTAGCCCACGGCGCCGAGCGAATACAGATCGCTGCGCCCGTCCATCTTGTCGGGATCGGCCAGCGCCTCGGGCGGCATGTACAGCGGCGTGCCCGTGACGATTCCGGCCTGGGTCAAGCTCGCCTTGTCGGCCCCCGAGACGGCCTTGACGAGCCCGAAGTCCAGGACCTTGGCCACGTCGAACTCGCCGCCCTGCTCACAGAGGAAGATGTTGGCCGGCTTGACGTCGCGATGGATGAGCCCAATGGCGTGCGCTTCGGTCAGCGCCCCGGCTACCATGATGAGCACCCGAAGCACTCGTCCGGGCGGCTGCGGCCCGTCGTGCTCCACCACCTGCTCAAGCGTGGCGCCGTTGAGCAGCTCCATGGCGTAGTACAGCACCCCGTCGGGCGTCCTGCCGTAGTCGTAGATGGTGATCGTGTTGGGATGGGTGAGCTTGGCCGTGAGCTGCACCTCGCGTTCGAAGCGCGGGAGGCTGGCCTCTCCGGCTTTGCTCGCGGGCAAGAGCTTGATGGCGGTGGGGCGGCGCATGAGCGCGTGGTGCGCTCGATAGACCTCGCCCATGCCGCCTTCTCCCAGCTTCAGCTCCAGGGTGTACTGGCCCAGGCGCATGGCGTGGCGGATCTGGCGCTGTAGGTTGTGAATGACCTTCGAGAGCACCGTGCAGATGACCGTCACGGCGAGCCACCAGATCACGACGGCGACGACGAGCCGTCCCACCTGCTCTGAAGGGGTGCTGTCGCGAAGGACCCGGTCCGCGGCTAGCGGCACCCAGCCCAAGGCCGAGACGACGAGCAGCAGGATGCCCGCCGAGCCCGTGAGCACGGCTGTGCGCAGCGGCGTGGAGGGGACGAGCGCGGCGCGAAGCGCAAAGCAGAACATCAGGCCCAGCATGAGCGCCATCACGACGTAGATCTGCAGCAGGCCCGCGTACCAAGCCCGCGCGGCCGCGCTCTGGGCCTCGAGATCGACGACCTGGCCGATCTCGGTCCAGCCCACGAAGGCCAGGTGCCGTCCCATAAACGCCGTGGCGAGGGTGCCGGCCAGCAGGCAGACGGTCTCCACGGCGTAGACGAAGCGGCGCGAGCGCGTGCCCGTCCCACACGAGGCCCACATGACCGCGGCCGACAGCACGCCCAGCCAGCCCAGCAGGTGGGCGGGATGCAGCCACGAGTGGCCAGCATTGCCGTAGGCCGCGGTGATCGCGGTGAGCGCCAGCTGCATCACGGCGAACACCACGGTCAGCACCTTGCCGACCAGCGCCACCCGCGCCTGCAGGTGCGCCGCGGCCTCGGGCGACTTGGCGGATGGGGTGGTGGTCTGAGCTATGGTCATCGCGCCAGGAGCGTTGGGCGGCAGGCGCTGGCAAGCCGGCCGACGAGTGGGCGGGGCACCAGCCTGCCCACAGCCCGGCTGCTGCCGCAAGTCGGCGGCGGCCGAGCCGCTAGCCCCGTCAGGGACGCTGGCGCTCGAGGATTTGCTCGTGCGGGCCCAGCGCGCCAGGCTGGAGGATGCCAGCCGGAACGGGCACCGCATCCCATACCTCGGTCATCATGTCGAACAGCTGCTGCTTGCGGGGCAGCGGGGTGTCGGCCGAGCGAAGCTCCTCGTACCAGGCGCGGGTCTGCTTCGCCGCCCCAAGCGATGCGGCGGTATGGAACTGCAGCTCCCAAGGCGTGCCGTCAGCGCTCCGAAGCACGGTGTTGATGCCCGAGTAGTTATCGCCGTCGGGCCAGTAGTTCTTGAGCCGCTCGACGCGGTGACCGCGCTGCCGCAGCGCGGTCAGAACCTGGCGGATGGCTTCGGCGTGCCGTCCAGCGGGCTCATCCTCGACGCGCAGGGTGTAGCGAAGCAAGTCGTCGAGCTCGAGCGATTGCGGGTCGAGCTCGGGTTGCTCGCGGAGCATGGCGCGCATCTTCCGCTCCGCCGACGCGCAGGTCTTGAGGCGGAACTGGAGCTTGACGAGCTCGCCGTCGATCTCTTGGGTGAGCCCCACGAGCAGTTGCGTGACCGAGGGCTCCATCGCCTGGGCTCGGGCGAGCAGCGCGCTGCAGCGCGACTCGACCGGGTCTGGCGCGGCCGCGTCGACTGGCGCTGGGCGTGGGACCGCGGTCGCGGTCGTCGACGGCGGCGCGGCCGAGCCCGCGGGCGGGACCGAGGGCTTGGGCGCGGGGCAGCCCAGCCCCAGCCCCAGCCCGAGCGCGGCGACAAAGCCAAGGGTGCAAAGCCGCGTCCAGGCGCGCGAGCAGCGTAAAGCGGTGCGCGAGCGGCGGTCGTTCATGGTAGGTGGCGGCCGATCATGCCGCACCGCGGCCCCGAGCGCTACGGTGCGTCTTCCCTCGTTTGCGAGCGCTCCCGCGCCCCTACCGCAGCGCCTCCGCCTTGTCCGCGCGGAAATCGCGGCCGTAGCGAATGGGCGTCACGGCCTCGTCGGGCAGGAGCCAGCGGCCGTCCACGACGAGCGAGGCGACCTCCTGGCCCACACCGATGCCCAGCATGAAGCCCTGGCCGCACATGCCGACGGCGACCGTCAGCCCCGGGACCTCGGGGACCTGGCCGATGATGGGCAGGCCGTCGGGGCTCATGGGGTAGAGGCCGCGCCAGATGCGGCGCACGAGCAGGTGGCGGAGCCGCGGGACCAAGCCGACCATGCGACTGGCCACGATGGGTAGGAAGTCGGACTGGCTCTCGCGATCGCGGCCGACGAACAGCTCCTTGGGGGTGTAGCAGAAGATGATCTGACCCTCGTCGTTCTGGCCGAAGTAGAAGCTGGCGGTCTTGCCCTCGGGACCGGGCCGCATGTCCACGACCAGCGGCCCCAGGAAATGCTCTACGGGGGCGGTGACGCCCGCCTCGTGGCTGTCGGGGGTGACCGGTAGCTCGATGCCGAGCAGCTCGCCGTGCTCGCTCGCGTCAGAGCCAGTGGCCACCACCACCTGTGGCGCGTGGTAGCTGCCCCGATCGGTGCGAACGCCCGTGACCGCATCGCCCTGGCGCAGGTAGCCGACGACCCGCTCCTTGACCCGAAGCTCGGCGCCGCGGCGCATGGCGTGGCGCATGAGCACTGTGGGCAGGAGCAGGGGCGAGACCTGACCGTCGCCCGGTGAGTAGGTGCCGCCGCGCAGGCCTTCGCGCTCGATACCGGGAATGAGCTCGGCCAACCGGTCGGCATCCACCCAGTCGTTGACCAAGCCGAAGCGCCGCTGGATGGGGAGCAACCCTTTTAGCGTGCGTTCGAGCGGCTCGGAGTAGACCGGGAAGCAGTAGCCGCCAGGCTTCCAGCCGATGTCGTCGCCGTGGGTCTGCTTCCAGGTGCGCACCACCTCGAGCATGCGGGTGCAGAGCAGGATCTTGGCCGGATCCGAGTGCGTGGCGCGCACCCCGCCCACGGCGGCCTTGTTCTCGCCTTGGCCCACGGCCGGGCGGCGGTCGAGCACCAGCACCTTCAAGCCGCGCTGGGCGAGATAGTAGGCCGCTGGAACGCCGATCGAGCCGCCGCCCACCACGATGACGTCGTAGCTTCCCGAGCTAGCCATCGTCCTCGCTCTCGCTCTTGACGAAGGCGGCAAAGGGCGTCTCGGCCACCAGGGGGCGGCTCGTGCCTGGCGTCAGCTCGCCGAGATCGACGCCCTGCTCGCGGAAGATGCGGCGCACCAGCTCGGTGCAGGTCTTGCCGCCGCAGCCGCCCATCGAGTTTCGCGCCACGGCCTTGAGCTGATTGATATCGCGCACGCCGCGGTGGATCTCGCGCACGATGGTGCTCTTGCGCACGCGCTCGCAGCGGCACACGATGGGGTCGTCCTCGTCCTCAGCGTCTCGGTCGGGCTCGCTCATGGCCACCGAGGGACCGCGCACCGAGAAACTGGCCACGACGAGCTTGTCCCGGGAGGACACCTCGAGCAGCACGAGATCGCGGCGGTCCTGGTCCTCGCGTTGGCGCACCGCGACCACCTTGCCCGTGCCCACGGGATTGCCCTCCATGTCGACGGTGCGAACCTCCTCGCCGAGCGGCACGCGCTCGAGGCCTAGCTCAAAGGGCAGCATCAAGAGCGAGCGCTGCCCGCTCGGGTCGTAGTCATCGATGACCAGGTTGATGGCCAGGCCGGGGCACATGGTCACGCAGCGGCCGCAGCCCAGGCAATCGCCCTCGAAGCGGGGCAGGCCCATGATCGAGCCCTCGATGCTGATGAGCCCTTCGGGACAGGCCTCGACGCAGGGGTCGCAGGGGATCTCCTGCACGCAGCGAATGACCGGGTAGACCGGGCGGTGATGGTCGGTCAGCTCGAGCGGCACCGTCTTGCCAGGGCGGCTTTGCAAGATGGCGGTGAGCTCGGGCCAGTCGGGCGGGATGGTGACCTGGATGCCGAGGTCGCGGGCGATCTGCCTCCCCACCGTGCGGCCGCTGAAGATGGCGGCCGAGGCCTCGGCGATCTCGGCCGTGTCGCCCGCGCCGTAGACGCGCAGGCCGAGCTCCCTAGCCTTGAGCAGCAGCTCGTCGCAGGGGCTGAGGCCTACGGCGATGAGCAGGGTGTCCACCTCAAAGGATCGCTCGGTGCCCGCGACCGGCTGGAAGCGCTCGTCCACGGCTGCGATGGTGACGGAGCGCAGGTGCTCGCTCTCGGGGTCGGCATGGGCCCGCACCACCGTGTGCGAGGTCCAGATGGGCACGCCGAGCCGTCGGATCTTGTCGGCGTGAACCTTGTAGCCGCCGACCTCGGGCAGGGCCTCGACCAGGCCTGCCACATCGATGCCCGCCTGCAGGGCGTGGTAGGCGCCGATGAGCCCCACGTTGCCGCCGCCCAAGACGAAGAGCTTGCGCGATGCCTGCACGCGGTCGCGGTTGACCAGCGTTTGGAAGGCGCCTGCGCCGTACACGCCCGGTAGATCGCAGCCGACAAAGGACAGGCTCTTTTCGCGTGCGCCGAGCGAGACCAGCAGGGCCTGCGTCGTGATCAGCCGATAGCCGCTGGGCGTGACCACGCCGATCTTGCCGTCGCCGAACACGCCCACCGCCGTGCTGGAGAGCCAGGCCGTGACCGACCCGAGCCCGGCGAGCTCGTCGGCCAGGATGCGGGCGATGTCCACCCCGCGCGTGCCCGCCCAGCACTCGGCCACCGAGCCGAAGAACGGGTGGGTCTGCAGGGTGAGCTTGCCGCCGAGCTCGGGCTTGTCGTCCACCACCAGCACGCGCACGCCGAGCCGACCGAGCTCCACCGCGGCGCACAGGCCGGCTGGTCCGCCGCCCAGGATGGCCACCTCGGTCTGGTGCTCGGCCGGCCGCTGGATCGCCATGGCGGCGTCGTCGGGCGGCAGGCTGGGCCGGCCGTCGCAGCTGCGGACCACCATGCCCTGTTCGACCGCGGTCATGCAGGCCTTGAGCGGTCGGCCGTCGACCAGCACGGTGCACTGCGAGCACTGGCCGTTGACGCAGAAGATGCCCTGCGCGCCGCCGTCGCGATGATGGTGGCCGAAGACGGAGATGCCCGCGGCGTACAGGGCCGAGCTCACCATCTCGCCAGGGCGGGCGAGCAGGCTCTGGCCGTTGAAGGAAAAGGGCAGCGAGGGCGGCTCGAGCGGCGCCAGGATGGGATGCTCGTCGATGCGCTGCTGGGTGCTCATGGTGCCACCTCGACCGGGGCGTACAGGCCGTAGTGGGCGCGGCCCAGCGAGCGCGTGCCGAGCGGCAGCTGCGCGCACGAAAGCGCGGCGAGCTGGGCGCCCAACAGGGGAAGGATGCGGCTCGAACGCCAGCTTCCGTGGCGGCACAAAAGGGCGTGGCGGGCGAGCGCGCTCGGTCCCGAGACGAGCAGGGCCCGGGCGCCCTTACGCGCGGCCTGCGATAGGCGCTCGTCGGCGAGCTGGCGCTCCGCAGGCGAAAAGCAGAAGCGATCGGGCAGCGGATCCGGTCCTGCGTCCACCGCGCGGTAGCCCAGCGCCCCGAGGAGCGCCATGGCCTCGGCCGTGCCGTCGCAGGCTACGGCGGCGCGCACGGGCGGTCGGGCAAGCTCGCCCGCGCGCGTTTGCAGAAGCTCATCGAGCAAGGTGGCATCGAGCCCGGCCGCCCGGAGCGCGCGGCGCTCCTCGGGGCCGAGGGCGTAGATCGCGGGGGCCTTTTGCCAGCGGGCGGCGTCGGCAGGCCGCACAGCGCCGCATCCGCTGATGCCGACCGAAGGCTCGGCTCCCAGCAGGCGAGCGAGCAGCGCCGATGCTTGGCGCAGGGCATCGGGCAGGCGAATCGGTCGCCAGAGCTCGCTGCCCAAGATGTCGAGATAGGGGATCGTCCCCGCGTACAGAAGCGGTCGCGCGGGCAGCTCGGCCGCCCACGAGCCCCACCCGACGATCTCGTGGCGGCGCGCGGCTGCGGGCGGCTCGGCCTGGGCGTGCTCCGAAAGCCAGCTCACGAGCTCGAGCTCTCCATCCAAGCCATCGCGTGCGCAGAGCACCGCGGGCGCGGGCTCGGCAAGCGGGCTCGGACCGATCTCCTCGAGGGTTCCCAGGTAGGCGCGCACGGCCTCGACCGGTCCGCTCGGCCCGGCCGGAGCCACGCAAAAACGCGCCCGATCCGCACCCAGGCCGACGAGCTGGGCGATGCGGTCGGCTCGCCGAGCGCGCCGCTCAGCCCAGTCCTCGCCGCCTTGCAGCCGACAGCTCTGCTGATGGCGCCCCAGCACCAGCACGCCGCGGGCTCCCTGCGCGAGCCGTGCGAGCAGCAGCGCGGTGCTCACCCGTCCAACGCAGGGAAGCTCGGAAAGCGCGGCGGCGTCGGCAAGCTCGGCGCGTCCTAGCCCGGCGCGTGTGCAGGCGAATACGTGGGCGCCGCGGGCATGCGCGGGGTCGGCCTTGCCGAGCGCGACACCGTCGTAGCCCTGCTGATCGATGGCGCCGTTCGGGCAGGCATCCACGCAAGCGCCGCAGCCGCGGCAATGCGGCTCGGCAATGCTCGCTACGGGCGCCCCGTCCAAGCGCAGGCCGACGCGCGGTACGTCAAATGGACAGGACTGCTCGCAGGCGCCGCAACCCACGCAGCGCGCGGGGTCTACTTTGCACACGGCCGTGGGGAAGGTCCGCTGCCAGATGGTGTAGCCCTGGGCGGAGCGCTCGTGGACGATGTGGCCGGTCGGGCAGATGAGCGCGCAGGCGCCGCAGCCCACGCACTCCTCGGGCGGCCCCTCGCCAAAGGCCCCGACGGCCTTGGTGCTGCCGCGGCCGCGCGTCGCGATGGCCGAGGTGGCAAAGCTCTCGCACACGCGGGTGCAGAGGCCGCAGACGATGCAGCGGTCCGCGTCGGCCTCGCTATGCAGGCCTTCGCTAGTGGCGCCGTATCGGGCGGCGAGCTCGGCGATGGCGGGCACGTCGGGGCAGCGCGCGCGTAGTAGCGCCAGCGTTCGCCGACGGCTCGTGCGCACCCGCTCGCTGTCGGTCTGGATCTCGATCCCGTCGGAGACCGGGTACAGGCACGCGGTCATGAGCCCGCTCCAGCCGCGCCAGTCCGGGTGGGTCACCTCCACCATGCACAGTCGGCAGGCGCCCACGGGCTCGAGCGCGGGGTGATGGCAGAGCGTCGGGATCTCGAAGCCCGCCTCGCGCGCTGCCTCGAGCAGGTAGCTTCCAGCGCGGGCGCGCACCGAGCGGCCGTCGATGCGCAGCCTCACCACCTCGGGCTCGAGCCGCTCCGCGCTCACGACGCACCTCCCGAGACGATGCGCACCGCGTTCGGCTTGCACAGCGACAGGCAAATCCCGCAGCGGTCGCACAGGCTCTGGTCGATGACGTGTAGCTCGTCCTTCTTGCCCGCGATGGCGTCCGTGGGGCAGGGCTTGATGCAGGCGATGCAGCCCGTGCAGGCCTCGGTGATCTCGTAGCGGATGAGCTCGCGGCACACGCCAGCCGGGCATGCGCCGCCGAGGTGCGCCTCGTACTCGTCGCGGAAGTAGCGCAGGGTGGACAGGACCGGGTTGGGCGCACTCTTGCCCAGGCCGCACAGGCTGCTCTCGGCCATGCCGCGGCCGATGTCCTCGATGGCGTCGAGGTCGGCGGCGGTGGCCCGGCCGCGCGTCACCTTGTCGAGCAGGTGCGAGAGCTGGGGCAGGCCCAGTCTACAGGGCACGCACTTGCCGCAGGACTCCTCGAGCAGGAAGTCGACGAAGTAGCGGGCCACGTCGACCATGCAGGTCTGGTCGCTCATCACGATCATGCCGCCCGAGCCCATCATGGAGCCAGCTTGCTCGAGCGCCTCGAAGTCGCCCCCCCCCCCCTTCTCTGGCCTTCTCGTGCTGGTCGTTTTTTTTTTTGCCGCCCCACCAGACCTGCATGGTCATGCCGCTCGAGCAAGACGCGGGCAGGCAGCCACCCGAGGGACCGCCTGTCTGCACTGCCTTGAAGGGACGGCCGTCCCGCATGCCGCCGCCGATGTCGAAGATGAGCTCGCGCAGCGTGGTGCCCATGGGCACCTCGACCAGCCCCGCTCGTTCGACCTGGCCCACCAGGGAGAAGGCCTTGGTGCCCTTGGACTTCGCCGTGCCGACCGACGACAGCCAGCTCGCGCCCTCGCGCACGATGCCTGGCACCAGGACCCAGGTCTCGACGTTGTTGAGCACGGTGGGCCGATCGTGCAGGCCGCGCGCGGCCGCGCGCACGTACTTGGCGCGGGGCTCGCCCCCCATGCCCTCGATGCTGCGCATGAGCGCCGTGGACTCGCCGCAGACAAAGGCGCCGCCGCCGCGCGAGATGCGGATGTCGAAGTCGTGCCCGCTGCCGAGGATGCTCTGGCCGAGCAGGCCTACGCGGCGGCAGACCTCGATGGCGTAGGCGAGCCGCTCGACGGCCAGCGGGTACTCGGCCCGCACGTAGATGACGCCCTCGCGGGCGCCGAGGGCCACGCTGCCGATGGTCATGCCCTCGATGACCTGGAAGGGGGCGCCCTCCATGATGGCTCGATCCATGAAGGCGCCTGGATCGCCCTCATCGCCGTTGCACAGCACGTACGGCGGCTCGCCCGATGCCTCGGCAGCGCGGAGCGCGGTGCGCCACTTGCGCGCCGTGGCAAAGCCGGCTCCCCCTCGACCCCGCAGCCCCGCGGCGTCCACCTCGTCCACGATCGCGGCCGGGCTCATCTCGAAAAGGGCCTTGCGCAACGCGGCAAAGCCGCCCACGGCCAGGTACGCGTCCAGGCTCTCGGGGTCGATGCGCCCGCAGCTGGCGAGCGCCTTGGGCTCCTGCCCTCGGTAGAAGGGATGCCCCGAGCGCGTCGGGCACTCGCCCAACAGCGGCTCGAGCCGCGCACCGCTCGACAGCGCGGTCACGATGGCCGCCCCATCGCTGGCCTTGACCCGCGTGTACAGCGTGTCGTCGGGCAGGACGTGGACCAGCGGGCCCTGCTCGCACAAGCCCTGGCAGCCCACCATGGTGGCGAGGTGCTCGTCCCGGACGGGCGGCTCGGCGTCCTCGAAGCACTCGCGCAGCTCGAGCCGCAGGGGCAAGCCCTGCTCGGCGGCGGCCGCGCGGATGGAGTCGTAGACCCCGCGCGAGCCCGCGGCCAGGCATCCGGGCCCGCCGCAGACGCGCACCTGCTTCGGAAGGCAGGTCATGGTCCGAGCCGCCTTCCACGCATAGGCCGCCAAGGCCTCGGGGCTATCCCAGCGAAGGTCGGTCGGCGGCTCGGCGGCCGGGCGGACCTGGGGCGCGTCGGCCGCGGTCCGGGCGGCCTGGCGCAGCAGCTTCTTGACCTGCACGGGCTTGACGTCGCCGTGGTAGCGCTCGCCGACGACCACCACGGGCGCGAGCGCGCAGGCCCCCACGCAGTTGACCGTCTTGAGCGTGAAGCCGCCGTCCGCCGTGGTGCCGCCCACAGGCACGTCGAGCTGGCGGGACAGCTCCGCCTCCAAGAGCGCCGCCCCGCGTACGTGGCAGGCCGTGCCCTTGCAGACCTGGATCACGGTGCGGCCCTGGGGCTCGAGGCTGAAGGCCTTGTAGAAGGTGGCTACCGACAGCACCTGCGAGCGCGGCAGCCCGAGCGTGCAGGCCACTTGCTCGAGCACCTCGCAGGGCAAGAAGCGAAGCTCGGCCTGGAGGTCCTGCAGCACCATGACCAGGGACGACGGATCCTGTCGGTAGCGGCTCAGGATCCGCTCCACCTGGCTGGGGTCGGGATGCTCGAAAGGGGGGTTCACGGCGGCAGCGACGGCGATCGAGAGCGGCTTCCGCCGGGCGACCGGCTGCGACTCCCAGATCGACCTGGCGGTTTATAGCCGATCGGAAGGACAGACGCGGCGCATTCCGCGATCTCGCCCGCGGCTAGCCGCTGTAGCCGAAGGACAGCAGCGGCACGCCCAGGGGCATGTATTTGGCGAACGACTCGAACCAGGCCTCGCTGGCGGGCAGGACGAAGCCCACGTCGCCGTACAGGTGCTCGCCGTGCAGCCGGATGCCGTAGAAGATCGGCCAGATCGCCCCGGGGTCCCACCACTCCTCGTCGTCACCGACGAACGCCGGTCCGAGCTCCAGGTTGAGCTTGGCGATGTCGGCCACGCGCACCGAGCCGCCGATGTGCGGGTAGATGAGCTGCACGATCTCGTCGTCGCCGTCGTCGTTCGCGCCCATCCCGTAGGCCGCGGTCCCCACGGTGAGCTGCAGATCCGGATCGCCGAAGCTGGCCATGGCGCCGCCGCCGAATAGATAGACCACTGGCAGCTCGCCGAAGAAAAAGCCCAATACCCCGCCGCGGCCGAGCACGCCCAGATGGACGTTGTCAGCGACCGGCCCGGCGACCTTGAGCTCGGGAAAGATGCCCGCAAAGCCCGCGGGCACCGAGGTGGTGGCGCCGAGCTCGACGTTGTCGTGCAAGGTGTACTTGAAGCGGTGGATCCCGAGGTTCAAGCTCTGCCAGCCGAAGGTGTCCTTGGGCGGCAGAAAGGCCGTGTCCGCGTAGACCATCCGACCGGGGCTTGGGTCACAGGGCGGCTCCTCGGCAGGCTGAGGAGGGACCCCGGGGTAGCCAGCGGGCGGGCTAGGCCACGGAGGTGGGCCAGCATAGGGCGAGATCGGATAGGGCGGGACGGGCGGTGGCGCGGGCGGCGGCGCGGCCACGGGCGCTGGCGGCGGCGCAGGCGCTGGCGGAGGTGCTGGCTCGGGCTCTGGCGGGGCGCCGAGCTTGGCCTCGGCTTGCTGGAGAAGCTCTTGTGCGGCCTCCTTTTCTGCGGGACTAGGGGCGAGCTCGAGGTATTGGCGCAGGACCAGGACAGCCGCGGCACGGCTGCTCGGCGTATCGGCTTGCAGGAAGGCCTGCCCGGCTTGCTTGAGCCGGGCGGGATCGCTCGTCTCGTCGTAGGCCTTGAGGTAAAGCGCCCCGGCCTGCTCGGGTTGCCCAGCGGCCAGGGCCGCGTCAGCCCGCTCGGCAGCGCTGGGCTCGCTGGGCTCGCTGGGCTCACTCGGTTCGCTGGGCTCGCTAGGTTCGCTGGGCTCGCTCGGCTGTGCGTGGGCCGAGGGCAGGTCGAGCAAGAGGCCCAAGAGGCTGGCGAGAGCAACGGTCGGCAGTGTGGTAAAGCGGGTCACCGCGTCATTGTCCCAAAAGGAACGGCATCTGTCACGGCTCGGCGTCGCCCGAGCCCGTCCCCCGCCCTGCCAACGGGCTACGCATCGCCAAAGCTACTCGGCCTTGGCAAGCCCACCCGAGGTCTACCAGAGCTGCCCGGGTGGCCGCGACTCGCCAATGGGCCCTTGTGCCTCGCTGTAGCCGAAGTCGCAGAAGTCCATGGCGTAGATGTGGGAAAGGTCCGGGCTCAGCAGCGCGGTCCAGTACCGGATCCCCGAGGCGGTGCCAGAGCCCGCGGGCCAGGTGAACTCGAGGATAACCTCCCGTCGGTCGAGCCCATGAGGCAAGGTCGTCTCTTCATAGTCGATGTCGGGAGGGAACTGGACCCATTCGGGGCAGAACCAGTAGTCGTGGCCATTGCCGATGTCGAGCACGATAAAGCGAGCAACCTCCAACGACGGGCCGGGGTTTAGGGTGTGGAGCAGCAACTGGAACGAATCGCCGGGTTGGTACGTCGACCGGTTGGTGTAGATGTCGACGATGGGTGCCTCGCCGTCTGGTGTCCCCTCCGCTTCGCCCGAATAGTCGCTTTCGCCGTAGTCGTTGGAGGCCGTCACCGCAAAGGAGTAGGTCACGCCGTTGGTCAGGTTGAGCACCTCGTGGTTGGTCTGGTCGCCAATGTCCGCGGCGTGCGCATAGGGAGGTCCCGGGACCGTGCCCCAGTGCACGCGGTAGCCCGTGGCCCTCGGTGACGCGTCCCAGAACAGCGAGACCATCTGGTGGCTGGGGATGGTCAGCAGGTTTCGGGGCGGATCCGGAGCCGAATGCGTGCGGTTGAGGAGAATGGAAACGTCGTTGTCGTACTTGTTCGCGACGGCCAGGTCTTGATCCAGATCTCCGTCGAAGTCACCCATGGCTAGGGATTTCGGCCAACGGCCAACCCCGTAATGGCGCGCCGCTTCGAAGCTGCCGTCACCACAGCCGAGCAGAATGGAGACATCGTTACCGCTGCGGTTTGCGACAGCCAAGTCCTGGTTTGCGTCACCGTCGAGATCTCCCACCGATATCGACCACGGCCCATATCCAACGTCGTAGGTAACGGCCTCTTGAAAAGTGCCATCTCCGTGGCCAAGGAGGATGGAGACACGGCCGCGGTTGACGGTTGGCCTAGGAAAATCGGTGTCATCGACGCCGACTGCCAAATCGGTGTTGCCGTCTCGGTCAAAGTCCCCGACGGCCACGGATGCTGTAAAAAATCCCGCCTCGTGAGCGACGGCCCCTTGGAAGGTGCCGTCGCCATTGCCAAGGAGAACGGTTACATGGGTGCTATAGTGGTTGGCAAACGCCAAATCCTGGTTTTCGTCGTTGTTGAAATCCCCAGTGGCGACGGCGACTGGACGATAGCCCGCCTCATAGGCCGCTGCCTCCCCAAAGGTTCCGTCTCCGTGACCCAGGAGGATAGAGACCTCATAGCTCGTGAAATTGGCGACCGCCAAGTCCAAGTTGCAATACCCGTCGAAATCCCCGAAAGCCATGGAAGACGGGAGATCTCCCGCCCCATACGAGGTTGCCTCTTGGAAGGTCCCATCGCCGCGTCCGAGGAGGATAGAGACATCGTCACTTGCGCCATTGGCGACCGCCAAGTCCACGTTGCCGCTTCCGTCGAGATCTGCGATGGCCACGGCTCGTGGTTCGATCCCGGATCCATAGCTTGCCGCCTCCCGAAAGCTCCCGTCACCGTGCCCTAGAAGGACGGAAACGTCGCCGCTTTCGCGGTTTGCGGCCACCAAGTCCAAGTTGCCATCACCGTCGAGATCGGCGGTTGCTACGGATGCTGGCTCGACGCCCGCTCCGTAGGCGGCTGGCTCCGGAAAGGTCCCATCGCGTCGGCCCGCCAGGATGGATACGCCGCACGAGGCGCCCACAGCCAAGTCCAGGTGTCCGTCGCCACCGAAATCTGCGATGGTAACGGATCCTGCCGCGGATCCCGCCCTATAGAAGGCTGCGTCCTCGAAGGTGCCATCGCCACGGCCCGCCAAGATGGAGACGTCATCACTCGTGCGGTTGGCGATGACCAAGTCCGACTTCCCGTCGTTGTTGAGATCACGGGTGGCCACGGAACGCGGGTGATCTCCAGCTCCATAGGCGACGGCGCTGTCAAAGGTACCATCGCCACCTCCGAGGAGAACGGAAACGTTGTCGCTTTCAGAGTTCGCGACGACCAAGTCCGGGTGCCCGTTGCCGTCGAAGTCGGCGACAGCTACAGACGACGGGCGACGTCCAGCCCCATAGGAGACGGCGCCGTCAAAGGTCCCATCGCCACGTCCGCGGAAAATCGATACATCGGCGCTTCCGTTGTTGGCGACGGCCAGGTCCGAGTGCCCGTCGCCGTCGAAATCTCCGACGGCTACCGAGGATGAATGAACTCCAGCGCTGTAGTCTGCTGGCTCTTGAAAGGTACCATTGCCATGGCCGAGTAGGATGGAAACATCGCCGCTCTCCCTGTCATGGGCGACTGCCAAATCCAAGTGTCCGTCGTCGTCGAAATCTCCAATGGCCACCGACGAGGATGAGTAGCCGCCTGCGTCGTAGGCGGCGGCATCCTCAAAGGTGCCATTGCCATGGCCGAGGAAGACGGAGACGTAGCTACTCGAGCGGTTGCCGACTGCCAAGTCCAAGTGCCCATTCTCGTTGAAGTCTCCGATGGCCAGAGAGCTTGGGTCCCGTCCTGGCTCCAAGCGAACGGACTCCTGTAATCCTCCATTGCCGTCGTTGAGAAAGATGGAGACGTCCTCGTCGTACTCCTCTATCGCGGCAACAGCCATATCTCGGTGGCCGTCTCCGTTAAAATCCCCTGTGGCCACGGCTGAGGCATACCCTTCCACGCTGTAGACGACTCGAGTGCCGAACAGGGGAAATACCGCGCCGTTGCCGCTTCCGATCGGTGCGTTCGCCACCAGGCGATGCAGGAAGAAGTGCGCTCGTTCGAGAGCAGACTCGTCGTCCCGTCCGTCGCTGCAGCTCCCCGAGGACATCACCAGGAGGGCGGTTGCCCCGGCTGCCCACGCCGCCATCAGGCGACGCGCCCCACCAAGATGTGGCGTCATCGTCGATTCCCCCACGGTACGCAATTTTTCTGTGGATACCATCGCGCAGTGCCCGCGTCATCGATGTTCGCGGCGCTCCAGCTAGGCGATGTGGTGGCCCGAGATGCCACTGGTCCCGACGTGGCCGACGTGGGATTTGGGGTGGGCGGTGCGGCCGCGCCATCGCCAAGCAGGCCTTGGTGATCGGGGCCGCACCGCGCTACCCTCGGCCGCATGAAGATCCTCTATGGCGTGGTGGGGGAGGGCATGGGGCATGCCATGCG
>CAYTYV010000002.1:0-53477 GCA_964441055.1 uncultured Polyangiaceae bacterium | reverse complement strand
ACTTCCGCCTGATCGTTCCCTTCTTGGCGTTGTTCGGAAGTTGAGGCGGAGGCAGCTATGCCTTCGAGCGTTTTACTCGGGACCGTTGGGAGCCCTTTCTGGGGCTGGGTTTCGAGCTGATGGTAGCGCGGAACCTCGATGTTCTGCTGGACATCCTGGACGCCAACGAGGTCGTGAGCCGCGTTGGCTCCTACTGGCACAACAAGACGGCCAAGAGGCGAGGCGTGCAAATCGATCTGATTGTGGAGAGAGACGACGGCGTCACCCACGTCATCGAATGCAAGTGGTCGCGCAACGCCGTGGGCAGAGCCGTGCTCGCCGAGCTCGAAGACAAATGCAGGCTCTATCCGAACCCCAAGCAGCACACGCTCGAACCCGCGATCGTGGCTGCTGCGGGAGCGGTGAAGAGCGTGATCGACACAGGCACCCCCGTCATCAGCCTCGCCGATCTGCTTCGTCGTTGACAAGAGAAGCGGAGAGCCTCGCCGAGGATGGACAAGCTCTTTTGACGATTTTGTTATAGTTGCCAGTTGCAATCGATAACTATAACAAAAATGGCACACGACCCCGGCGGGGCGGCTCGCATTGGGTGCACGCGACCGGGGGGGGGCCGCTCACCCTTCGGACGTCTCGTCGCCTGCAGCGAGAATATCGCTCGTCCTGGCGCTCGCCTCACAGGCTCCACGGACCAGGCGCTCGATGATCTCCTCGACCGAGGGCGAGTCGTCGACCAAACCGGTCACCTGGCCGAGCGGCAGCACGCCGCGCTCGTTGTCGCCTTGCATGGTGCCCGCTTCAAAGGCCTCGAACGCGATGGCCATGCGCGCCATCTGCGTTGCTTTGGCGGGCCCGGATACCACCAGCCCTGCGAAGACCTTGGACCAAGAAAGGCCCATCAGCTTGGCGATGCGGCGCGAGCTCACGAGCGCAGTGGCCGGGTTGATGGCCTTGCGCATCATCCGCCGCGTTCCCGCGCTGCGCATGAAGCGGGCGGGCAGCCCATCGACGCGCTCGGTGCGCAGCGTGTCGTGGATGTCCTTTTCCCGGCTGTTGGCCTTCTGGCGCTCGTGCACGGGGCTCTCTTTGGTGCTCATGAAGCGGGTGCCCATGGCGATGCCCTCGGCGCCCAGCGCCAGGGCCGCGGCAAGCCCCCTGCCCTCGGCAAAGCCGCCCGCCGCCACCACGGGGATGTCGACCAGATCGGCGATGCGCGGCACCAGCACTAGCGAGGAGACGTCGCCGCCATGGGCCGCCGCCTCGTGGCCGGTCACGATGAGCGCGTCGGCACCGTCGCGCTGGGCGGCCTGGGCGTGCTTGATGGTGGTCACCGTAGCGATCACCTTGCCGCCATAGTCGTGCGCTGCCCGCGCGATCCAGTCGCCTTTGCCCAACGAGTAGTTGATCACGGGCACCTGCTCGTCCAGCAGCACCTTGGCGTTCTTCTTGGCCTCGGGAAAGTACAGGGTGACGTTGGCGGCAAAGGGCTTGTCCGTCAGCTCGCGGGTCTGGCGGATGTACTCGCGGCTCTCCTTGGGGTGGCACACGCCCGTGGCCAGGATGCCCAGACCGCCTGCGCTACACACTGCCGCCACCAGCTCGGGCGTGCTGATCCACGACATGCCCGAGAGCACGATCGGGTACTCGATGCCGAAAAGCTCGGTGATCCTCGTCTTCATCAGATGCTCTCCTGCCCCCCAGGGGGCGCCACCATGACGCAACCGCCCGATGGAGTCACGCCTCTCGTGCGGCGCGGATCCACCTCGACTGGATGTGCTTGCAGGCGATCATGGCTTGGCCCACGGCAACCGACACGGCCATGGCCGAGGGCGAGCACACGTCGCCCACGGCGTAGACTACCCCGGTCGAGCGCTGATGGCGATCCACCGCGAGGTAGCCCCGCTCGTCCCGCGGTAGGCTCGGGGGTACGAAGTCCACGCGGGGGACGACGCCGATACGGATGAAGAGCCAGGCGCAGGGCAGCACGCTGCCATCGTCCAGCACCACCGCCTCGAGCGCTTCTCGTCCGCGAAGCTCGCGGATTTGGCGACCGGGGTGAAGCTCGACCCGCGGCTCCTGTTGTGCCGCGGCGAGAAAATCAAGCCGCGCGATGGACGCGTCCCGGTGCACCACGTGGACCTCGGGGCAGTGCGCGGCCAGCAACACCGCGCCTTCCATCGCGCTATCGCCGCCGCCTACGACGACCGCTATCTGGCCCTTGGCGCGCAGTCGATCCTTGCTCACCGAGTAGCTGACGCCGCGGCCGACGAGCTCGGCCTCGCGGGCCAGCCCCAGACGGCCGCGCGTGGCGCCCGTGGCCACGATCACCGCGTCGGCGCAGAGCTCCTCGCCAGCGGCCGTTCGCACCAAGCCCGAGTCGGGATCGAGGGACGCTACCGGGCAGTCGAAGCGCACGGACACCCCGGTGGCGCGCAGGTGATCGGCAAAGCGCTCCGCCAAGGCTGGCCCATCGACGTCCTGCACGCCCGGGTAGTCGGTGATCGGGCTCGTCACCTCGAGGATCTGCCCGCCCAGCGCGGAGCCCGCCTCGAGAAGCTCGGCGCGCAGACCCAGGCGGGCGGCCCAGATCCCCGCAGCCATGCCTCCCGGTCCGCCGCCGATGATCAGCACCCGAGGAACGCGTCGGGCGGGTCTGCCGCCCGAGGCTGCGTTGCGCTTGGCCGAGCTCGCCATGGCATGCCTTATACCGCATACTGCAGAGTTGCCGCGACGCCGCAGACCCACGTGGGTGGCCCCGGGCATGGCCGAGCGCGGACCCACGTGGGTGGCCCCGGGCATGGCCGAGCGCGGACCCACGTGGGTGGCCCCGGGCATGGCCGAGCGCGGACCCACGTGGGTGGCCCAGAGCTGGCCGTGGCTCCTCAATGCTTGGTCCGCGGCCGCGGCCGTGCGAGCGTGGGGCCATGTTCCTGTGGCGTACGCTGTGCATCACCATCGCGCTCGGCAGCGCGGGCTGCGCTTCGGCATCTGGTCCGGACATTCCGAGCGATCAAGCATCGGCTGCCAAGACCGTCACCCCTGACAAGGGCAGCGCCGAAGCCGTCCGCGAGCCACCCCCGCCCGCGGCCGACTCGGATCCAGGCCACGGGCAGTCCCCGAAGCCGGAAGCCGGGCCGCCCGTGCTCGCCGTGGACTCGACCCCGCCCGGGGTAGCGCCGCTCAGCGAGGCCGAGCAGCAGGAGTCCAAGCACAAGTGCAAGCCTCTGGTCGAGGCCATCGCGGCCAGAGCGCAAAAGGACCGCCGTCGCCAGGAGCCCATCGCCTACGTGCGCGAGGTGCTGAAAGGTCCGCCGCAGATGCCGAAAGAGGCGCATGAGCGCTGCGCCGAGCTCATCCTGCGGGACATGCTCGCCTACCGCGCGCGCTCGCTCGAGGCGCAGGCCATCAACGAGCTCAAGCGCATCGTGGTCGGCCTGTCCACGGCCATGGCTGGCACGGAGGCGCGCCTCTGTCCCAGCGCCCCGGCCGTGCCCGCCGATCATCGCAGGCTCGCCAGCGGGCCCTACCGCTCGACCGCCGCGGACTGGCAAGCCGAGGGTTGGCAGTGCGTGCGCTTCGATCTCACAGGTCGCCCCCAGCGGTTCCAGTACGAGCTGTCGACCGACCCCAAGGCGCGGTCCTACGAGATCATCGCCCGCGGCTACTCGGTCGAGGGCCAACCCGTGGTGGAGCTATTTTTGCCAGGCAAGGTCGAAGGCGGCGCCATCCAGCCGTCGAGCGAGATCTATCGAAGGCGGTGACGGCGGTGCGCGGCGGGCGCGCGGCATCGTGCTTCGCACTGGCGCTCCGCGCTCGATGGCGCCATGAACAAAAGCGTAGGATGCGTGGCTTTTGCGGGATTGCGGTTCTGGTCGCGGTGCTCTTCGCGCTCGGGATGCCACGGCAGGCGAGCGCCCAGCCGGCTCGTCCCGTGCCCGATCTGCCTGCCCTGCCGCTTTCCGTTGCCGTAGCCGTCGAGCACGATAGGCCCGTGGTCAGCCCGGCCTGGGTGCGCGCGCAGGTGGCCGAGGCCGAGCGACTGCTGGCGCCCCACGGCGTGCACGTCCGCCTGGTGCGTAGGCGCCCGCTCGACCAAGCCTATGCCGCGCTCGAGACGGCCCGCGACCGCGATGCGCTAGCCGACCTGATCGAGCCCCGCGTCATCAACGTGTTCGTGGTTCGCTCGCTGCGCGATGTGGACGACCCGCGGCTTCTGCGCATGGGCGTCCGCTGGCGGCTACGACGCGACGTGCGCAAGACCTACGTCATCGTGGCGGCCTCGGCCAGGCCCACCACCCTGGCGCACGAGCTCGGCCATTACTTCGGCAACGGCCATAGCCAGGTGGACAACAACATCATGTCGTACCGCCGCAGCGATCCCAAAGCCGTGCGCTTCGACGCGAAGCAGGGCGCCAGGATGCGCCACATCGTGCGCGGCTACCTGCGGAGCCGCACGCTCAAGCCCGCCAGCGCTTTCGAGCATAAGAGCGCGGCTGGCACCCAGAAGTAGCGACCCAACCCGAAACGCCTTACGTCTACCATTGAGGAGTCCCATGGCGCTCATCGAGCTCGCAGACCACCGACTGAGCGAAGCGGATGTCCGCGATCTGCTGGCCACCGATCACCCCATGGTCGAAGAGCTCCGCTTCGACAAGCAGCAAGAGCGCCCTGGCGAGCGCATCGAGTTCGCCCTGGTCATCGTGCCCAAAGCCGGGGTGCGCTACCTCCAGCAGCGCGACGGCCACGGACAGCGCATCGAGCCCGTCTGGCGCACCCTGAGCGGCGACGAGCGCATCGGCCAGGGCAACCGCGGGATCTGGCGCGAGGGCGATGAGATCTACGCCGCCAATCACACCTTTTTCCCGAATCAGGAGTTCAACGACCTCGGCATTGGCAGCGCCCTATACGTGGCTATGGAGCGACTCTATCGCGAGCTCGGCATTCGACGCGTGACCCTGCTCGCCGTGGACGTCGGGGTATACGTCTGGGCCCGCCAGGCCTTTGCCTTTGTCGACCCGAGCACTACCCGGGAGCTCGTGCCCTCGCTCGAGCGCTTCCTGTTCGCCCACGGCGCGCCCTGCGCCTGCGATGCCGCGGCGTTCGCCGAGTCGTGGGATCTGGCGAACTTCGAGGCGCCGGGCTGCACCATCGACGGCTATCCCGCTGGCAAGGCCTTCATGCTCGAGGCCGCGCCCATATGGCACGGCGTGAAATACCTCGACGACGAGCGCCACACCGCCGTGGCCGAGCGCTCCCGACAGCAGACCTTTGCCCGCCTGCCCGACAAGATCGAAGGCGCCCCGGCCGAGCTGCGCGTGCGGTGAACGGTGGCGGTGGCGTGGGAGGGCGCCCGTCGACGGCCGCGGCAAGCGGGCGTATGATGGATGCTCGAGCCGAAGGCGCTGGACGTGGCTCGCGCCGCATGACGGCGGCGTGGGGAGGTGCATCGTGACAAGACTGTTCACCTGGTTCGCGTTGACCCTCACGGGGCTTGGCGTTGCGGGCTGCGGCGGAGGCGAGGACGAGCCCGAGCCGCTCGAGGGCGCGCCATCCGCCTCGCCGAAGGCGCACAGAGGGCACGAGGTCGAGGCCACCGCAATCGACCAGCGCCTCGGGCGCGCCGCCATCGACGACTGGCTCGGGCAGGCCGACATGGCCGTGCGCTTCCACTTCTGGACGGACTGCGTGCGCTACGTCGACGGCTCGGTCTCCTCCTCGGGCGACGGCCTCGTTTGGGATCGCGCCTTTCGGACGGTGCAGGAGGGCATCGACGCGGCTCATCAGGCGGTCGAGGACGAGCCCGGGGTCGGCCAATGCGAAGTCTGGGTGGCGCGGGGCACGTACTACATTTACGTGGACTCCCCGCAGGACACGGTGCTGCTCAAGCCGGGCGCCGCGGTCTACGGTGGCTTTGTCGGTTACGAGACGACGCGCGCGTACCGCAACTGGGCGAGCTACCTCACGGAGCTGAGCGGCTACGACGAAGGCGGCAGCGGCCGGGTACACCATGTCGTCACGGGCAGCGACGAGGCGGTGCTCGACGGGTTCACGGTGACGGGCGGGTGGGCCGCTGGGAGCTCGCCTCACGATTGCGGCGCGGGGATGTTCAACTATGTGGCCTCGCCGACGGTGCGAAACTGCACGTTTTCCGCCAACTACGCGGCGCACCACGGCGGCGGGATGTACAACAACCACAGCTCACCGACGGTGACGGGCTGCGAGTTCTCGGACAACGCCGCATTGAGCGAGGGCGGCGGGATGTACAACGTCCACAGCTCACCGACGGTGACGGGCTGCACCTTCTCCGCCAATGCCACCGTTGATGTCAACAGCTCGGGCGGCGGGATGAGCAACGACAATAGCTCGCCGACCGTGACGAGCTGCACGTTCCTTGGCAATACCACGAACGTCGGCCCGGGCGGGGGGATGCACAACCTCGATAGCTCCCCTTTCGTGAGCAATTGCACGTTCTTGAGCAATACCGCCGATAATGGCGGCGGAATGAGCAACAGCCACGCTTCGCCCACGCTGGAAAGCTGTACGTTGTCCGGCAACTACGCGATGTCGAACGGCGGCGGGATGTACAACGAATCGGGCTCCCCGACGGTGCACAACTGCATCCTGTGGGGCAACGCGGCCTCCGAAGGACCCGAAATCTACAACGAGGGCTCCGCGCCCACCGTCGTCTACAGCAACGTCCAGGGCGGCTACTCGGGCGCGGGCAACATCGACGCCGACCCGCTGTTCGTGAGCCAGGAGGGCGGCAATCTGCACCTCGGCGGCGGCTCGCCCTGCATCGACGCGGCCAATGGGCTCGAGGCGCCTGATACCGACCTCGATGGCAACGACCGCGTTGACGATCCATTCAGCCCCAACACGGGCCTGGGTCCCCCGTGGGCCGACATGGGCGCCTATGAGTATCAGCCGATCTTCTCCGTCAGCATCGCCACCAATCAGCCCGTGTACTGCGGCGGCGATCCCTTCGTGCTGGAGCTTCACACCATCAACATGGGTGAGCCCGTGGAGGTTGCCCGCTTCGTGGTCCTCGATGTGGGCAATGGCCAGGACTACTGGTTTTGGCCTAACTGGGTGCACTTTCCGCCTGACTTCGCATACGTGAAGGAGACGCTGCCCACGGGCTTCAATGAGCTCCAGACCATCCTCGACTTCGAGTGGCCCGCGGATGCGGGCGAGGGCTCGGGCATGATCTTCTGGGCGGCGTTGATGAGCCCTGACCTTTCCGAGATCTATGCCATCGACGCCTGCGAGTTCAGCTTCAGCGAGGGAGAGGGACCGATCGGACAGCCGCGCCTGCCGCAATGGCTCGGCTCGGAGACCACCATGCAGAGTTGGGAGGAACCACGATGAGCGCGAGCAAGCACCCTTGGCCCTTTGGCAGCAGCAAGTGGCTCGTGGCGGCCGTTGCCGCGGCGCTGGCGTTCGGCGGCTGCGGCAAGCGAAGGGCCACGACCGTGCCCGAAGCGGATCTGCCCCAGGACCAGTGGTCGAGCGGGGTCGTCCTGTACAAGGATCACTGCGCCAACTGTCACGGCGAAAACGGCGAGGGTGGCGAGGACACCCCAGCCTTGGTGGGCGAGGGCGCCCTGCCACTCGAGGCGCCTGGCGAAAGTCCGAGCCGCACGACCGAGTTCCGGACGGCGCTCGATGTCTTTGCCTATACGAAGGAGACCATGCCTGCCATCGCGCCTGGCGAGCTCAGCGACAAGGCGGTGTGGGCCATCCTGGCCTTCGTCTTCAAGGAAGCGGAGCTCTACGACGGCAAAGAGCCGCTCGACGCCGAACGCGCGGCGGGCATCGCGCTCCGCTAGTGCAGGCTACTCATCGCCGCCAGCGGCGATGAGATCCGAGTCGTTGAGCACGTCCGCGATGTGATCGAGCACGGCGCTCAGCGCCGCGCCGACCGCACCATCGGGGGAGGCCTCGGGCAGGATGAAGTCGGGACCCGTGGTGGTCTCGGAGAGCATCACGACGGGCTCGCCGTCGGGATCGACGAGGCGGAAGTTCCACGAAAACGACACGGCAATGCCCTCGTCGGTTTGCTCGTGAGAGAACGCATCGAAGCGAAAGCGCGCGCGATAGCTTGGGCCGTCGTCGTCGAAGTAGCCGTCGAGCAGATCGCCGAGGCCGCGCTCTATGGCCGTTCGCAAGCCGTCCACGCACAGCTCGCCCAGCTTGGGCGGCTTGGAGCAGACCGCGTCGTCGTCAAGCGGTCCTAGATCCAGGTCCACCGCTCCCGCCACCTCTGCTGCGGGCTCGACGTCGGCGGTGAGCGGCGGAGGCGTAGCCGTAGGTGGACCGCACGCCGCGACGGCCAAGGCCGCCGCGAGCACCAGAGAGCGTCGTAGACAGAGCACGTCTAGCTAGTAGCGAGCCACAAAATCCGCGTCAACCAGCGACGCGAAGCGCTGGCGCCGCGCGTTTTGCCTTGGGCGTTGCGCCGAGCTGCGATCGAGCGGTATACTGTACGTTCGTTCAGTGACCACAACCGCAACGTCCACGTCGCCATGAGCGCCCGAGAACCGCGCATCTGCTGCCTCGACCTCGACACCTTCTTCGTGTCGGTCGAGCGGCTGCTCGATCCGAGCCTGGAGGAGCAGCCCGTGATCGTGGGCGGTCGACCAGGGCAGCGCGGGGTCGTGACCGCGGCGAGCTACGAGGTGCGCTCCTTTGGCGTGCACTCGGGCATGTCGCTCACCAAGGCGGCCAAGCTGGCGCCCCATGCCATCTTCCTGCCCACGCGGCAGAGCACCTACGGAACGTACGCCAGGCGGGTGCGCGAGCTTGCCGCGCGCTACGCGCCGCGCGTGCAGGTCGCCAGCATCGACGAGCTGTTTCTCGATCTGCACGGCTGCGAGGGGCTCTATCGCAAAGCCAGCGACGGCTCGGACGACGAGACGATCATGCGGACGATGAACGAGCTTTCGGACGCGGTCTACGAGGAGCTCGGCCTGCCGTGCAGCATCGGCATTGCCACGAGCGTGCCCGTGGCCAAGATCGGCAGCGCACTGGCCAAGCCTCGAGGCGTCTTGCTCGTGCCCGCGGGGGCGGAAGCGGCCTTTCTCGCTCCCCTGCCCGTGGGCCGCTATCCAGGCATCGGACCCGTGGCCCGGAACAAGCTCGAGGCGCTCGGCATCCACACGCTGGGACAGCTCGCACAAAGCCCGCTCGACGGGCTGCAGAAGGTGTTCGGCCGCTTTGCCAGGCGCGCCCAACGAGGCGCCATGGGCTGGGGAGCGGGCAAGCTCTCTCCCGATCGACCGGCCTTTCGCGAGCACGACCCGCAGGGCGGCGTCCAGGGCAGCATCTCGAACGAGCGCACCTTTCGCGCCGACGTGGGCGACAGTGCCGTGGTCGAGAGCATGCTGGGCTCGCTCTGCGAGCGGGTGTGCTGGCGCGCGCGGCGGCGGGGCGTCAAGGCGCGAACGGTCACGGTGAAGCTGCGCTATGCCGACTTCCACACCTTGACGCGCTCGCGCACCATCGCGCCTACCGACTCCGAGCTCGAGCTCTTCCCCGTGGCGCGATCGATGTGCACGGACATGCGATCGCGCAAGCTGCCCGTGCGCCTTATCGGCGTGGCGCTGTCCAAGCTCGGGCTGTACGACACCCAGCTCGGGCTGTTCGACGATCCGTCGCACGGGCGCTTGCATCGCGCCGTCGATGCCTTGCGAGAGCGCTTCGGCTACGACGCCGTGCGCTTGGCCGCGGCCAAGGCGTCATCGCCCCGCGGACGAACCGCAAAGAGGCCCGCGGCAGCTCGCGCCTAATTGTAGAGCCGCCTCGGAGCCGATACACTGATGCCATTCGATGGTGAGCTTGGTGGCGCTGCAAAGGGGGCGAGGGGGGCGAACGGCCGCGACGGCGGGCGCGCTGGCGCTCGGGCTGGCGCTGCTCGGCGCGTGCAGCGATGCGGGCCTCATCGACGGCGGCCCTGGTAGCGGGGCGGCGGGAAGCGGCGGGACGGCGGGAAGCGGCGGCTCGTCATCGGCAGGATCGGCGGGATCGGCAGGCTCCGGAGGATCGGGCGCCGCGGGCGGGCAAGGCGGCGCCCACCCCTGGGCGGCCGACTGCCCCTGGGTGAGCGAGCACGACTACGACCATCCGAGCGATGCCTTTTTCGAGCCGGACGAGATCGTGCGCATCGACGTGGAGATGGCTCCAAGCGATTGGGCCTATCAGCTCGATAACCCCGATCTCGAGGAGTACCGCGCCGCGGCCGTCACCGTGTGCGGCCAGCGGCTCGAGGGCGTGGGCATGCGCTTCAAGAAGAGCTCTCATCCAGGCGCGGACCTGGAGGACGGCTATCCGAAAAACCCCATGGTGCTGGACCTCAACGAGCTCGCTCCGGGACAGCGCATGCTCGACCTCCGCAAGATCAACCTCGAGTACGGAAGCGATCTCATGCTGGTGGCCGAGCGCATGAACTGGGAGCTTCTCGCGGGCTTCGGCCTCGACGTCTCGCGGGTAAACCACGCGCGGCTCTACATGAACGACGAGTACATCGGGGTCTTCACCAACGTCGAGCGGGTGGACCGCTCCTTTGCCAAGATCCACTGGGGAAGCAACGACGGTCAGCTCTACAAGCACTCCTACTGCGGCAAATTCGTTTACCAGGGCGAGGATCCAGGCGCGTACACGACCGATCCGCGCTGCTACGCGCCCAAGCCCAGCGACTCGCAGACCGATTTTTCCGACCTCATCGGCGTCATTGCCGTGCTGAACGAGACCTCTGACGGCGAGTTCCCGAGCGCCTTTTCGCAGGTCTGGGAGATGGATGCCTGGCTCGGCACCATGGCCGCGTTGCAGGTGCTGGGCTACGGCGATACGCCCAACGCCAACGGCAACAACTTCTACACCTTCTACCCCGAGGCGGGTGGCCCCACCAAGCTGGCGCTGTGGGACCTCGACATGGGCTTCTGGCAGGACGACGCGCCCTGCGAGCATCCGGCCGACACCGTGGGCTGGGACCTATTCCGCATCGCCAACTGCTTTTCCTACTTGCCGCTGTTTCACCGCGTGCTCGAGGTGGACGACTGGGAGCAGACCTACCTGGACAGCGCGCGCGACTTCTTGCTCGGGCCCTTTGACGCTGACGCCTACGCGGCGCGAGCGGACGAGCTGGTGGCGCTGCTCGGGGCGCCGCTCTCGAGCGATCCCCATCGCCGCGGCGACGACGACGAGTGGGCCACCGACATCCAGCACTTGAAAAACCGCCAGGCCGCGCGGGTGGCCCACGTTCGCGAGCAGCTCATCGCGCTGGGCTACAGCCTTCCCTGAGAGGGTGCGTCGCAGCCTCGTAGCCTGAGACGATGCGTCACCGCCTCGACGCGCCATGGCGCGCGCGCGCCGACCGTGGCACGCTCGGACGCAGCCATGCCGAGGTTGCCATGAGCGATGCCTTCCTGCTGCCGCGCTACGCCGAGATCCACCGAGCCGGAGAGCACTGCGGCTCGACCGCCATGCTCAACCTGCTCCGCTATCACAGCGGCGCCGAGCTCGCGGAGGAAAGCGTCTTCGGCTTGTCGGGGGCGATCTGGTTCTGCTTGATCTCGCCGCCGCTCGTTCCCGTGCACCTCGCCATCGGCCGCACCATCAGCTTGGAGACCGGGATCTGCAAGGCCTTGAGCCTTCCCTATCGCGAGCGGCCCGCCACCGACGACGAGGCCTGGCCCGCGGTGCGCGAGGCCCTGCGCACGGGCACGCCCGTGGTCATCATGGGCGACTCGTCCGAGCTCGACTACTTCGGCGGCCCGCCGTTTCCCGGGCATCGCTTTCTGCTGGTGGGCTACGACGAGGGCCGCGGCGTGGCCATCGTGGGCGACCGCAAGTGGCCCGCGCTGCAGGAGGTCTCCTTCGAGTCGCTGGCGCGCTCGCGCTCCCAGCCGGACCGCGCCCTTTCGGCGCACAACCTCTGGGGGATCCCGACCGAGCCATGGCCTGAGGCCGCTGAGCTAGCCGAGCGAGTGCGCGCGGCCGTCCGACCTGCCGTGTGTCAGGCTGCCGAGCTCATGCTGGATCCGGCGGCCGATGCCGCGGGGGTCGCAGGCATCGCCACCATGGCGCGCTTGGCAAGCGAGATCGGCGAGCCCGAGCTCGCGGCGCTGTGCCGCACCAACGCCTTTTCGATCGAGCGCGCGGGCAACGCGGGGGGCTTTTTCCGGCGGATGTACGCCGCCTTCTTGCGCCAGCAGGCCGAGCACCTCGGCGCTGCGGGCGAGCCTCTGGCGGCGAGCTTCGACGAGCTTGCCGCGGCGTGGACGGCCGTGGCAGCGACCATGGCCGACGCGGCCCACGATGGCGAGCCGGACAGGCGTCGCGCGGAGATCAGGGGCGCGCTCGAGAAGCTTGCCGCGGGCGAGCGCGCCATCTGGAGTCGCGCGCTCGAAGAGTGCGGCTAGCCCTGCACGAGCCAGCCGATTCGTCAACGAAAGAACCGGCGCCCGATTGACGCTCGCGGCCCCGGCTCGTAACGACTTCGCAGCGGACGCTCTCTTCGCCCCGCTCCGGAAGGACCGCCCATGACCCGCTCGGACCCCGTCAAGGCCCATCCCCCACCCAAGCGGTGGCTCCGCTGGCTGCTACTGCTGTTGGTCGGCATTAGCATCGGCACCAACTACTACGCCTACGATGCCCTGTCGGCCATCAAGGAGACCCTACAGGCCGAGCTCAACATCAGCTCGACCGACTACGGGCTGATCGTCTCGTTCTACTCCTTTCCCAATACCTTCCTGCTCATGGCCGTGGTCGGCGGGATCATCCTCGACCGCTACGGCATCCGGAAAACCGGCTTCACCTTCACGCTGCTGTGCGCCTTGGGCGTGCTGCTCACGGCCTATGGCGCCAGCGACTCGTTCCGCAGCGGCGGGCCGGGCCATGGACTGCTGGGCTCGTTCTGGCCAAGCTACTCGCCCGAGCTGAAGATGATGATCCTCGGCCGTCTGCTGTTCGGGCTGGGGGCCGAGACCAGCATCGTAGTGGTCAACAAGGTCATCGCCAAGTGGTTCAAGGGCAAGGAGCTGGCCTTCGCCTTTGCGCTCAACCTGGCGCTGGCGCGGCTGGGCACGGCGGCCGCGCTGATGCTCTCGCCAGTGCTCATCGAGGGCAAGACCGGCTGGACGCTGGCCCTTTGGGTGGCGGCCCTGCTCATGGGGATCGGCTTCTTGGTGTTCGTGGTCTACATGATCTACGACCGCCGAGCCGAACTGGCCGGCCAGCGTGACGGCCGGCTGCTGGCCGCGGACGAGGAGTTCCACCTGCGGGACCTGGGCGCGCTGCTGCAGAACCGCGCGTTCATCTACATCTCGCTTCTGTGCGTGACATTCTACTCGGCCATCTTCCCCTTCCAGGCCTTCTGCCCGGACTTCTTGCACAACAAGTTCGACCTGTCGGTGAAGATGAGCGGCGTGCTGACCAGCCTGATCATTTGGGGCACCATCGTCTTCACCCCGCTGTTCGGCTGGCTGGTCGACAAGCGCGGCAAGCGCGCCACCCTGATGTTCTTCGGCAGCGGCATGCTGCTCTTGTCCCACGTGGTGCTGGCCTTGACGCCGCTGTCGCCCTACCTGGCCATGTTCGTGCTAGGCATCGCCTTCTCGCTGGTACCAGCGGCCATGTGGCCGGGGGTGGCCGTGGTGGTGGAGGAGAAGCGCCTGTGCACGGCCTACGGGCTGATGACCTCGCTGCAGAACCTAGGCCTGTTCGCCTTTCCCATCCTGGCAGGCATAATCACCGACCGCATGAACCCGGGGATTACGCCAGAGATGCTCAAAGCGGGCGAGGCAACCCTAGACTACACGTACACTATCTTGATGTTCGCCGGTTTGGGCCTGATGGGATTCGCCTTCGCCTACCTGCTCCGGCGGGTCTCGCGCCTCCCGCGCTTCACGGCGCTGGAGCGGCCCGCATCAGCCGCGGAGGGAGCAGGCAACTGACGCGGCGCTCTCCGTTTCAGCGGTTGCAGCCGCCCAGCGCCGATCGCCTTCATTTGCACCATCGTGCCCAAACCATGGACCGACACGCCGATCGCGCCTGGGCGCGGAGAACCGACTCGCGCTGGCCGACGAGCTAGGTCTGGAGAGGTGACCGCGCGCTCACGTCAGCGCAGCCAACCCTTGCCGTAGAAGCTGCTCGAGCGACGGCTCTGCGCCTTCGCTGCGGCCGAGTTGGGCGAGCGCCTGCTTGACGCGCGCTTTTCGAAAGCCCAAGCCCACGAGCGCGCGCTCGGCCTTCTCGCGGGCCTCGATGGCGGCCGCCGAGGGCTTCAGGCCATACTCGGTGCCGTCGGCGTGGAAGAAGCGGAGCCCATCTGCCCAGCTTCCCTCGATGTAGAGCTGTCCGTCGTGGGCGCGGACGTGATGGGCATAGCAAAGGCCCACGACGTCGTCAGGCTCGCAGCGGTCTTCTCGATAGCGCACGTACGGAGTATATCGACGTAAGCGCGGATCAGTTGCCCGGAAAGTAACATTGATAGTGCGCGCTGTTTCCATAGCAAATGCCCGTCGGGCAACATGCACGGGAGCGCGCGTCGATCTTTGGCGCGGCGCCGCCATGCGGGAGGCTCCACGCAGGCACGACGGCGCAAGGCGTAGGCTTGGCGCAGCGCTCGGCTCCTGCCGTGGCCCCGTTGCCACATCGCCTTTCTAGCCTTAGATTGCTCCCGTTCCCCATGAAGCTCTGCGTGACCGACGAGATCGACCGCTACGCCCACGACCACACCCAGCCGCTTGCGCCGCTGTTCGACGAGCTGCGGGAGCACACCTATGCTCAGCGGCCCGACGACGCTCACATGCAAGTCGGCCGCGTGGAGGGCAGCCTGCTCAAGTTCCTGGTGACGCTGTGCGGCGCGCGACGGGTGCTCGAGGTGGGCACCTTTACCGGCTACTCGGCGCTGTGCATGGCCGAGGCGCTTCCGCCTGAGGGCGAGCTGCTGACCTGCGACCGCGACGAGCAGGCCACCGCCATCGCCCGCGCCTTTTTCGAGCGCAGCCCTGACGGCAACAAGATCCGCATTCGGCTGGGCGACGCGCTCGAAACCGTGCGCGCGCTGCCTCGGGACGAGCCCTTTGACCTGGCCTTCGTCGACGCCGACAAGGCCCGCTACCCGGCCTACTACGAGGCCATCCTCTCGCGCCTTCGGCCGGGCGGCCTGCTGGTGTTCGATAACGCGCTGTGGAGCGGGCGAGTGCTGGCCCCGGAGAGCGACGAGGCCCGCGGCATCGCCGCCCTCAACGAGCTGGTCACGGCCGACGAGCGCGTCGACAACGTGCTCCTGACGATCCGCGACGGCGTGATGCTGGTGCGCAAGCGCGAATAGGGCCGGTCGGTGGGCCCGGCCGAGACAGCATCTGCTATCATGGGGCTCGCACCATGCGCGGGCTGACAACGACACCGACGAACGGGCTATTCGCGCTCGCGCTGCTCGCCTTGGGAGCCGCGGCGTGCAGCGACGCCGAGGACGCCGAAGCGCCGCCGCTTGCCGAGCCAACGGGCTTGATCACCACCGCCGATGGCCACGTGCTTTGGCTGCGCGGCATCAACGTCTCGGGCATGGCCAAGGGCGCCGAGGATCACCTGTTCGACCTTTCGCCCTCGGACGTCGACACCTTGCTCTCTAGCGGCATCAACGCGGCGAGGCTTTTGACCTTCTGGAAGGCCATCACGCCCGAGGCGCCCGCCGCGGTGGACCAGGGCTACCTCGAGGCCTTTGCCGAGCGCGTGCAGATGCTCGCCGACGCTGGGCTCTACGTGGTGGTGGACATGCACCAGGACGTCTGGGGCGTTCCCTTTGCCTCCCATGGCGCCCCAGGCTGGGCCTGCCCCGATGAGATCACCGCGGGCTACGAGCCCACCAGCCCCTGGTGGGCCAACTATGCCACGCGTCAGGTCACGGGCTGCTTCGACCTGTTCTGGGCCGAGCCCGATCTCCAGCAGGCCTTCACCGACGCCTGGCTCGCCATGGCCGCGGCGGTCTGCGACGAGCCGCGCGTGCTCGGCTTCGACCTGCTCAACGAGCCCTATCCGGGCACGCCGCTGTTCGACCCGCGCTTCGATAACGAGGTGCTGCTGCCGTTTTACCTGCGGCTAGTCGACGCCATCGACGCGGTCTGCCCAGGCAAGCGCTACTTCCTCGAGCCCTCGGCTGGCTTCGTGCTCGGCCAGGCCGATCCCCTCGAGATCCCGGCCGAGCGCCGCGAGCAGATCGTTTGGGCGGGCCACTTCTATCCTCGCGAGATACACGAGCCCGACGGCAACGGCTACGACGGCGACCGCGAGGCGCTCGAGCAACACGTGCTCGCCACCGTGGGGCACCAGCTCGATCGCGGCGTCCCCGTATGGATAGGCGAGTACGGCGGCATTACCACCACGACCGACTTTGACCGCTACGTCCAGGACGTCAACGCCGTCTTCGCCGAGCACAATGTCTCGGCGGTGCTGTGGGACTACTACCTGAGCGACGGCGGCTTTGCCTTCCTAAACGCCGCGGGCGAGCGCAAGCCGCTTTTCGATCCGGTCTACGCGACCCCGCAGCCCAGCGAGCTTCCCTCGGTACCCGCGCTGTCGCCCGACTGGAACCAGCGCCGCATCGCGCTCGACTTCGAGTGCGTCGTCGGCCGCCACGTCACCGTGCTGCTGCCCGAGGACGGCTGCAGCTGCGCGGCCACGCCTGCTGCAGCCCTTGCCGAGATGCCCACAGCGGCGGGCTTCGCCACGGCGGCGTGCCAGACGGACGGCGCCGTAGAGCTCGTCTGCTCGTGCACGCCCTAGCTCGATAGCCCCCGTCTGGCGCACTGCGTCAAACCGCAGCTCGCCCATTCGCCGGGCTATGGGCTGACGTCTGGCCATAAGTCCGAGTTGGCTTCTCGGAAAAGCCCATGGTAGCGTCGCTCGACTACTGCGGCGCGTGTGTTGTCTCGGCGCACGCGATCGGGGTGGGGAACCGCGCGTCAACCGAGTTGGGGGCGCCTTCGTTTGGGGACGGCAGCAGCGACTGCCTGGGCAAGGGGACGGCGCGATGAAGCACGAAGGCTCGGGAGCGGACGGCAGCAGCGTATCTCGAAGGCGGTTCGTACAGCTCTGCTCGGCAGCGGCGGTCTACTTGGGCCTGCCCGCGAGCATGGGACCGACGATCGCCCGGGCCGCCACCGCGGCGAAGAAGCGGCCGCCCGTGCTGTGGCTATCGGCCCAAGAGTGCACGGGTTGCGGCGAGACCCTGCTCCGCGCGACCCACCCCACCCTGGAGACGCTCATCCTCGAGCTCATCTCTCTCGATTACTATGAAACTCTGAACACGGGCGCTGGCCATCAGGCCGAGGCGGCCCGCGTCGCTTCGCTCAAAGAGAACCAGGGTCAGTTCATCCTGGTGGTGGACGGCGCCATTCCAATCAAAGACGGCGGGGTCTACTGCAAAATCGGCGGGCGCACGGCCCTCGAGCTCCTGCACGAAATGGCCCCGCAGGCCAAGGCCGTCATCGCGTTAGGCTCCTGCTCGTCGTGGGGTGGGCTCCCCTCGGCCGATCCGAATCCCACGGGCGCCACGGCCGTGCACACCATTTTGGAGGGCAAGAACATCCCGATCGTGAACCTGCCCGGTTGCCCCCCGAGCCCGTACAACCTGCTGTCCACCATCCTGCACTACTTGACCTTCAACAAGCTGCCCGAGCTCGACGACAAGCTGCGGCCCAAGTTCGCCTACGGGCGGCTCATCCACGAAAACTGCGAGCGACGACCCCACTTCGACGCGGGGCGGTTCGCGGGCCAGTTCGGCGACGAGGGCCACCGACAGGGCTACTGCTTGTTCAAGCTGGGGTGCAAGGGGCCCGAGACCTACAACAACTGCCCCGCCATCCTCTTCGGAGACGTCGGCTCGGGCGCCTGGCCGGTCGGCACGGGGCATCCCTGCTTCGGCTGCTCGGAAAAAGGCGTGGGCTTTTCCGCTCCACTTCACGAGCAGGCCCATCCGGCCTTTGCCACGCCGCCCTCGCTCTATCCAGCGGTCTACCCCGAGCAGGATACGTCGAAGGCCAACACCTTGGCCGCAGCCGGGCTGGTCGGTGCGGCCGTCGGAGTCGCGGCCACGGCGGTGGCGAGCTCGGTCGGCTCGAGCAAGAAAAAGCGGGGGAAATAGGTCATGGTCATCGGTAGGCGAGGCTTTCTGCGGATCGCCGCGTCGGGGGGAGCCCTGGCTGCCTCTGGCGCCGCGGTAGGCCGGGCCGCCAAGGCTCCCGCGAGCGCCGAGCTGCCGCCCGAGGCGGTGGGCATGCTCTACGACGCCACCCTGTGCATCGGCTGCAAAGCGTGCATGGTCGGCTGCAAGAAGGCCAACACCGAGCCCGGGGGCGTGCTCTACGACGAGCACGGCCGCGTGCCCTACGAGTATGCCAGCTCCGACCGGATCTGGGACGCCCCCGCGGTGCTCACGGCGAGCAGCTTGAGCGTCATCAAGGTCCGCAAGGACGGCAACGCGGCGACCAAAGACGCGGCCGACAGCGGGTATTCGTTCATCAAGCGCAACTGCATGCATTGCCTGGCGCCAGCCTGCGCCTCGGTATGCCCGGTGGGCGCGCTCAGCAAGGAGCCCACGACGGGTACGGTGTACTATCGCGAGGAGCGCTGTATCGGCTGCCGCTACTGTCAGCTCGGCTGCCCGTTCGACATTCCCCGATTCGAGTGGCGCAGCAGCTCGCCTCGCATCCGCAAATGCGAGCTCTGCCGACACCGACGAGCCGAGGGCAAGATCTCGGCCTGCTGCGAGGCATGCCCCACGGGGGCCTCGCTCTTCGGCACGGTGGCCTCGCTGCGCCAGGAGGCGGCGAGAAGGCTCGCTCTAGCTCCGGGCAGCGAGCACGATTTTCCCATCGCAGCGGTCAACTCCCCGCAGCGATCGCGGCGCAAGGCGGCCCGCTACGTCGACCGCGTCTACGGCATGAAGGAGGCGGGCGGGACGCAGATGCTGGTAATGGCGGGCGTGTCGTTTGCGTCGCTGGGCTTCAGCCCTAGGATCCCCGACGAGCCGCTGCCCGCTCGCACGGGGGCGTACATCGCCCAGGTTCCGGCTGTGGTCGGCGGCGTCTTCGTCCTCAGCACGGCCAGCTGGCTCATCACCCGACGCCGAAAGGCTCGAGAGGAGGCGTAGACCATGGCACAGACGATCACCATCGATCCCGTCACCCGGATTGAAGGCCACCTGCGGATCGACTGCGAGCTCGGCGCGGGCAAGGTCACCAATGCCTGGTCCTCGGGACAGATGTGGCGCGGCATCGAGCTCATCCTGCAGGGACGGGACCCGCGCGATGCTTGGATCTATACCCAGCGGATCTGCGGCGTCTGCACCACCGTCCACGCCATCACCTCGGTGCGCGCGGTGGAAAACGCCCTCGATCTGGAAGTGCCGCTCAACGCTCAGTACATCCGGAACATGATCATCGGCGCCCACGGCGTCCACGACCACATCGTTCATTTCTATCACCTATGCGCCCTGGACTGGGTCGACATCGTCTCGGCGCTGTCGGCCGATGCCAAGGCCGCCGCCGAGCTGGGCCAGAAGCTCTCCGGTTGGAAGCGCAATAGCACGCAGGAGATCCAGGCCGTCAAGGACAGGCTGGGAGCCTTTGTCAAGAGCGGGCAGCTCGGCATCTACGGCAGCGGCTACTGGGGACACCCGGCCATGAAGCTGTCGCCCGAGGTGAACCTGCTGGCGGCCACCCACTACTTGCAGGCCCTGGAGGTCCAGCGGACGATCAACAAGGTCGTCGCCATCCTGGGCGGCAAGACGCCCCACATCCAGAACCTGGCCGTGGGCGGCGTGGCCAACCCCATCAACCCGGACAGCCAGGGCACGCTCACTCTCGAGCGGCTGTACTACATCAAGACGCTCATCGACGAGGTGGGCGACTTCATCGAGAACGCCATGCTCACCGACGTGGCCGCGGTGGGCGCCTTCTACGCCGACTGGACTCGGCACGGCGCGGGCGTGACCAACTACCTGTCGGTACCCGACATGCCCATGGACACCAAGGGCGAGAAGCTCAGCCTGCCTGGCGGGTACATCCCGAACGGGGACCTCGGCGCATTCGAGCCGATCCAGAGCTATAAAGACGAGCTCTTCAAGACGAACGTCCAGGAGAGCGTCAAGCACTCCTGGTACGACGGCGACTGGACGCGCCACCCCTGGCAGGAGGAGACCGTGCCTCAGCACGGCGACTTCGACCCGGACGGCAAGTACTCCTGGGTCAAGGCGCCATCGTTCAAGGGGCAGCCGGCTCAGGTCGGCCCCCTGGCGAACGTGCTCGCGATGGTCGCAGCCGGGCACGAGCCCACCAAGGCCTATGTCGATAGGACGCTCGGGCTGGTGCGCTCGCTGGCTGGCACCTACGTAGACGTCAAGGCTCTGCACTCGACCATCGGCCGCATCGCCGCCCGGGTCGTGCGCTGCGCCGTGCTCTACGACGAGCTGAAAAAGCAGTGGCAGGCCTTGGTCACCAACATTGCCAAGGGCGATACCGACACCTTCAACGCACCCTCCTTTCCCAAAGGCGAGCAGCGCGGCTTCGGCTTCCACGAGGCCCCGCGCGGCACGCTGTCGCATTGGGTGGTGATCGAAGACGGCAAGATCAAGAACTACCAGGCCGTGGTCCCTTCCACGTGGAATGCTGGTCCGCGCAACGGCGATGACGCCCCTGGCCCCTACGAGGCAGCGCTGGTCGGCAACCCAGTTGCCGACCCGGAAAAACCGCTCGAGGTGCTCCGCACCGTCCACTCCTTTGACCCGTGCCTGGCCTGCGCCATTCATCTGGTCGACGACAGCTCGCGGGAGATCGTTCGCGTGCGGGCAGTGTGAGCCGCGACGCCCGGAGGCACGGATGAGCGTTCTGGTGCTCGGAGTCGGCAACATCCTGTTGAAGGACGAGGGGGTGGGTGTGCACGCGGTCCAGCAGATGGGCGAGCGCTTCGCCTTTTCGCCCGAGGTCGAGCTGCTGGACGGCGGCACCTCGGGGCTGGAGCTTCTTTCGTACCTCGAAGAGCGCGAGCACCTGGTGATCCTGGATGCGCTGAGCCGCGGACAGGCTCCAGGCAGCATCGCACGGCTGGAGGACGACGAGGTTACCCAGGTCTTCTCGGTCAAGCTCTCGCCCCACCAGCTCGGGCTCAGCGATCTCTTGGCCACGGCAACCCTAATGGGGATGCGCCCGAAGAACCTCGTCCTGTTCGGCGTCGAGCCAAAAGATCTCGGCACGGGCCTCGAGCTGTCGGGCGAGGTCGAGGCCAGCCTGGAGCCCCTTTTGGCAATGGTAGCCGACGAGCTTCGCACCCTCGGTTGCAGTGTCTGGCCGAAGCAATCCCACGAGGAGAGCGCCTGATGAGAACCGACCGCGAAATCAAGCTGTTTACTCCTTTCTCCATCGTGCTCGTACTGCTCATCGCGGTGGGGTTGGGCGTCGGCGTCTACCGAATGAGCCACAGCCTCGGGGCGGTGACCAATATGAATGACGGGTTCCCCTGGGGGTTGTGGTTGGCCTTCGACGTGCTGGGCGGGGTGGCCATGGCGGCGGGCGGGTTCATCATTGCTGCCGCCGTCTACCTCCTGAACATGAAGAAGTACCAGCCCATCGTCCGCCCCGCGATCCTGACGGCGTTTCTGGGCTACCTCCTGGAGGTGATCGCCGTCTTCTTGGACGTCGGCCATCCCTTCCGGCTGTGGCACCCAGCGGTGATGTGGCAGGTCCACTCGGTGATGTGGGTCGTGGCCGTGCTGGTGATGCTCTACACCGCGACGCTCGTCCTCGAGCTCTCGCCCATGCTCTTCGAGCGGCTCGGCTGGAGCCGAGCCAAGGCCGTTGCCAAATGGCTCATCGTGCCCATCGTTCTGTGCGGGGGCATCCTGTCGGTGCTCCATCAGTCCTCGCTGGGCGCGCTTTTCCTCATCGCCCCGGGCAAGCTCTCGCCGCTGTGGTACTCCTCGCTGCTGCCCTACCTCTTCCTCGTCTCAGCGCTGATGATGGGGCTCGCCATGGTCAGCCTGGAGTGCGTGGTGAGCGCCAGGGCCTTCGGGCACGAGCCGCCCGAGGATATCCTCGCTGGTCTGGCCAAGGCCCTGTTCTTCGTCCTCGGCGTGTACCTGCTGATGAAGCTGGTCGAGCTCGTGCGAGGCCCAGGGCTTGGCGCCGCGTTTGACGGCGGCTTCACGGGCAACTCCTTCCTCTTGGAGATGGTCCTCGGAGTGCTGCTTCCGCTGGCGCTGCTCGTCGTTCCTCGGATCCGCAAGAGCTTCGGGGGAATCGTCTCGGTCAACGGCCTGGTGATCGGCGGCGTGCTGCTCAATCGGCTCAATGTCTGCATCCTCGGCAGCTATGAGGCGGACAGCGCGGCTGGCTATCGCTACTTCCCGTCGGCCACCGAGGTATTGCTGAGCATCGGCCTGGTCGCGCTCGGCATCTTCCTCTTCAAGATGGCCGCCAAGTACCTGAACGTCTTTCCCAAGGCGCAACGCAGCGCCTGAGCCGCACCCGCGCGCGACCATAGCGGCAAGGGGCGGGCAACCGCTCAGCAGATGCGCGGGAGCAGCTCGCCGAGCGGCATCCGCACTCGGCGACTCGCGCCCAGCGAAGTCTGTAGCTCGACGGCGGGCTCGCCGCGGCGGACGGCGCCGATGATCGCGGCGTCGGTGCCGCGCGGATGGCGGCGCAGCACGGCCAGCGCGCCCTCGGCTTGCCCTTCGGGCACCAGGGCGAGGAGCTTGCCCTCGTTGGCCACGAACAGCGGATCGATGCCGAGTAGCTCGCAGGCCACCCCGACGGCGGGCCTTATGGGCAAGTCCGCCTCGCGCAGGGCGATGGTGGCCTCGGCAGCCTGGGCGATCTCGACCAGGCTCTGCGCCGCGCCGCCGCGGGTTGGATCCCGCAGGGCGTGGACGTCGATGGACGCGTCGCGCAGAGCGGCCACCAGATCGGCCAAGGGCGCCACATCGCTCTGGAGCTCGCCGCCTAGCCGCAGGTTTTGTCGACAGGCCATGACGGCCATGCCGTGATCGCCGAGGGTGCCGCTCGCGATGACCACGTCGGATGGCACCACCCTGCGGGGCGAAGGCCGAAAGCCGCCCCGCAGCCTGCCGATGCCCGAGGTGGTGATGAACACGCCGTCGCAACCGCCGCGGGCCACCACCTTGGTATCCCCTGCCACGACGGGAACGCGGGCCTCTTCGGCCGCGGCGGCCATGGAGTCGATGATGCGATCCAGCTCGTCCAGCGACAGCCCCTCCTCGAGAATGAAGGAGGCCGTGAGCGCGACGGGCTCGGCGCCCACCATGGCTAGATCATTGACCGTGCCGCACACCGCCAGCCGACCGATGTCTCCGCCTGGGAAAAAGCGCGGGGTGACCACGTAGCCGTCGGTGGAAAGCGCCAGCTCGCCGTCGAGGACCGCCGCATCGCCGAGCTCGGCGAGCGCCCGGTTGGAAAGGCGCGGCAAAAAATGCTCGGCGACGAGCTGGTGCGACAGCCTTCCTCCTGCTCCGTGGCTCAAGGTGATCGTCATCGCGTTGGCTCCACCTGACGCGAGTCGCCGTGCTCTGAAAGGAATAGATAGCGGGCCGCGCACGAGCCCTCGCTGCTGACCATGCACGCCCCCTTGGGATCGGCGGGGGTGCAGAGCGCACCGAACAGGCCGCACTCGGCGGGATCGAGCAGACCGCGCAAGACATCGCCGCAGCGACAGCCCTCGGGCTCGCGCGGCTCGGGAAGCTCGACCGAGAGCTGCCGCGCGGCATCAAAGGCAGCGTAGGGCTCGCGAATGGCGAGCCCGCTTTGGGGGATCACGCCGAGGCCACGCCACGCGCTGTCGGCCGGCTCGAACACCTGGTCCATGACGGCTCGGGCCTTGGGATTGCCCTCGGGCTGCACGGCCCCGGGGTAGCAGTTGTCCACGCGAGCCACACCGCTTTGGGCCTGTTCGAGCAGGGCCACCAGGCCGCGCAGGATCTCGAGCGGCTCGAAGCCAGCAATGGCGCAAGGTACGCGGTGTTGCTCGGCAAGCGGGCGATAGATCTCGCTACCCAGGATGACGCTGACGTGGCCGGGGCAGAGAAGGCCGTCGAGGCCGAGCTCGTCCGAGGCGGCCAGGATCGCGAGGGCGCCAGGAATGGTCTTGGCCGCGGCCAGCAAAAAGAAGTTATCGAGCCCCAGCTCGGCTGCCTGAACGATGGTGGCGGCCAGAACGGGCGCAGTGGTCTCGAAGCCCACGCCCAAGAAGACCACCTGCCGCGTGCGGCGCTCCTGCGCCAGCCGCAGCGCATCGAGCGGCGAGTAGACCACCTGGACGTCTCCGCCCCGGGCCCGCGCGTCGGCGAGGCTCGGGGCCTTTTGCCCCTTTTTCAAGGCCGAGCCAGGCACGCGCAGCAAGTCGCCGAAGCTCGCCACGGTCACGTCCTCGAGCGCGGAAAGCGCGAGCGCGTGATCCACGTACGCGACCGGGGTCACGCACACGGGGCAGCCCGGGCCCGAGATGAGGCGAATCGTTTTCGGTAAAAGCTGTCGCAGGCCCGCGCGAGCCGCGGCCATGGTGTGCGTGCCGCATACCTCCATGAAGGTGAGCGGCTTGCCAGTCCAGGCCCGAAGCCGCTCAAGGTGCTCGCGCGCCTCGTCGTCTACTCGGCCTTGCTTTGCCATGACGCCTCGAGCCGCTGCAGGATGACCAAAGTTTCCTCGGCCTCCTCGGCCGAGAGCCGGCTTATGGCAAAGCCAGCGTGCACGATGACGTAGTCGCCGACCGCAACCTCCTCATCGACCAGCTGCAGCCCCACCTCCATCTCGACGCCCGAGGCGCCGACCCGGGCCATCTGATCCTCGATGGAAAGCACTTGCAAAGGTACGGCCACGCACATCGTCAACCTCTCGTCCCTTGGGCCAGCATACACGCCGTGCAGGCTGCCTGGCCCGCGGAAAGCCCGCCGTCGCCTGGCGGGAGCTCGTGCGGCCATAGCACCTGCAAGCCCGCCCGACGGAGCGTTCGCACCAGCCTGCCGAGCAGCACGGCGTTGAGCAGGCATCCTCCGCCGAGCAGCACCCGCTCGCAGCCCGCCTCTTGCGCTGCCGCGGCAAGCCCATCGGCCAGCCCGTTGTGAAAGCGCGCCGCTCGGATAGGAAGCTCGGCGCGGTCGGCGACCAGAGCGCGCACAAGCTCGCGGGTATCGAGCTCGGAGCCCGTTTTTCCGAGCGGGTAGCCGTCGGTGCACGACGGCTCTGCCGCGGCTTCGAGCAGCATGGCTGCCTCGGCCTCGTAGTCCTGCTCGCGCGGGGCCAGGCCCAGGATCGAGGCAACGCCGTCGAACAGCCTGCCCGTGCTGCTGGTCGGTGGCGAGACGGCGTCTACCTGGCAGAGCGCGGCGATCTGCTCGTCATAGCCGAGCGCGGGATCGGGCGGCAGCTCGGCATCGACGAGCAAGCTGGTGGCCATGCGGTGGGGCTGAAGGGCGGCGCGATCCCCACCCGGCTGAGGCACATAGCGCAGGTGGGCCAACCGCTCGAAGCCCGCGTAGCCCCCGCGCAGGATCTCCCCTCCCCAGATGGCCCCGTCATCGCCCAGGCCAAAGCCGTCGAGGATAATCCCCACCGCTTGCGCCTCGGGTCCGAGGCCATGCTCGAAGAGCACCGCGGCAAGGTGGGCGTGGTGGTGCTGGATGCGCATGAGCGGCAAGTGGCCAAAGGCCTGCTCGGCGAGCTCGGTCGAGGCCAGATCGGGGTGCCGATCCACGGCCACGGCCGCGGGCGAGAGGGCGGCGAAGTCCAGCACGCGCTCTAGCTCCTGCCGAAAGGCCTGCTCGGCTCTGACGTTGTCCAGATCGCCCAGATGGCGACCCACCACCATCTGGCCGCGGCTCAAGGTGGTCACCGTCACCTTGAGCTGGGCGCCCAGCGCCAGCACCTCTGCCTCGGGAAGGTGGGCGGCATCGAAGGGCTCGGGCACGTAGCCGCGCGAGCGGCGGACGAGCATGGGCCCGTGCGCGCTCTGGCGCACCACCGAGTCGTCATTGGCCACGTGGATGTCCCGGTCGTGCAGCACGTAGGCATCGGCGGGCAGGTGCTCGATTGCCTCGCGATTTTTGGTGGTGATGGGCTCAGCAGGATGATTGCCCGAGGTCATGACCAGAGCGTCAGGGCCCTTTTGCAGCAGTAGGTGATGAAGCGGCGTGTAGGGCAGCATCACGCCGAGCTCGCGTAGATCTGGCGCCAGCTCGTCGGATAGATCGCAATCGCGCCCGTGCGGAGCGAGCACGATGGGCGCGGCGGGCGAGCGCAAGAGCGCTTCCGAGGCCTGGTCGAGCTCGACGGCGCGGCGAGCCGTCTCGAGGTCCCGCACCATGACGGCCAGGGGCTTTCGCGGCCGCTTTTTTTGCTGGCGCAACCGACGCACGGCTTGGTCGCTGCGCGCGTTGGCTGCGAGGTGGAATCCGCCGAGGCCTTTGATCGCCACGACGCAGCCCTGCTCGAGTCGGGCCACGGCCTCGCGGATCCACGCTTCGGGCGGCTTCTGCGGCGTGGGCGGGTTTTCCAGATCGGCCGTGGCTCCAGCCTCGAGCAGCCAGATGCTCGGGCCGCAGGCCGGGCAGGCGATGGGCTCGGCGTGATAGCGGCGGTCAGCGGGATCGTCATACTCGGCGCGGCAATCCGAGCACATCTCGAACGCGGCCATGGTGGTCCTGCCGCGGTCGTAGGGAAGCTCGCGCGCAATGGTGAAGCGCGGCCCGCAGGCCGTGCAATTGATGAAGGGATAGCCGTGGCGGCGGTCGGCCGGATCGCTCATCTCTGCCAGACAGGCGGGGCAGACGCCGCGGTCAGGGGCTAGGGAAACGCTTCGCTCGCGGCTTTGCTCACTCGGTGAGATGACGAACTGCCGCTCCTCCGATACCGCGGGCAGCTCTTCGCTACAGCTTCGATCGATGCGCCCACCAGGGGGAAGCTCGGCGCGCAGCCGTCGCGCAAACTCGACGAGGTCGGCCGGGCGTCCCTGGATCTCGATGCTCACCCCGCGACCTTGGTTGCGCACCCGACCGGTCAGGCTCTGCTCGCGGGCTAGCCGATAGACCAGCGGGCGGAAGCCAATGCCCTGCACCACGCCCTCGACCATGAGCCGACGCCGCTCGGGTGGCGCGGCCGCGACGGACGGCGCCTTTTCCTCGGCGCTTTCGCCCTTTTCGTATGCCAGGCGTCGCAAGCTCATCGCGCTCGATGCGCTAGCCTTCCCATAGCGCTGCCAGCCGCTCGGCGAGCTGTCCGATCCCCTCGCCCGTTCGGGCCGAGGTCACGACGGAGGCTGCGCCAGGCTTGATGTCCTCGATCATGCCGAGGCAGCCGTCGAGATCGAAGTCCACATGGGGGAGCAGATCGCGCTTGGTGATCGCTACGAGATCGGCATGGTGAAAGGAGACGGGGTACTTCTGCGGCTTGTCGGCTCCCTCGGTAACCGACAGGCACACGAGGCGCAGCGACTCGCCCAGATCGAACATGCTCGGGCAAACCAGGTTGCCCACGTTCTCGACCAGCACCAGCGTGCGCGGCTCGAGCGGGGGGAGGTGCCCGAGGGCGTGCTCGACGTCGTGCGCGCTAAGGTGACAGGCCGTGCCCGTTTGGACCTGGTAGGCGGGTGCCCCAGCTGCGCGGATCCGCTGGGCGTCGTTGTCGGTGGCCAGGTCGCCTTCGATGACCACGCAGCGCACGGTGGTGCCGAGCTTTCGGATGAGCGCGCTGAGAAGCTCGGTCTTGCCGCAGCCCGGACCGCCGATGACGTTGACGAGCCGCGCGTCCTGCGCCGAAAGCTTGCGACGGAGCGCCGCGGCGTGGGCGCGGTCATGGGCGAGCACGTCCTGCTCGAGCTCGATGGTGCGGCCGCGCTCATGCTCGTGCGGCTCGCCGCCGCCGTGGTCGTGCTCATGACGCGGGGGATACCCGGGATGACCGCAGCCGCAGTGCTCACACATCGTCCACCTCGATCTCCTTTAGCCGAAACTCCCTGCCCCCGGCCACTGTCACGGGCCCGTGGCCGCACTCGGGGCACTCGGCCCACATCTGCTCCACCGTGAAGCTCGCCTGGCAAGCCGGACAGCTCGCGCTCGGCCGCGTGCTCCTGAGCTCGAGCTTGGCCTCGGCAAGCCCCGCGCGCTTGGCCACGATGTCGAAGCAGAACTCGAGCGACTCGGGCACCACGCCCGAAAGCGGCCCCCACTCCACCACCACCGTGCGCACCTTCTGCCCTGGGGGCAGATGAGCGCGCACGGTATCGCAGATGCTCTGGGCCAGGGAAAGCTCGTGCACGACGCCCCTACCATGCACCCGCAGCGCGCGGGCTAGCAATAGCGAGCGGCGATCGGCGTCCGCGAGCCAGCGCCTCCTCACCAGATCCGACAAACGATCGGCTTGTGGTCGAAGTAGCGGACGTCGCTGACGGCCTCGTGGCCTTCGGTGACCCCAGCGGCCCAGCAGCTCCCGTCGAAGGCGTCGGAGATGACGTGGTCGATGTTGAACAGGACGTAGGTGGGCTGGGCGCTCGGGCCTACGTCGCTGACGAAGTGGAAGGGCTTTTCCTCGCCCACGTGCTCGTTCAGCACCACGGCGCCGTCCAGATCGGTCATGCGTCCGGGATCGGTGTTGAAGTCGCCCATGATGAGGTTGCGCTCGCCATTGGCAGCGGGCTCGCCGTCGCCCAGGCCCAAGTCCACGAACACCTGCTCGAACTGGCGGGCGCGGCACTGTTGGTCGTCCTCTTCCATGCCCGAGGAGCCGTGCACGCTGACCAGAGTAACGGTGGAGCCGTCGGTCGCGTCGATCACCCCGCGGCCGACGCGGGAGCCCGAGCCGCAGCCGTCTACCTCGGCGCCAGCTAGCCCATCCAGGCACAGGTCGTCGTCACAGCCGCGGAAGGTGCCGAAGCTGCTTCTGACGGCCGCGCATTTGTCCGGCTTTTCGAGGTGGCAGGCGACCTGCCAGCCCTCACCCACCACGAGCTGGGCCACCGTGGGGTCACCGGGCTGCCAGCTCTCGCAGATGAAGCCCGCCCTGGCCTCGGCAGGGATGTCGGCGCACTCGCCGCTGTAGAAGATCTCCTGGAAGGCGGCGATGTCAGCGTCTAGCCCCTGGAAGAAGCGCTGGGTGTCCTCGAGCACCGCAAGCCAAGCCAGGCCGTCGCCGTACCACTGGTCCGAGATCGCGGCCTCGGCGCTGCCGTAGCCGTCGTCGGGCAAGGCATCGTGGCCCATGCTCTCGGAGGTGCCCGTGTTGAAGGTGACCACCACGATGCCCGCGGGCTCGACGAGCGGCGCGGACTCGTCGCTGCCACAGCCGTTGAGCAGCAGCAGGCAGGCGGCGAGGCGAATCGATCTCATGAGCCTTGCTGGATGATAGCAGCTACCCACGGCGCCGAGAGCGCGACAAGCTCGGTCATCATGTGCTCAACGTAGGAGGGACGGCGCTCGCCTTGGTAGCGCGGGTAGCCGCCGTGCTCGACGTAGTCGACGAGCTCGGCGAAGGCCTGCCCATCGAAGTCGATCCCCGCAAGGCGCACGCGCTCGCCGCTGGAATCGCTGCTCAGCTCGAAACGCTCGGGCCTGCCGAAGCGCTCGATCATGGCCGTTACCTCGGTTTGGCTGCGGGCGCCTTTGGGCGACTGTTTGAACGCCTCGGGATGCGCGGGGAACGGAAAGCGCTCGTAGGTGGCGCCGATGAAGCCGGACAGATCCACCCCAGCGATGGCGCCGTGCAGGTTGCCTACCTCGGCGGGCTCGTCGATCCGCCAGCCGTCGAGCGCCACATCGATAGCGGCGCTGCCCTCGACGCTGCCCTCCGTGCCGCGCGCCTCGGCCAGCGCCTGGGCCAGCTCCACCACCGCGCGGCAGAAGCGGTCGGCGAAGAAGAAGGCCTGCTCGAGCAGCAGCATATCGCTCTCGATGTTGAAAAAGCCAAAGGCCACGGTGCCGTGGCTCAGCGAACGAAAGGCGAGGGGCATGGCAGGGGCTCCGAGCTAAAAAGGCGGAACGCGGTCGTTGTACTACGGCCCACGAAGCAAGCGCGAGGAGCAACTCCTCATTGGGCTGGTAGGGAACCTGGCGGTCATGCCCCTTCGTTGCCGCAGGGTCATTGCCGTGGTATGAATACGGTATGACCAAGGTGGCAAAAGTGGCAGTGAGCCTTCCTGCCAAGACTCTGCACAGTCTGGATGCCGCGCGGCGGCGTCTCGGGCGCTCGCGCAGCGCCATCGTGGCTCAGGCGGTCCAGGAGTGGCTCGCGGCCCACGGAGAGCCGAGCGACGAGGACCGCCGCTACGCCGAGGCCTATTTGCGCCAGCCCGAGGCGACGGCCGACGTGGCCGCGGTGGCCGCTGCTGCCACCGCGGCCTGGGAGCCCTGGGAATGAATCGCGGCGAGATCTGGTGGGCCAAGCTCCCTGCGCCAGCCGGTCGGCGTCCGGTCGTGCTCGTCTCGCGAGGGAGCGCGTATGCCGTTCGCACGTCGGTGACCGTGGTCGAAGTATCGCGGACCATACGCGCCATTGAGTCAGAGGTTCCCTTGGGCGCCCGCGACGGCCTGCCCAAGCGGTGCGTGGCCAACGCTGACAACCTCGTCACGATCCCCAAGACCTGGCTCCACGAGCGAGTCGCGGCGCTCCGTCCCCAAAAGCTCGCCGCGCTCGACGAGGCGCTGCGCTTCTCGCTGGGCCTGGCCTAGCCCGCGGGGCCCACATGCTGGCCAAGCTCGTAGGTCCGTTTTCGGCGAGCGCGCTCGGCTGCGCCCTTTTCGCCGCGTTGGCGCTGGCGGCTGCGAGCTGTGGCGCGGACCACGCCTCCCCTGCTGGGTCGGCTGGAGCCGGGCTCGACGGCGGCGCTGGCTCGGGCGGCTCGGGTGGCTCCGCGGGCGGCTGCGTCGAGCCCGACGATCCAGCGCCCGTGCCGACCGGCTCGCTCGACGAGGTGGCCCAGGCGATTCTGTCCCTAAGGCAGGGCTGGCGGTTTCGCACCGATCCGAGCGACGAGGGCGTCGCGCAAAGCTGGTACGCCACGGGCTACGACGATTGCGAGTGGGCGGACATCGAGGCTGGGCAGAGCTGGGAGGAGCAGGGCTACCCGGGCTACGACGGGCTCGGCTGGTACCGCCAGTGGGTGAGCATTCCCTCCTCGTGGCAGGGCTCGACGCTGCGGCTCATCGCCAGCGGCGTGGACGACGAGTACGACCTGTACATAAATGGCGAGCTGCTGCGCCATTACGGGCAGTACCCCGATCGCTCGGTATGGGGCTGGCAGACCATTGCCCGCGTCGATCCGGCCATCGACTTCGGCGGGGAAAACCTCATCGCGCTGCGGGTCAACGATTGGGGCGGCGACGGCGGGATCTGGCGCGACGTCGCGCTGCGGCGCTCGGTGCCGCTCGACGGCTACCGCGCGTTCCTGCCCGAGCCCATAATCGATGAGGCGCCCGCGTGGCTCGAGCTCTACTGGGCCGCCTGGCAGATGGCCTGGGACAAGGTGGCCTTTGGCACGGCCGAAAACGGGCTGGCCGAAGCGTACATGGACGAGGGCTTCAACGAGCAGATCTACCAGTGGGATAGCTGCTTCATCGCCCTGTTCGGTCGCTATGGCGCGCGGCTTTTCCCGGTCATGGCCACGCTGGATAACTTCTATGAGCGCCAGCGCCCCGACGGCTACATCCAGCGAGTGTACTCGGAAACGGACGGTCAGCAGATCGGCGAGCCCACCGCGGACGAGCCCATGGTCAACCCGCCGCTATTTTCCTGGGTGGAGCGGGCCTACTACCAGAGCACCGCCGATGCGAGCCGCCTCGAGACGGTCCTGCCCAAGCTCGAGCAGTACTTCGGCTGGCTCGAGCAGAACCTGAGGGCGCCCGAAGGACAGGGCCTTTACTATCAGACCGATCTCGGCTCGGGCATGGACAACACCCCGCGCGGCGCCGTCGGGCACGCGGGCTGGGTGGACATGTCCGCGCAGCAGGCCCTGGCAGCGCTCGAGCTCGCCCGCATTGCCGAGGCGCTCGGCCAATCCGACCGCCAAGCGCTCTGGCAGCAGAAGCACGCCGAGATCGCGGGCTTGATCGAGCAGCACCTGTATAGCTCGGCCGACGGCTACTACTACGACGCGCTGGCCGCGGGCGGACAGGCGGGCGTCAAGCACATCGGCGCCTTCTGGACGGTGCTCGCCCAGGTCGCCGACGACGACCAGCTCGCCGAGCTCGCTGGGCACCTCTCCGATCCCGCCGAGTTCGCCCGCCCCCATCGCTTTCCCACCCTGGCCGCCTCCGAGCCAGCGTACTCGGCAGCGGGCCACTACTGGCGCGGCGGGGTATGGGCGCCGACCAACTACATGATCGTTCGCGGCCTCGGACAGCGCGGCTTTTTCGAGCTGGCGCGCGAGGCGGCCGAGAGCCACCTCGATCACCTCGCCGAGGTCTACGCTAGCCCGCCCACCGACGAGCAGGCCATCGCGCCCGAGGAGCGAGACGGCGAGTACCAGACGCTCTGGGAGTGCTACGCGCCCGAGCTAGCCCAGCCCGCCACCCGCTGGGACGACACCTACTACTCGCGGCAGGACTTCGTGGGCTGGTCGGGCCTGGGGCCCATCGCCATGCTGCTCGAGACCGTTCTCGGCTTCGAGGTCTACGGGGCCGAGGGCCGCATCGTCTGGCGCCTGCACCGCAGCGACCGCCACGGGGTCGAGCGGCTGCAGCTCGGCTCGGACAACCTGGTGGATCTGGTGGCGCGGGCTCGCGCCGAGCCGGGAGCTGCCGTGGTCATCGATGCCCGCTCTCAGCGCGCCTTTCCGCTCGAGCTCCGCAGGCCGGGCCGCGAGCCGGTCACCGTGACGGTCTGCCCTGGCAGCCACGCGATCGCGGTAGACTAGCCCCGAGTACTGATTTCATGCCGTGAATGATTATCATTCATCACATGAATCGCCGCTACTACCCCCGCGCGTTGGGCGCCGCCGTCGAACGAGCCCTGCGCTCGCATCCGGTAGTCGTGGTCTCGGGCGCGCGCCAGACCGGCAAGACCACGCTGGTCCAGAACCTCCCCTCGGCGGGCGGGCGGAGCTTCCAGACGCTGGATGATCTCGATGCGCTGGAGCTGGCGCGAAAGCGCCCCGAAGACCTCCTCGCCCGCGGTCGTCGGCTCACCCTGGACGAGGTGCAGCGCGCGCCCGAGCTGCTCTTGGCCATCAAGCGCGACGTCGACCAGCGTCGGCGCGCTGGACGCTTCCTGCTCACGGGATCGGCCAACCTCTTGCGCATGCGCCAGGTCGCCGACTCGCTGGCGGGCCGCGCGGTCTACCTGTGGCTCGCGCCTCTCACCTCGGGAGAGAAGCGAGGCGATGGCCAGGTGCCACCGTGGTCGCGCGTGCTTCGGTGCAGGACGGCGGCAGCCGTCGCCGAGCGGGTTAGCGAGCTGTCCACGGTACGCACGGAAAGCCTAGGCCGCGAGCTACTCTTCGGCGGAATGCCGCGGGCAGTGCTCGCGCGCACGGCGACCGAGCGCTCGCTCTGGTTCGACGGCTACCTGCAGACCTATCTCGAGCGCGACCTGCGAGACCTGTCGCAGATCGCGTCGCTGCCCGACTTCAAGCGCCTGATGGGGCTTGCCGCGGCTCGGATCGGACAGCTGCTCAACCAGACGGATCTCGCTCGGGATGCGGGGCTATCTCAGGCTACCGCCCATCGATACCTGAACCTGCTGGAGGTCACCTTTCAGAGCTCCAGGCTCTCGCCGTACTCGGTCAATCCGTCCAAACGCCTCATCAAGGCGCCCAAGCTGTACTGGCTTGATTCGGGGCTCGCCGCGCACCTCGGCGGGATCGGCGACGCCAGAGGGCTCCGTTCCAGCCGGCTAGCGGGGTCGCTGCTCGAGAACCGAGCTCTGGTGGCGCTGCGCGCCTGGCGAGAGACCGTGCACCCCAAGCCCGAGATCCACTATTGGCGGACCGCGGGAGGGGCCGAGGTGGACTTCGTCATCGAGCATCGCTCGCGCCTCGTGCCCGTCGAGGTCAAAATGCGAGAACGCGTCCGCTCGAGCGATCTGCGACACATGGAAATCTTCCTCGCGGACTACGGCAAGCGGGCACCGTGGGGCATCGTGCTCCACGCGACCGATAGGCCGCACGTGATCGCGCGGCGGCTCGTCGGTCTGCCTGTGGCACAGTTCACGTAGCGCTTTTCGCGCAAGGATATTCCTCGACTCGTGCACGACCGCTGGGAGCTCTGGATCGATCGCGGGGGCACCTTTACCGACTGCCTGGGGCGCGATCCGTCGACCGGTCGGCTGTCGGTCGCCAAGGTGCTGTCCTCCGACAGGGCGCCCATCGAGGGGATCCGCCAGATCCTGGGGCTGGGGGCCGACGAGCCCATACCGCCCTGCGAGCTTCGCATGGGCACCACCGTGGCCACCAACGCGCTGCTCGAGCGACGCGGCAGAGCGTGCGCGCTGGTCATCACGCGCGGCTTCGGCGATCTGTTGGCCATTGGCACGCAGGCGCGAGCCGAGCTTTTCGCGCTCGCGATCCAAAAGCCCGAGCCCCTGTATCAAGAGGTGCTGGAGGTCGACGCGCGCGTGGCGCCCGATGGGACCGTGCTCAGCCGACCCGACGGCGCGGCGCTGCGCTCGTCGCTTGCCGAGCTGCGCGAGCGCGGGCTCGAGAGCGTGGCTGTGGTGGTGATGCACGCCTATGCGGGCGGCGAGCTCGAGCGCGAGATCGGCGCGGTAGCTCGGCAGGTGGGCTTCTCCCACGTGGGTCTTTCGCACGAGCTTTCCGCCGAGCTCGGCATGCTGGCACGGGGCGATACCGCGGTCGTGGACGCATATCTAACGCCGCTACTGCGCGAGTACGTCGATTGGCTAGCGCGCGAGCTGCCAGGCAGCACCCTGCGGCTGATGCAGTCGAGCGGCGCGCTCACCGACGCGGGCGGCTTTCGCGGGCCCGCGGCCGTCTTGTCGGGACCCGCGGGCGGGGTGGTGGCCTGCGAGCATATCGGCCGAGAGGCGGGCTGCGCCGAGCTCATCGGCTTTGACATGGGCGGGACCTCCACCGACGTCTGCCGCGTGGCAGGCAGCCCCGAGCGCAGCTACGAGACCGAGACCGCGGGCGTGCGCATTCGCGCGCCCATGCTGGCCGTGCACACCGTGGCCGCGGGCGGGGGCTCGATCTGCCGCTTCGACGGCCAGCGCTTTTTGGTGGGTCCCGAGAGCGCAGGCGCAAAGCCAGGTCCGCTTTGCTACGGCCGTCCCGAGGCGCGCGAGCTCACCCTGACCGACGCAAACCTCGCCCTCGGCAGGCTACTGCCCGACCGCTTTCCCTTTGCGCTCGAGACCGAGCGGCTGCGGGTAGCGCTTTCCGAGGTGGCGCGAAAAGCCGGCTTTGACGATTCGCGCGAGCGGGCGGCCGCGGGCTTCGTCGAGGTGGCCAATCAGCGCATGGCCGAGGCCATTCGACAGATCTCGGTGGCCAAGGGCTACGACCTTCGGAGCCACGTCTTGGTGCTGCTCGGCGGGGCCGCGGGCCAGCACGCCTGCGGTATCGCTCGACGGCTGGGCATGCGCGAGGTGCTCTGCCATCCGTACGCGGGGGTGCTGTCCGCCTACGGCATGGGGCTGGCCGCGCTGGGCTGGCACGGCGAGCAGGACGTCGGGCGGCGCGAGCTTTGCCCCGGGCTGCCCGAGCAGCTGCAAGGCGAGCTCGAGCGGCTGAGCCGCCAAGGCACCGAGCAGCTCCTCGCCCAAGGCGCACGCGCCGACGAGCTAGTCGTGCGCCACAAGCTCGACCTGCGCTACCGCGGCACCGAGACCTCGCTCACCGTGGACGCGGGCAGCGCAGCCGAGCTTCGGCAGCGCTTCGAGGCCGCCCACCAGCGCTTGTTCGGCTACCGTCGCGCTAGGCATCCGACCGAGGTGGTTAGTGCGCGCGTGGCCGTCGAAGCCCATCGGCCCGCTCCGCCCGAGCCCGAGCTGGCCACTGGGCGCGGCTCGCCACCCGTGCTGCGCCAAAGCGAGCTATGGACAGGCCGCCGCTTCGAGCCCGTGCCCGTCATCGCGCGCGAGAAGCTCGGCGCTGGAGACCGCATCGCTGGACCGGCCATCGTGCTCGAGCAGGCGGGCACCATCGTGCTCGATCCTGGCTTCGATGCGGACGTCGACCAGGCCGGCCGCCTGTGGCTGCGCGAGCGGCATCGGCCGCCGGCTCCTCGGGTCACCGCGCGTCGCGATCCAGTGCAGCTCGAGCTGTTCCTCAATCGATTCACCTCCATCGCCGAGCAGATGGGAAGCGCGCTGCGCCGCACCGCGCTGTCCACCAACATCCGCGAGCGCCTCGACTTTTCCTGCGCGCTTTTCGACCGCCACGGCGAGCTGGTGGCCAATGCGCCGCACATTCCCGTCCACCTCGGCGCCATGGAGCAGACGGTCAAGGCCGTGCTCAGGACCTGCCCTACCCTAGCGCCTGGCGACGCCATTGCCAGTAACTCCCCTGCGCTAGGCGGCTCGCACCTGCCCGATCTGACCGTGCTGAGCCCCGTGCACGATCGGCGCGGCGCGCTGCGCTTTTTCGTGGCGAGCCGGGGCCACCACGCCGACATCGGGGGAACAACGCCAGGCTCGATGCCCCCGGCTTCGCGCTCGATCAGCGAGGAGGGGGCCGTGCTCGACGCCCTTCCGGTCGTGCGGCGCGGAAAGCTCGACGAGCGCGCCCTGCGCGAGGCCCTGGCCGAAGGGCCCTACCCTGCCCGCGATCCCGACCAGAACGTCGCCGACATCGAGGCGCAGCTCGCGGCCAACCAGACGGGCGCGCGCTTGCTCCAAGAGCTGGCCGAGGCGCACGGCCATGCCGTGGTGGCGGCTTACATGCGACACGTGCAGGAAAGCGCGGCCGAGAAGGTGGCCGCGCGCATCTCGGAGCTCCCCGACGGCACGACCCGCTTCGAGGACGCCCTGGACGACGGCACGCCCGTGTGCGCGACCGTCACGGTAAAGGGCGCGACGATGCGCATCGACTTTTCCGGGACGGGCGGGCAGGTAGACGGCAACCTCAACGCCCCGCGCGCCGTCACCACCGCGGCCATCCTGTACGTCCTGCGCCTGCTGGTGGGCGAGCCCATACCCTTGGCCAGCGGTTGCTTGCGGCCCGTGACCGTGCACATCCCGCCAAGGTGCTTGCTCGACCCGGGCCCCGAGCGCGCCGTGGCGGGCGGCAACGTCGAGACCTCGCAGCGCATCGTGGACGTGCTGCTCGGCGCCCTGGGGCTTTCCGCAGCTAGCCAGGGCACCATGAACAACCTGAGCCTGGGCAACGAGCGCTACGCCTACTACGAGACCCTCGCTGGCGGCGCTGGAGCTGGCCCGAGCTTTGCCGGGGCCTCGGCCGTGCAGACCCATATGACCAACACGCGCATCACCGATCCCGAGGTTCTCGAGTCGCGCTTTCCCGTGCGGCTTCTCGAGTTCTCGATTCGACGAGGCTCGGGCGGAGCGGGCCGCCATCCGGGCGGTGACGGGCTTCGCCGCTGCTTCGAGGCGCTCGAGCCGATGACGGTCTCGATCCTGTCCGAGCGCCGAGCCCGCCGCCCCTTCGGCCTGGCGGGCGGCGGCCCAGGCGCGGCCGGGCGCAACCTCCGCAGCGACGGGGAGCTTGGCTCCAAGGCTACGGTCGAGCTCGCCCCAGGCGAGCGGATCCGCATCGAGACCCCTGGAGGCGGCGGGTACGGCCGTCCCGCATAGAGACGCGCGGCAGGGCTCAGGGGTGCGGCGTGGGGGCTGTCAACAGGATCGCGGCGCCGTAGATGACAAACACGGCGATGATCATGAGGAACCCAAAGGCCGAGCAGATGATGCCGCCCGTGGCGAGCCCCTTGCCGCTCCAGCGATCGGGCTCCTTGTTGATCTTGGAGATGGCGATGACGCCCAGCACGATGGAGATGATGCCGATGGGCCATCCCAGATAGCAGCAGAAGTGAAAGGGGATGCTGAGGATGCCTAAGACCAGTGAAACCGTGGCCATGGTTTCGGTTTGGGCGCCAGGCGCAGAGCCGCCGCCGCCAGGCGCCACACCCGGAGGCATGCCAGGCGGCGGTCCAAAGCCACCAGGCACGGGTGCGTGGCCGCCAGGGGCCTGGCCATAGCCGCCAGCAGGAGGGCCAAAACCTCCAGGGGCCTGGCCAAAGCCACCAGGGGAAGGGCCAGCGCCGCCAGGAGGAGGGCCAGCGCCGCCAGGAGGAGGGCCATAGCCGCCAGGAGGCTGGGGGTAGCTCATCGCGTATCTCTCCTTTGCTGGCGCTCGGCTGTTTTTCCCAACGGTCTCGCTCCCTCGCTCAAGCCACCCTCAGCCATAGCACCTGGTACGGCTCGAGGTCGACGATCGGCCCCTGCTCCGCGGCTCCGGTCAGCAGATCGACCAGCGCCCGGTCTCTCGCCCAGCCGGGCAGCATCAGGCGCTGAGGCCTGGGCGTCACGTTGTGCGCGCACAGCACCCGGCCGCGCTCGGCCGTCCCCCGCACCAGCGCGAACAGCCCGTCGCCAGCCCGCTCCACCGCCTGGGCCGCATGGGGATGGAAGGCCGGCTCTTTGCGGCGGGCCTCGAGCAGGCCCCGATAGCGGCGCAGCACCTGCGCGGCGCGGGACTGCGGATCGGCGAGCATCTGCTCAAGCTCGCGACGGAGCCACTTGGGGCGGTTGATGCTGCGGGCCCGTCCGGTTTGGGCCACCGCCGCGCGATCGCCGCTCGCGCCGAACAGGCTGGAAAGGTAGATGCCCGGAACCCCGGCAAGCGACAGCATGATGGCCTGCGAGCACATGAAGCGGTCGATGCCTAGCGCCGTGGGCTCACCAGGATTGGTCAACGCGTCGAAGAGGGTGATGTTGAGCTCGTAGGGGCTCTGGCTGCCGTCGGGGTTGCGCTTTTGGGAAACCCTTCCGCCGCGCTCGAGGGTGCGCCGAACGAGCTCGGCCACGGCCCTGTCGCCCAAGATCGGCCCCGCAGGCACCACCCCGATGCCGTCGTGGCTGGCGATGAAGTTGAGCCAGGTGTGCTCGGGACCGCAGGGCTCCAGCGCCCGCGTCCAGTCCGAGAGCTCGCGGGCGCTCCCGGTCGCAAAGGCGTCGAGCACCAGCGGCGCAAGCGGGAACTGGTAGACGAGCTGTGCCTCATCCGTGCCGTCGCCGAAGTAGCGGACGTTGTCCTGGTGCGGCACGTTGGTCTCGCTCAGCAGCAGCACCTCGGGCGCCACGGCATCGAGCACGGCGCGGAAGAGCTTGACCACCAGGTGGGTCTCGGGCTGGTGGATGCAGCTCGTTCCCACCTCCTTCCAGAGGAAGCCCACGGCGTCGAGCCGCACCCATCGCGCGCCGCGGTCCACATAGCCGAGCAGCGCGTCGATGAGCGCCAGCAGGACCTCGGGGTTGCGGAGGTTCAGATCGATCTGGTCGGCGCTGAAGGTGGTCCAGACGTGCTTGGTCCCTGACGGCGTCTCGAAAGGGGTGAGCAGTGGATGGGCTCGCGGGCGGGTGACGGCCGACAGATCGGCCGCAGGATCGGCCACGACGAAGTAGTCCGCGTACGGCGCCCGGTCCTGGAGGAAGTGACTAAACCACGCGCTCTCGGCCGAGCAATGGTTGAACACGGCATCGACCATCAACGCGTAGCGCGCCGCGAGCCGCTCGATGTCGCGCCAATCGCCATAGGCCGGGTCGACCGCGTGGTAGTCGATGACCGAGAAGCCGTCGTCGGACGACGAGGGATAGAAGGGCAGAAGGTGAAGGGACGTGACCGCGTCGCCCAGGCGCTGGTCCAGCACCTCGGCCAGGGTGCAAAGGGGCGGAGTGCCAGGCTCGCGGATCTGGTCGGCATAGCTGATGAGCACGGCGTCGGCTTGGCTGAGCCGCTCGCCGAGCGGGCGACGCGAGCGCGGCGGAACGGGCCGGCCTCGGGCGAATCGCTCCAGCCTCTCGGAAAGACGCGCCAGCACCTCGTCCGCGCGGTCTGCGCCATAGAGCGCCCCGAGATACCCAGCCATGCGGTCGCGCTGCTCGGAGGGGACCGCCCAGACCGACGGCTCGCTCACGGGCGCACCCCGCCTAGCCCGCCGAGAGCTTCGTCCAAGACCCGGGCTAGCCTCGGGTAGCCGAAGTGCTGGGCGGCCACGCGGGCGTTATCCTCGGTAATCTCCCTGAGCCGATCGGCTGCATCGGGCGAGGCCTGCGGCAGAAGCTCGCGCACCTTGGCGGCGGCGCGCTCGTCCAGCGCTTCATCGATCTCCACGAAGCGGAAACCCGCTGGAGCGATGTCGCTCGCGTAGACCGGATAGCGGCGCACCAACAGCGGCTTGCGGCACCACACCGCCTCGAGCAGGGCATTGCCAAAGCCCTCGTAGCGGCTGGGATAGGTCACCAGATCGGCATGGGCGTAGGCGTCCCAAAGCGCGTAGCGCGGTCCGTCAGAGCCAGCAGCGCTGGGCTTCGGGCCGATGAGCTCGGGAACGTGGCACATCCTGACGGCGCGGGCGCGGGCGAGCTCGCGCAAGGACTCGAGGTAGGCAGGCCCCTCGTCGGTGGCCTCGTGGGTGATGACCAGCGCAGGCCGTAGATCGGCGAGGCGGGAGCAGAGATCGATGGCGAGCTCGATGCCCTTGCGGGGCACCACCCGGGTGGGCTGCAGCAAAAGCGGCCTCGCCTGCTCGATGCCGATGGCTTTCCGAAAGCCCGCGTTGCGCTCGTCGATGCGCGGCGGCGGCTGGTCGAAGTCCAGCACGTTGGGCAAGAGCAGCGAGGCGATGTCGCGACGCTCTAGGAGCGCGGCCTGCGCGGGCGAGTTGATGGACAGGTGCACCACCCGGGCGCTGTCAAAGGGGAAGTAGCGCGCGAGCAGGTCGCCGATGCGGTGGCGCGCAAAGCGCTGTCTCTCCCACCAGTAGTCGTGGTGATGCGCCAGGGTTGGCAGCCCCGTACGCTCGACCAGCTTGGCCAGCGCCACAGCGAGCGGCAGCTGCATGGGGATCGCCCAGGCGTTTTGCACCACCGCGAGCTCGGGCCGGACGGCGGCCACCGCCTCGTCCAGATGAGCGGCCAGCCAGCGCGCCCGCTCGTCGATGGCCGCCTCCAGGGCGGGATCGGGCCCCTCGCCCGCAAAGGCCCGCTCGCCCAGCTCGGTGGCCACGGGATCGGCAAAGTGCATCTCGGCAACGCGCACTCCCCGCGGCTCGTCGGGCTCGAGCTCGCCCGCGCAGAGCCACACCTCGTGGCCTTGGCGCTCGAGCGCCTCGCGCATCTTGGCGGCCTCGAGGCTGACCCCATCGGTGCCCGCCAGCCGGGTGGCGAAGAACAGCACGCGCATGGCATGCGACTAGCGCCGCGCCCCTGTGATCGCAACGACGAGGCTGCCGCAGGCACGCCTCCGCGGCCAAAACCTCGTTTCCGAGCGCCAGCAGAGGTAGTCTCGCCCACCATGGGTACGCTCGACTGGACGGTATTGTGCCTCTACATCGCCGCCATGGTGGGGATGAGCTTGTACCTGGCCCGCGGCCAGAAAAGCGCCGACGACTACTACGTCGGCGGCCGCAACCTGCCGTGGTGGGCCGTGGCCGTGTCGACCATGGCCACCCAGACCTCGGCCAACAGCTTCATCGGCATCCCGGCCTACGTCGCGCTCAAGCCCGGTGGCGGCTTGACCTGGCTGCAGTACGAGCTCGCCGTGCCGCTGGCCATGATCGTCGTGATGGTCTTTCTCATCCCCTTCTTCCGCAATCTGCGGCTGATCAGCGTCTACGAGTACCTGGAGCTGCGCTTCGACCGGCCGACGCGCCTGGTCATGAGCGGCGTGTTCCTGCTGAGCCGCGGGCTGGCCACAGGAGTCGGCGTGTACGCCAGCGCAGTGGTGCTCTCGGTGTGCCTGGGGCTGCCCGTGTGGGCGTGCATCGTGATCATCGGCGTCGTGACCGTGATCTACGACACCCTGGGCGGCATGGCCGCGGTGGTCTACTCGGACGTCGTCCAGATGGTGGTGCTGCTCGGCGGCCTGTTCATCTGCATCGTGCTGGCCTTTGACCAAGCGGGCGGCGCAAACGCGGCGCTCGGGGCCCACGCGGCCGAGCGGCTGGTGGGCATCGGTCCGGGCCACGGCATCGGCGACAACGCCTCCGCGCCCTTGTGGGGCTTTTTGCTGGGCGGCTTCGTGCTGTACGTCAGCTACTACGGCGTGGATCAGAGCCAGGCGCAGCGCGAGCTGTCCGCGCCCACCACCGCCGATACCAAGCGCTCGCTGGTCTTCAACGGCCTGGCGCGCTTCCCGCTGACCATGCTGTACATCGTGATGGGCCTGGCCGTGGGCGCGGCCTACCTCGCATCGCCCGAGCTGCAGGCCGCCGTGCCCGAGGGCAAGGCCGACTACCTGGTCCCCATCTTCATTCTCCAGAGCCTGCCCGCGGGCCTCAAGGGCGTGCTGTTCGCCGCGCTGCTCGCCGCGGCCATGTCCAGCCTGGACTCGGCGCTCAACAGCCTGTCGGCCGCCACCATGCGCGACTTCGTCGAGCCGTTCATCGAGGTCGACGACGAAAAGGGGCGCGGCCTCAAGATGCTGCGCCTGGGCAAGCTCACCACCGTGGCCTGGGGCGCGGCCATGACGGCCTTCGCGTTCTTCGTGGGCGGTATCTCCGATACCGTGGTCGAGGGCATCAACATGCTCGGCGCCTTCTTCTACGGGCCCATCCTGGCGGCCTTCTTGACCGGTATCCTCGATCGGCGCTCGCGCGGACCCGCCATGATCGCTGGCGTGGCCGCGGGCGTGCTGTGCAACGTGGCGCTGTGGCTGGGCGCGGGCGAGCGGCTGTACTGGATGTGGTGGAACGTGACCGGGCTGGTCGCCGCCGTGGCCGTGACCTCGGTCGGCAGCCGCCTTTTGGCCCCGCCCGAGCCCGCCAAGCTCAAGGGCACGGTGCTCGAGATGTCGGGCCTTATCGAGCGCGAGCGGCCGTGGCTGCGCACCTACGCTGGCCTCGCCGCCTACTTCGTGGCCATGCTGCTGGTAGCCGCCTTCAGCCATAAGCTGGTCGGCCTGCTCGGGTGATGCGACTTTCAGAGGAGGGCTGCGGGCGGCGCGATCGGGTTACCTCCATGGTAGCGGCGGTTGTGGCGAAGCCGACAAAGGGACGGACAGATGCTGAGCTACGTTTTCATGAAGCTGCTGGAGGCCCGTCCACGCTCGTACGACCAGCGGATGAACGAGGTCAGCGGCGGCCGCGTGCTGGCGATGAAGCAGGCCGCCGCCGCAGAGCTGGCCGACTGTACAGACGTGTTGGAAATCGGCTGCGGCACAGCAGAGCTCGCCGCCCTACTGTGCACCCGCGGAGCCACGGTCGAAGGCTTCGATCGGAGCTCCGCGATGGTGGAGGTGGCGCGCGAGCGGATCGCGAGGGAAGGTCTGAGCGAGCGGCTGTCGGTGCGCGAAATGGGCATCGAGCGCATGGACGAGCTGACGGACGAGGCCTACGGAGCCGTCGTCGCCACGCTGGTGCTGAGCGAGCTGACGGATGACGAACGCCGCTTTGCTCTGAAGCACGCCATCCGAGCGCTCAGGCCCGGAGGGCGTCTGGTGCTTGTGGACGAGGTCGTTCCACGGACGAGGGCCCGCCGACTGCTGCAAGCCCTGGTGCGCGCGCCCCTGGTCGCGGGGACCTACCTCGCGTCGGGCTCGATCACCCGGCCCATCCCAGACCTGGTTGGCGACGTAGCCGCGGCGGGCTTCGCGGTCGACAAGGAGGAGCGGAGCGGCGGCGATGCGATTGCCGTGGTGGCAGCCCACAAGCCGAGCGGCGGGCAGATCCCATGAGTCCGTTCAAAACCGTATGGGGGCTGCTGTTCCGGCTGTTCCCGTGCCCCACGCAGGTGGGCTTGCGTAGGGTCGGCCATCCCCACCGCGATAGCCCGGTACTGGTTACCTGCAACTTTCACACGACGGTCCATAGGCTGGTGCACATTCTCGAGCGGCACGAGGTGGACGCCTGGCTGTTGGTGGCCGAGTCCAAGGGGGTCAACGTCTGGTGCGCCGCGGGTGGCGACGAGTTCACCACCGGTTCGGTCGTCTCCGCCGTCAAGACCAGCTCGGTGAACGAGCGGGTGGACCACCGACGGCTGATCCTCCCGCCGCTCGGCGCTCCAGGCATCCAGCTGGACGAGGTCCGGCGGCAGACCGGTTGGTCGCCGCGTTGGGGTCCCGTGTACGCCGAGGATCTTCCTCGCTATCTGGCGCGAAGATGCCGACGAGACGAAAGCATGAAGCGACCGCGCTACCATTGGCGAGAGCGGCTGGACACCGCCCTGGGCAGCCTCTTTCCCTTCTATTTGATCGGCGCCATCGGCTTCGCGCTGTTCGATCAGGCGCTGCTGATGAGCTATCTGGCGGTCGGCGCCGCGGCCTTCCTGCTGTTCTTTCTGCTCTGCCCCTGGCTGCCTGGAAAGCACGGTCTGACCAAGGCGATCCTGCCCGTGGCCGGGCTCGGCGTCGCACTGCTCGCTAGCGAGTGGCTGTTCGACGCGGGCTCGCCCATCCGCGCCGAGCTGATCATCGCCATGGTGCTGATCCCGCTTAGCGCCTCAGAGCTCGGCGGCCTGTCCTCGACCATGCCGAGCGATCTCGATCCGTTCTTGGCCCGTCTCGGCGTAGGGGGAATCGGCAACCTGGCCTTGGCTGGCTCCACGCGAACCGAGCTGCTCAACGGCGTCAGCAAGCTGACCCACGACCGGGCTACCTGTACCGGGTGCCGACAGTGCTTCGAGGTATGCCCGCTGCGCGTCTGGGAAATGGACGATGCCAAGCGGGCGGTCCTGGCCAGGCCCGAAGCGTGTACTGCGTGTCGAGCGTGTTTGGTCCAATGCCCCAGCGGCGCCATCGAGGCTCGCAGCACTAGACCACGGCGCCGTCCCCTGTCAGGATCGATACCGAGGACTCCGCCATGATGAAAAGAGCGATTGCCTGCCTGCTACTGCTTTGCGCGTGCGGCCCGAGCGGCTCGGAGCCGCTCGTCCCAGAGGACCAAACCTGGTCTGCCTCGGATAGCCCGTATGTCCTCACCGAGGATACGACCATCCTCGCAGGAGCCACCCTGACCATCGAGCCGGGCGTGACGGTTGAGCTCGGCGCGGGTCGCTCGCTGATCATCGAGGGCCAGCTACTGGCGCGCGGCACGGCCGAAGAGCCCATCCTCTTTACCGACCGCAGCTCGGCGCAGGGCATCGAGCACTGGGGCTCGGTGCTCTTCCGCGACTCGGCCGTGGACGCTCAGTATGCCGAGATAGACGACTACCTCGAGGGCTCGGTACTGCAGTGGTGCATCTTCGAGCACGCCCGCAGGGCTGTGCAGCTACACGGCGCCTCGCCTCACATCGAGCATTGCACATTCCGGGAAAACGAGACCGAGGCCTCCGTGGACGCCGCAGGAGGCGCGGCGATCTGCATGGATGGCGGCGCTGCGCCGCGCATCCTCGAGTGCAGCTTCGAGGACAACACCGCCACGGCTTTCGGAAAAGGCGGCGCCATCTACGCGTCCGATTCCGACCCGATCATCCAGGACAACGAGTTCATCGGCAACTGGGGCAGCTACGGCGGGGCCCTGTCCAACGATCTCATGGCCTCGCCCATCGTGGGCAACCTGTTCGAGGACAACGAGACCAATTCCAAGGGCGGAGCGGTGAGCCTGATCTCGAGCGCCTCGGCTCTGCTGAATAACCAGATCGTCGGCAATCGCGCTGACTCCGATGGCGGCGGCGTGCACGTGTGCGTGGACTGCTACCCGCACGCCAATCCGCTGTTCATGGACAACACCATCACCGATAACAGCACCTCGAGCCAGCACGCCGACGAGGCGGCGGCGGGCGTGGGCGCGGCCTACCTCAGGGTGATGGCGCACAACAACATCCACGATAACCTAAGGCGGAGCGCGCCATCCGACTTCGGCTGGTTTCACGAGCTCGACGAGGGCTATCCGGACTGGGTGGCCAACCCGTCCATCGCGCAGAACTGGTGGGGAACCACGGACGAAGAGATCGTGGCTCAGACGGTCTTCGACGGCAGCGATGACGACGCCTTTGGCATTGTCTCCTACCAGCCCGTGCTCGACGAGCCCGTGGCCGCCGCCATGCCGCGGGTCACCATCACCAACCGCAAGATCCGCTACCTCGATGCCGACGATCCCATGCCCGTGTTCGTCACCATCTACAATCCCGGCCCCGAGCGCAGCGTTGAGCTCGTCGTGGTGCTCCAGTACGGCGAAGGGGCCAAGCTGCTCTACCAAGGCGAGCTCGACTTCCCCGATGCCGCGGCCGGTCGCGGCGTGTACGCGCTCGAGCTTCCCGAAAACTCGGCCTTCTTCACCGAGCTGCTCGCTCCGCCCTTTCCCGGCCAGGCCGCAATGGGCCACGGCACCTGGCACGCGGCCATGTTCGACCCGACCGATGGCGAGCGCTTGGGCGAGGTCTGCTCGGCGCGCTTCGAGCTGGGCGAGGACGGCGGCAGCAACGGTCCGCCCCTGGTGCCCGAGGTCGGCGTGTCCATCGGCGGAAACGAGCTAGCCGTGGGCGATGGCGCGGCGGCGCTGCTGGACCGCTTTGGCGAGCCCAGCCGGCTGGGCGATCTCGGTGCCGTGGGCACGCTGTTCGCGTACGACTCGCTCGATCTAGCCGGTCTGCTGTCGGGCGACGGCGAGCAGGCCACGGTGACGGCGATCTATCTACTGTCGGGTGCCACGGGGCAGACCCTGTCGGGAGTTGCCATCGGCAGCGACGAGGCCACGGTGAGCTCGGCCTTGGGCCCGCCCGAGAGCGAGCCATATCTCGATGCCTGGTGGTATCCCACCGACGGTCTCGCGGTCGAGTGGCAGGACGGCGCCGTGTCCCGGGTCCATGTCTTCTAGCTCGACCCACAAGCGGCGGCGCGCGCTCGTGGGCGCCATGGTCGCCCTGCTGCTTTTCGGCTGTACGTCCGCGGATGATCCTCAGCAAGGCCCCGATGGCCAGGGCTCGGACGGCGGGATAGGCGGCGCCGCGCCCTGCCCTCCGCCTGGGCCCTATGGCTACGAGCTTGGCGACACGCTGACCGACGTGGCCCTGGACGACTGCGACGGCCAAGAGCTCAGGCTCCACGATCTGTGCGGCGCCCGGGTGGCCATGGCCATCAACTACTACGGCTGGTGCCCCAGCTGCCAGCATTGGCTCGAGCTGGCGAGCGCTCTCGCTGAGAGCCACGGTCCACGCGGGCTCACTAGCCTCGTCGTGGTGACCGAGGATCCCTTGGGCGAGCCCGCCACGGCATCGTATTGCCTGGCCGTGCGGGAGGCCTTCGAGCTCAGCGTGCCCGTTGTCTACGATCCGACCGCGTCGATGGAGGTCTACGGCGCCAACGGGCTCGTCATGCTGAGCGATCGCGCCGCCACGATCATCTTCAAGCGCGATGACGCCACCGAAAACGCCGTCATCGCCGCCATCGAGCAGGAGCTAGCGGCGTACTAGCCTGCCAGCAGGGGAAGGCGCACAGTGAAGCTGACGCCCAGGCCAACGTTTGCCGCGCGGATCTCGCCGCCGTGCTGCTCGACGATGCGCTCCGAGATGCTCAGCCCGAGCCCCGCCCCTCCTTTGCGGCCGCTGCAGAAGGGATCGAAGAGCTGGCCGAGCTGCTCGGCCTCGATGGGGGGACCGTCGTTTTCGATGCGCAGCACGGCCTCCGGCTGCGGCCCTGCCCCTTCGTCGACCGCCAGGCTGATGCGGATCTGACCGCCATCATCGCCGATGGCCTGCACCGCGTTTAGCGCGATGTTGAGCGCCACCTGAGCGAGCTGGTCGCGGTCGCCGCGTACCCGTACGGGCTCGGGCGGCAGCGCGCTCTCGATGCGTATCCCCTTTTTGCGCGCCTGCGTGCCGACCAGCTCGTCGAGCCGCCGCACGACCTCGCGCAGATCGAGATCCGTGGCCTCGAGCGCCCTCGGCTTGGCAAAGGACAGGAAGCGATCCGCGGCGCGGTCCAGTCGCTCGATCTCGCCCAGGTGGATGTCCCACATGCGGCGCTCGGCGCGCTCGGCTCCGATGAGCGGGTCCACGATCTCGGCCGTGCCGCGCAAGGCGTGCAGGGGATTGCGGATCTCGTGGGCGATGCCCGCCACCACCTGTCCCAGAGCGCTCAAGCGACCCGCGCGGACCAGCTGCTGCTGCAGGCGTTGCTGCTCGGCTAGAGCGCGGCCTAGCTCGCGCCGACGGCGTCGCTCCAGATCGGACAGGTAGCCCGAGACCGCGCCTATGGCGTTGAACAGCACCAGCTCCAGGGCCTTTTCGAGCGCGGGGGCGGGGTCGGAATGGGCGCCGTGGCCGATGTGGAAAAAGGCATGAGGAAGGTAGCTCAGCGAGACAAAGGCCGCCGAGAGCAGCCCACCGCGCAAGCCGACGAGAAAGGAGGCGACCACGATGGGCAGGTAGTAGACCCGCCGCAGCACGTTGTGCGCCCAGACGTGCTCGGGGCTGGTGCCGTAGTGCAATAGTCCGATGAGCACGATGGGCAGCCACACGAAGGCCAGCATCCTGCCGCTGAAAAGCTCGGCCCAGCGGCCCGAGCGAGCCGGTCGTTTATCGGGCGAGCTCGGCTCAGTGCGGTTTTCGGCGGATGCCATACTTCGTCATTCGATAGGTGAGCACATGGGGCGGCACGCGCAGATATGCGGCCGCCTTGGTGACGTTGCCTTGGGTCTTGCGGAGCACGCGCTCGATCACGCGCGTTTCGAGGTCGACGAGGCCGAGGCCTCCGTCGGGCAGCGGGGGCCAGTCGTCGGCAGGCAGCGGGCTCGACGGCCCGCTCGATGGCGCGGGCTCGGGCGGCAGGTCGGCAGCCCGCAGCTCGCCGCCGCCCGAGAGGATGACCAAGCGCTCGCAGGCGTTTTCGAGCTGCCGCACGTTGCCCGGCCAAGGGCGGCTGCGAAGCTCGTCCAGCAGGCCCTCGCCTAGCTCGAAATCGCGTTGACCAGAGAGCTGGGCCACGAAATGCCGCACCAGGGGCTCGATGTCCTCGGGACGCTCGCGCAGCGGAGGAATGGGGATCTCGATCACGTTCAGGCGATAGAGCAGATCTTGGCGGAAGCTGCCCTCTGCCGCTCGCCTGGCAAGGTCCTGATGGGTCGCCGCGATAACGCGCACGTCGACCGCTACGGGCTCATCCGCACCCACCACGTCGACTCGCTTTTCCTGCAGCACCCGCAAGAGCTTGCTCTGCAGGGCGGGCGAGAGCTCGGCCACCTCGTCGAGAAACAGGGCGCCGCCGTCGGCCCGTCGGAACCTACCGCGGCGCGCCTGCTCCGCTCCCGTAAACGCGCCCTTTACGTGGCCGAACAGCTCCGACTCCATGAGCTCGACCGGGATGGCGGCGCAGTTGACGGGCACGAAGGGCCCCTCGGCCCGAGCACTGCGGGCGTGCACGCGCCGCGCGACCAGCTCCTTGCCCGTGCCCGTGTCGCCCGTGATGAGCACGGCCGAGTCGGCCGAAGCCACCCGATCGGCGAGGTCCACCACCCGAGCCATGGCCTCTGAGGCGAAGACGATCGGGCGCTCCAGCCCCGAGGCTCGCAAGCGCAGGCTGCGCACCTGGGCGCGCAGTCGTCGCGCCTCCAAGGCCCGCTCCACCGTGAGCAGCAGCCGATCTCGCTGAAAGGGCTTTTCGATGAAGTCGTAGGCGCCGCTCTGCATGGCGGCGACGGCCGTGTCCACGCTGCCGTAGGCCGTGATCACCACCACGGGCACCTCGGGGGCGAGCTCCTTTACGTGCTCCAGCACCTCCATGCCCCCCAGGCCGGGCATGCGCAGATCGGTGATCACCAGCTCGTGGCGCTCTGCCGAAAAGCGCTCCACCGCCTGCTCGCCGCTCTCGGCCTCGTCGACCTCGTGGCCCGCCGCTCGCAGGTTGAACGCGCCCATCTCCCTGCCCGAGGCATCGTCCTCGACGAACAGAATGCAGGCCTTGCTCAGGGGGGTCGCCGTTGCCGCAGGGCCCAGTCGCTGGCTGCTGCCTTGATCCACGGTTCGGTAGTGTACCGCGGAGCTCTGGCGGAACCACGATCCAATCGAAGCGCGCGGGCGGACGCGAACGCGGCTACGCGGTCTTCCGCGCAACCAGATCGATGGCGATGGTGCGGGCGCTGGCGGTTTCGTACTGCTGCTCGCGACGTTGGCGCAGCCGGGCGCCGTGCTCGTTCCACCACGCTCGGGCATCCGCTTCCGTCCATCGTCCCGCATCCTGGCAGGCGCCGAGCCGACGGCGCAGCTCGGCCGCGTTCTGGGGCCGCTCGGAGGGCTTCTTCGCCAAGCAGGCCATGAGCAGCTGTTCGAGATCCGAGGCCAGGACTGAGTCGAGCTTCTCCGATGGCGGCTCGGGCTCACTGTGCAGGTGGTGGCTGCAGATTTCGACCAGCGTGCCTCCCTCGAACACGTCCCGTCCGGCCAGCAGGAAGTATCCCACCGCGCCCAAGGCGTACAGGTCGCTGCGCGCGTCGACGCTGTCCGGCCGTGTGATGGCCTCGGGCGCCAGGTACTGCGGCGTGCCCGTGATCGCGTTGGCGGCAGTCAGGTCGGCGGCCTCGGCGTCACGGATCGGCTTGACCAGCCCGAAGTCCACCACCTTGACAAAGTCAGAGCGGCCTCCTCGCTCGGCGAGCAGGATGTTGGCGGGCTTGACATCGCGGTGGATCAGCCCAACGCCGTGCGCCTCCTCCAAGGCGGCGGCGGCCTGCGCCAAGATGTGAATCACCCGCGCGGCCGGCTGAGGGCCATCGACCCTCACCACGTCGTGGAGGCTGCCGCCCTCCAGCAGCTCCATGGCGTAGTAGAAGATGCCCTCGGGGGTCCGGCCGTAGTCGTAGATGGTGACCGTGTGGGGGTGGGTCAGCTCGGCGGTGAGCTGGACCTCCCGTTCGAAGCGGGAGATGTCCTGCTCGTCGGCGCGATCTGGCGGCAACAGCTTGACGGCGGTGGGCCGCCTCAACATGGCGTGCCGCGCCCGATAGACCATGCCCATGCCGCCTTCGCCCAGCTTCTGCTCGATGGTGTACTGCCCGAGCCGACGGACGTCGCGAAGCTCCTCGCGTAGGCCATAGATGACCTTGGATGCCGCGGTACACAGCAACACGACTAGCAGCCACCACACCGCCGCCGAAATGCTGGCCATGACCGCGAAGGACACGCCCGAAGGAAGGTGCTGCTTGGTCATGAACACGGAGGCGTCGAAGTCCCGCAAGCTCAGGTACTGGATTGCCACGAAGGGAACGCCGATGACCACGCCGAGCAGCAAGGTGCGGCGCGCGGAGCTGGGCACGTACACGGCGCGGGCCACCAGGGCGAAGTTCAGCGCCAAGAGCACGACCAGGTCAGGCCGGAACAAGGGCGGCATGTGCGCGCCCATGATCTGGTAGCAGACGCAGCCGACCACCCAGCCCACCGCTTCCACGCGATGGGCGAAGCGAGTGCTACGCCGCCCTGAGCGACAGACCAGCCACAGGGCCAGAAAGCATAGCGCGGCCAAGGCGTGGAGCGCAAAGCTCGGGTGGCACACCTCCTTGACGAGGTAGCCCGTCGCGGTGGCCGAGACAGCCCGGAAGACGAGGAAGGTCAGGGAGAGGGCGGCCGCCACCAATCCCGCCATGGCGATGCGGCGCTGCAAGAAGGCTCGGGCGTCATCGGCCGAGATATCGCTGCCTCGTCGAAAGACCATTGTACGGCAAGCATAGTGCCTAGGAACGGGTACACGCTTCAAATTGCTACGAGCTCATGCCCGTCTCGGGCGATCTGCACGGCGGCACGCGCCACGGCTGCCTCCCCGGCGAGGAGGGCACCCCCAACTGCTGGTCCACCGAGCCTCCCCCCGCGAACGCGGTCATGGACGTGGTTGCGCCTTGAAACTGCGCAGGTCATGGTGCAACGTACAGGGGTTTGGTTCGATTTCTGAACATTCGCTTCTTCATTACGACCAGACGAGAGGGCATCATGAGGGCAGTGAGAGCATTGGGCGTGTTCGCGTGCACGGGGCTACTACTGGCGGCGTTTGCCTGCGACAGCGAGGGTGACGACGACGACGACGACGGCACGGGCTCGGGCTCGGCCGCGGGGACGAGCGCAGGCTCGGCAACGGGCACGGGCACGGGCTCGCCCAGCGGTAGCGCCACCGGGACGGGCAGCGGTAGCGGCGGCGGGGGCGGCGCGGGCGGTGGCGGCGCCACGGTGAGCGGCAGCGCCAACCGCACCATCGGCACCTGTCCTCCGCATGACGACGGCTTCGGCGACCTGTGCGTGTCGCTGCGCGGCACCTGCGATCAGCCCGCGACCGAGGTGGCCAACACGGTCACGGCCGACCAGTCGATGGCGGGCCCCGAGAGCTCCTACGTGGACTTCGAGCTCACGGGCGTGCCCGACGGCACCTGGCATATCTACGCCCTGTTCGACGACGACGAGTCGGGCTGCGATGCCTTGACCACGGGCGACTTCCACCTCGCCGCAGGCTGCGTGGAGGTGACCGTCACGGGCGGGCAGGACGTGAGCAACGTCGAGATCACCTTCGACCAGCGCTACCAGTAGCGCCTCCCCTACCCCTTTTCGGCACCTACCCGCCGTCAGGCATGTCACCAGGCAGGGCGAGCAGCGCTCGGGTCAGCGCCGCGCTGCTCGATCTGCACGGCCTCGGCGGCCTGACCGAGGAGGAGGCCCGCATCCGGCTCGGCCGCGACGGCCCCAACGAGCTGCCGAGCCGCAAGGGGCACAGCGTCCCCGCCATCGCGCTGCGGGTGCTGTGCGAGCCCATGTTCCTGATGCTCGTCGCCGCGGGCAGCCTGTATCTGCTCATGGGCGAGCTCGCTGACGCGCTCATGCTGCTCGGCTTCGTGCTGGTGGTCATGGGCATCACCATCGTCCAGGAGCGGCGCACCGAGCGCGCTCTGGATGCGCTGCGCGATCTGACGAGCCCTCGTGCCCTGGTGGTGCGGGGCGGCGTGGCCCGCCGCATCCCGGGGCGCGAGGTGGTTCGGGGCGATGTGCTCGTCCTTTCCGAGGGCGACCGCGTACCCGCCGATGCGCTGCTGCGGCGCGCCATCAACCTCACCGTGGACGAGTCGCTGCTGACTGGCGAGGCCGTGGCGGTCCGCAAGGCCCCGTCGGACGACGCCCGCGCGCTGGACCGCCCAGGCGGCGACGATCTTCCCTCGGTGTTCTCGGGCACCCTGGTCGCGACCGGACAAGGCGTGGCCGAGGTCATCGGCACGGGCCTGCGGACCGAGCTAGGCCGCATCGGCAAGGCGCTCGAGCAGCTAAAGCCCGAGCCGACGCTGCTCCAAAAGGAGACCCGCAGGCTGGTCCGAGCCTTCACCCTGGTCGGCCTGGCTGCCGGCGCCGTGGTGGTGGTGAGCTACGCCTTGACGCGCGGTGGCGGCGCGACCG
>CAYTYV010000001.1:10231-59250 GCA_964441055.1 uncultured Polyangiaceae bacterium | reverse complement strand
GCGCTGCCGCCCGCACCGCCGGAGCCGTCGAAGACGACTTCATCGCTGCTGCTACAGCCGACCGCCAAAGCCAGAAACGCCAGCGCACACGCCTTCTTGATCACCGAAGCCTCCTGCCGAGCCCGCTCGGGCTTCCAGCTAGCCTACGACAAACCGCGGCGATCGCCTACGCTACAGCTCGGCCTCGAGCTCGAGCTGACCGCCGACGGCGACGTGCAGCCGGGCAGCAGCGGCAGGCGGCTCGTAGCTGCGGGCCGTGGCCTCGTCGATGCACTGGCCGTCAGCGTCGAAGGCCGTCCAGATCCGCAGGGGCTCGCCCTCGTCGAAACCGGTAGCAGGAGCGCGCCAGCTGCGGCCCTCGGTTGCCCGTTCGAGTCGAGCGGTGTGCAGCGGCAGCTCGGCGCGGGCGGGGTAGCCGGTCGGAAAGCTCGCGTCGAAGAAGGCCGGATCGAGCGGGTCGTTGCGCCAATCGCAGTGCACGAAGGTCTCGTATAGGCCCACGTAGCCCGCCCCCAAACCGTCGCAGATGTTGCCGAGCTGGCTTAGCGATGCGGTATCGGACCATATGTCGGCCGCGTCGCCGTACATGTGACGCGAGTAGGTCACCCCGCCCACCGAGGCGTTGTAGGCCGGGCTCCGATAGCCCGAGGTGATGTGGAGCGGGCCACCGGTCTGATCGCGAATGGCCTGCAGCTTCTCCACCACGTGGGGCTGGAACACGCCGTAGCGGCCCTTCCACTGTTGCATGACCTCGTCGAGCACGAAGTTTGACTCGATGGCGAGGCCGGGATCGGCCGTGGACAGATCCACGAAGCGAAGCGGGGCGGTGTACTGCGGGCTGTCGTGCTGCGGATAGCCGTACTCCGAGCCCCAAGAGGAGCTCCACGGCACCAACGCCACGCAGCTCGAGTAATCGCCGCTGGGACCGGGGTAGCAGACCTCGGGGTCGGTGGGCCCGGGGTCGGTCCCGGCCATGCCGCCCGCAGCCGAGCCGGCCATTCCCCCCACCCCGCTGCCCGCCTCGCCCCCGACGTTTTCGCCCGCTGCGCCCGCCTCTGGCGCCTGTCCTCCTCCGCCGCCTTGGCTCGGGCCGAAAAAGCGCGTGTCGTGCTCCGAGAAGCAGGCCGGAATCGTCAGGGTCAGCGCAGCGCAACCGAGCGCGCTCAGGGTCCAACCGGTCTTCATGGGGATGCTCCAGCGCGGGATCCGAGCCGCGTAGCACCCCCAAGATAGCACCAACGCGGTCGGCTTGTCGCGGCCGAGCGCCCGCTACCAGGGCGTTGCCTCGGCCACCGCCCGCAGGGTCGCGGCCCCGATCTCGGAAAGGCCGTTGGGCGCTGGGGCAGGGGAGGGGATGGCGTCCAGCCCGCTCAGCACCAGGTAGAAGACGCAGGCGGCCAGATAGCTGCCCGCCACGGCGGGATGGCTGCCGTCGGCAGCGTGGAGCGGCAGCACGGGATGGTCGGCCAGGCTGATTTCCCAGGCGTCGCCCGCGGGCGCCATGACGCCGCCCGTGGCATTGGCGGCCTGTTGATAGGCGGCGCGCAACCCGGCTTGCATCGCAGCCGGATCGCCGCCCGACCACGGTTGGTCGTAGACCGGGTGCCCTGGGGCGCGCGCCCAGGTCTCGAAGAACACGGTGGCCGCGCCCACCTGATCGATCTCGACGTCGAGCCCGAGCGCGGCGGCGTGGAAGCTGGCCGGGGCGGCCAAGGGCTCGACGCTCTGCCCCTGCAGCACCACGGCGTCCCAGCCTCCCTGTTGGATGGCCGCGACCGCGCCCGTGTTGTCCAGGTGGTCCTGCAATGTGGCGCCCCCAGCGGTGACTGACTCCACCACGAAGGTCGGGTCGTCGGCCGTGCTCAGATCGCGCACCATGGCTGGCAGATTGTTTGCGTAGGTGTAGCTGTTGCCCACGAACAAGACGTGCAGCTCGCCGATGCCCCCGCTGCCCGCCGAGCCGCCCGCCTGGCCGCCTCCGCCCGCCGAGCCGCCACCGCCCGCCGAGCCGCCCGCCTGGCCGCCGCTGCCGGTCGATGTGCCACCGCTTGCCGCGCTTCCGGTCGAGCTCCCCCCGGCTGCGCCCGCCCCGCCGCTGCCGCCTGGGCCGCTGCTGGTGGTCGTGGCACCCCCGCTGCCCGCTGAGCCGTTCGGCGAGGGCTCGGAGGAGGTCTCATCGCCGCAGGCCCAGAATCCGACCAGGACGGCAAGGGTAAAGGCGAGGGCGAGATGTCGATGGCTCATAGTCAAAGCGTGCGGGCAACGGCGCGGAGCGCGCCCCGGGGATCGTCGGTGATGACGCGATGGTGCGAGACGATGATCCGCCGAAGCTCGGGGGTGTCGGCCAGGCGCTCGAGGCTGGCTCGCAGCGCAGCAGCGTCTTTGATCACGAACCAGCGCATCACCCGCGAGATGCGCGGGCCGCCCGTGGACTGCGTGAAGTGGCGGAAGATGAAGCCGGTCACGCCCTTGCCGTGGGGCATGTTGAACACCGCGTCGTTGAGCACGATGCTGTGGCCGTCCTCGGAGCGGATGACCATGGCGCCTTCGGCGTCGCGGATGCCGTCGAGCCGCTCGAGGCGCACGTCTGGATCGTCGGGGAAGTCCTGATAGGTCCCGTCCACCTCCACCACCTTGGCGACGGCCTTGCGGGCCCCGCTCGGGCAGAGAAGCTTCGCCTCGGGGTAGCGCTTCTTGAAGGCGGGCGCGTCGAGGCGGTGGTAGCCGTTGGGCACCAGGATGAAGGCGGGCTCTCCCCACGCTTCGAGGCGCTTCATCGCCTCGTCGCCAAGGGCGATGCCGCTGTGGATGACCAGCCGACCGTCCTGCAACCGGGCGATGGTCATCACCCGCTTTAGCGCCATGCCCTCGAGCGAGCCCTGGACGCGCCACAGGTTCTCGGCGAGCTCCTCGATATCCAGGTGAGGCAGCACGCGCCAGCTCTGGTGCACTTTGGCCATGGGCGACCTCCTAACACCGCAAACCACCGCTGCCGCAGCTCTCAGGGGGAGGCGGCGGGGTTTGCGATGGGCGGCGGAGAGGGCGGGATTCGAACCCGCGGTAGCTCTCACTACACCTGATTTCGAATCAGGCACCTTCGGCCACTCGGTCACCTCTCCGCCGCGCACCATCTCAAAGCACCTGCGGATGGTCAATAGCCGGATTTTCGGGATGGTCGCCGCGTCGGCGCGCGGCTACAGCCCACGAAAGGAGCGCCATGACGCCAAGCAGCGACAACCGACGAGGGATCCTGGCGGCCAGCGCCGTGCTGTGCGCCCTACTCGCCGTGCCGACCGCCGCGGCCGCGCCAGGCTCGGCGCCCGAGCCGATCGAGGATGGCTCTGCCGAGGCCGCTGCGGCCGGGCCAGAGGGGATCGACATCGACGTGAGCGGCCACCTCGGCGTGGGCGTGCGCCTCGACGATCCGCCCGCCTATCCCCTGGTCAGGCGGGCGGGCTTGCTCTTCGGCGTCGGCGTGGGGGCCTTCCTCACCGACGGGGTGCAGCTCGGGCTGGGCTACGAGCACGTCGATCTCGGCGTGGAGAGGAGCCCGGTTTCGCCGTGGGGCGCGCTGGAGCTGGACCGCGACCTCAACAGCCTGTGGCTCGAGTTGCGGCTCTACCCGCTGCAATGGGAGAGCTTCGGGGCCTTCGTGGAGATCGGGACGGCCATGGCCTGGCAGAGTCTTGGCGCCGCTGGGCTGTGGTGGCCGTCCGGGGACCCCGGCCGGGGCATCCCGTTTTCCTGCGAGGGATGCGACTCAGTGGCGCTGGGCCTGCGCGCGGCCGCAGGCGTGGACTTGAAGCTCGCGGGGGGGCTACGGCTGCTCACTGCGGCGGGCCTCGATAGCTACGGCCTGTCGGACGAGCCGCTCGACGGCTGCGCCCCTGGGGCCGGTAGCGCGGGCAGCTTTGCGCTGCGAGCTGGCCTCGGCTACCGCTTCCGCGCCGAGCCCTGAGCCAGGCCCCGCTGGCTGCTTCGGCTGGCGCGATGATTTGCAGCGATCGCCTTTTTCCAGTGGACACGTCCCGCAACCCCTCCCTGGCCCGTCGGCGCCTTGGCGTCCTGGCCGGGCTGTGCTCCGCGCTTGGCCTGGCCGCGTTCGGCCTTGGCTGCGAACCCCGCTGGCAGCCGCCGCCCGCCCCGCCAGCTCGCCCCATCGTTCCCCCGCCCGCGGCTGCGATGGCGCCCGCGCCCGCGGTTCCACGGGACGGCGGACCGTCGGCGCAGCCCCCGACGCCCTCTCGGGACGGCGGCGCACCCGAGGGCGGGGCAGCGGCGGGGCAGTCCCCTTTGCCCGCTGCGCCGCGGGTGAGCATCGAGATCGAGCCGCCGTTCAAGCTCGGACAAAGGCCCACCCCGACCGAGCCGGAAGCCTACCGCGCCGATCTGCTCGAGCGACGACGGTGGAACGACGGCGGCCTGGGCCGCACGCTGCGCGATCCTCCTCCTCCTGAGGGACACCCCGAGCCGCGGGTCATCGTGAACATCGTCAAGGTGAGCGGTCCGCACCGCGCCAAATCGCTCCAGCGCCTGGCGCGCCGCAACCACTGGATGCCCATCATTCGCTGCTATCGGCTCGGCGCCTGGCTCGATCCGCACCTCCGAGGCTGGACCCGCGCGCAGATCGGCGTCACCGCGGCGGGCGGGGTGCGTCGCCCCCGCCTGATCCGCACCGAGCTCGGCGACCGCGCGGTGGCCTCGTGCATGGTCGAGCGCCTGGCCGACCTCGAGCTGCCCCGGGCGCGGCGTTCGTCCCGGGTCATCGTGGACATGCGGGTGGGACCAGGCGACGACCCAATGCCGCCGCCCGAGGACCAGATCGCTCCTGGCGAGGGCACGCTACCGCACGAGGCCATGGTCGCGGGCGTGCGCGCGGGCCTGCCCGAGATCGAGCGTTGCTACCGCGCCGCCTTCGACTATGCCCCCGAGCTCTGGGGCCGGCTGGCGATCCGCTTCCACCTGACCGAAGGGGGACGGCTCGACGAGGCCTTCGAGGTCGAGTCGCGCTTCCCTGACGCCCGGACGAAACAGTGCATCCTGCGGGCGGCGCGGCAGCTGCGCTTCGCTCGGCCCAAGGGGGGCGACATCCGCTTCGTCGTACCGCTGCGGCTTGTCTCCGAGCGAGCGCCCGTGGGCAATTCAGTCGTTTTTTCCTTGTCTGGAGCGGGTTTTCGTGATCGTCTGCCGAGACTTTGGCCGCTCGCAGGCGGGGCGCGAGCCGCGCTGCAGACGGACCAGCAGCGCCGCGTTCGCATGGACGGTTTGACCGACGGCACGGGTTGAGACAGTGATGGCTGTGTTTGTTTCTACGATGCGCTGGATTTCCATTGTGCTGCTCGTGCTGCTCAGCGCCGCCTCGGCGTGGGCGCAGGCGAGCTACCAGGAAAGACGGCAGGCCGAGGCGCTGGCTCGCGAGGCCGCAGTGATGGCCCGCCAGAACCGGCTCGACGACGCGCTGGACAACCTGATCGCCGCCGACGCGCTCGACCCCCAGCCCAGCTACAAGGTGCAGGCGGCCGAGGTTCTGGAGCGCCAGGGAGAGCTGATCGGCGCGGCCGACATGCTGCGGCAGGCGGCGAGCGCCAATCCGCGCCAGTGGAACCAGAAACAGGCGGTCAAGCGCGCCAAGAAGCTGCTCGGCGAGATCGAGGACAAAACGCCGACCATCGAGATCGAGGTGGAGAGCCCCAGCGACGGGACCGCGAGGATCACCGTCGAGGGCGAGCCCTTCGATCCCGACGAGGGTCCGCAGCCCTTCAATCCCGGCTCCTACCAGGTCGAGGCCCGGGCCGACGGCTACCAGAGCAGCAGCCAGAGCCTGGAGCTGGAGCCCGGAGATCGCGCCTCGCTTACCATCTCGCTGGACATGAGCGCGTCCCCGGCTGGCGAAGAGGAGGTGGAGGAGGAGGCCGACGAGGGCGGCGGCTTGCCCGTCTGGCCCGCGGTCGTGGCCTGGAGCGTGGGCGGGGTGGGCCTGCTCTTGGGTACCGGCTTCGGCATCGCGGCCATCACGAGCACCAACGCCGTGATCGACGACTACGACTGCAAGAACAATCGGTGCCCCAAAAAGGCCCGCGACGACCTCGACACCGCGCTGCTCAACGGCGACATCTCCACCGCGGGGTTCATCATCGGCGGCGTGGGCGTGGCCGCGGGCACTGTGCTATGGATCCTGGCCGACCCCGGGGCCGACGAGGAGCCCGCCGAGGCCGCCTCGGGCATCGAGCTACGCCCCTGGGTCGGGCCCATGGGTGCTGGCGTGGCGGGCAGCTTCTAGTGGGGCATTGATCCCCTTTTGCCGCGAGGTAGCGATATGCGAACTCGTTTCGACGAAAACAACCCCGACATCAAGGTCGTGGTCGCGCAGTACCGCGATGCCATGCGCCGCAAGCTGCGGTGGGTGGGGCCGCTCGTCGTGGCCGTCATCCTGCTGCTCATCGTGCTGTCGGGCCTGTACAGCGTAGAGCCCGGCGAGGTGGGCGTGGTTCGCACCTTTGGCAAGCAGACGGCCAAGACCGGTCCTGGCTTGCACTTCGTGTTCCCCCTCGTGCAGCGGGTGGACGTCGTCAACGTGGAGAAGATCCGCCGCCGGGAGATCGGCTTTCGCGGCGACAAGCGGGTCGACCACGAGGCGCTGATGCTGACGGGCGACGAGAACATCGTCGAGGCCCAGATGATCGTCCAGTACAAGATCGACGATCCCACCAAGACGCTGTTCCGGCTCAAGGACCCGGAGGGGACGCTGCACGCGGCCGCCGAGGTGGCGCTGCGCTCCGTGGTGGGCCGCACCAAGATCGACGACATCCTGACCAAGGGCCGCGAGGTGGCGCAGAACGACACCCGGCGGCTGCTCCAAGAGCTGATGGACCTCTACGAGAGCGGGCTCAAGGTCACCGAGGTGAAGCTACTGGTGGTTGACGCCCCCGACGAGGTCCAGGACGCCTTTCACGACGTGGTCCGCGCCCGCGAGGAAAAGGAGCAGAAGATCAACAAGGCCAAGGGCTACGAGGCCGACCGCATTCCCAAGGCGCGCGGCGAGGCGCAGGTGCTCTTGCGCCAGGCCGAGGGCTACCGGGCCTCACGCGTCGAGCGGGCCAAGGGAGACGCCCACAAGTTCACCGCCCTTTTGGCCGAGTACCGCAAGGCCAAGGGCGTGACGCGCCAGCGGCTGCACCTCGAGACCATGGAGGCCATCCTGGCCAGGGTGAGCAAGAAGGTCATCATCGACGGACAGGTGGCGGAAAACGCCTTGCCAGTTCTGCCGCTGGGCGGAGTCATCGGCGGGGCCCCCGCCGCAGCACAGGGAGGACGCTGAGATGTCATCGCTCAGAGCAGCCATCGTCGTCATCGCCGCCCTGGCGCTCATCGTGCTCTACTCGGGCGTCATCTTCGTCGACGAGACCGAGCACATCATCATCACCCAGTTCGGCGAGTACAAGCGCACCATCTCCAAGCCGGGGCTGGCCTTCAAGACCCCCTTCGTCCAGACCGCCATGCGCATCGAGAAGCGCATTCTCGCCTCCGATGCGCCGCAGGAGGAGTACCTGACCCTGGACAAGAAGCGCTTGGTGGCCGACCCCATCACGCGCTGGAAGGTCGTCAACCCGCTCGAGTTCTTCAAGACCGTGCGCGACGAGGACCGGGCCAAGAAGCGCCTCGACGACCTGGTGCTCAGCGAGATGCGCCAGGAGCTGGCGCTGTACGACTTCGGCGACATCGTGGGCGAGTCGCGCGCGCCCTTGATGGAAGCGGTCACCAAGCGGGTCGCGGAAAAGGCCAAGGAGTACGGCATTGCGGTGGTGGACGTGCGCATCAAGCGCGCCGACCTGCCGCCCCAGGTCCAGCAGAGCGTGTTCGCGCGGATGAAGGCCGAGCGCGATCGGATCGCCAAGCAGTACCGCTCCGAGGGGAAGGAGGAGTCGGACAAGATCACCTCCAAGGCGGACAAGGAGCGGGAGATCATCCTGGCCGAGGCCTACCGCGAGGCCCAGAAGATCCGCGGCGAAGGCGATGCGGAGAGCACCAAGCTCTACGCCGAGGCCTATGGCGAGGATCCCGAGTTCTACGCTTTTCTGCGCAACCTCGAGGCCTACGAGCGGTCGGTGGACGCCAACGCCACGGTGGTGCTGTCGACCGACTCCAAGCTGTTCCGCTACATGACGGCGGGCGGACAGAGCAGGGATTAGCGACTAGCTCGCTTTGGCTTGGGCTAGCTCGCGCTCGATCTTGTCGAGCTCCTGTTCGAAGTTCTCGGCGGTGAGCTCCTCGGCGACCTGCTCCTCGTAGTCCTCGGGTACGGGGATGTCCTCGTTATCGAGCTCGGCGTCGGGCTCGCTCTCGGTGCTCGGCTCGGACGATCCGGTCGGCGCCGTTGTCGCAGCGGTCGGCACCGAGCCCTCGGACGCGTGGGCGCTCGGCTCGGACGGCCCGGAGGGGTCGACCTTTGCCGCCGAGCCGCCGTCGTCCCGGCTGCACGAGGCGCCCAGCAGCCCGACGCAAGCGACCACCGCAAGGGCCTTCACTTGCGGGCTCCGCGGAGCGCTTTGAGGCGCGCGTGGTGGCGAGCCTGCTCCTGGGCGAGCAGCTTGTCGGCCCGCTGGACCTGGTCCTGCCGATCGGCCTCCTGGGCTAGGACGCGCAGTCGACGAAGCCGCGCCACGCGGTAGGCATGGGTTCGGAGCTCCGCTCGCACCGCGGGCCGCTTGTAGATGCGCCCCCACTTGCGGATGAACTCGCGGCGGGCCGCACGGCGACGCTCGCGCCACCTCTTGCGGGCCTCCTGACGCCGTTCCTTTCGCTCCTCGCGCCGCTCGGCTTGGCGCTTGCGCCGTTCCTCGCGTCGCTCCTCGCGCCGCTTGCGCCGCTCCTCGCGCCGCTCCTCGGGCGTCTTGGGTCCTGCCGCGAGATCGGTCGCAAAGGTTCCGCTGCCGATCAGCGCGGCCATGAACAGGGCCACGGCGATGATGAAACGATGCTTCATGGTCTCCACAAGCCGTAGCGGCGTTCGCCAGCCCCTTGGGGCCCATCGGCTGGCCCCAAGGCAAGTGAGGGCCAGCCGATGGGCCCAAAGGGACGAGCTCTGCTTGCCGCTTGGATTGATTTGACGATGGGGGCTCCGGGCGTCGCTCCGCTCCTTCCTCCGCCCCCAAACCCCCGCAGGAGTCTCTGGAGGACAAACTTGGCTCACTTTCGACGAAGCCCTTCCTCGAGGACTCTAGCACATCGGCTGCGGCGTTCACGGCGTCGGCTAGGCCACCAGCACCTCGAGCGCGCCCGGGATGACCTCGGCATCGAGCGGCAACAGGCCGAAGGGCTCGCCGTCCACGTCCAAGGGGAAGCGATCGCGGATCTCGCGATTGCGCAGCTCCATCTCGATGCGCTGGCAGCGGTAGACGCTGACCTCGGGATTGTGAATGTGGCGGCCCGAGTAGATGGATAGCGACGAGCGGGCGAAGCCGATCCGGCTGCCCGCGCCCATGGCCACCACGTCAAAGCAGCCGTCGTCGGGTCGGGCCATGGGAGCCACCTCCATCCCGCTGCCGAAGAACCGACCGTTGCAGATGGCCACGCTGCGACTTTCGAGCAGCACCGTGCGAGGCTTGCCGTCCTCGTAGAGCCGACACTCGAGCTCGCCCACGCGGCTTGCCAGTAGGCCGCGCAGGGTGGCTCCGAAGTAGGCCGCCGTGCCGCCCAAGGCCCGGCTGGCTCGGGCGACGTAGCGGTCGACCAGGCCGCCCAGGCCCACCGACAAGATGTTGACGAAGTAGGCCTGCTCGCGCCCGCCCCGCTCGGTGGCGTAGTCGAAGCGGCCCACGTCCAGCGCTCGGGTGCGCTCGGATCGCAGCGCTCGGCAGAACCCCTCGAGCTCGGCGGACATCCCCAGCGTCTTGCGGAAGTCGCCGCCCGTGCCCTGGCCGACGATGCCCAGGAGCGGGTTACCGCCGTCGCCGTCAGCGCGTGCCTGCATCAGGCCGTTGACCACCTCGTGCAGGGTGCCGTCTCCGCCCACGGCGATGACGGTTGGACGAGCGTCGATCGCGGCCTGGCGCGCGAGCCGGGTGGCGTGGCGCGGCCGCTCGGTCAGCGCGATGTCGAGCGCGCCCACGGCTCCCCTCAGGGCTTGCTCGATGCGCTCGACGCGCTGGCCTGTTCGGCCCCCGCCAGAGTGCGGATTGATGATGGCGAGCGGGTTCATGACGGCTCGGCAGCGCGCGGCACGCGCACCCTCCCTGCGGCGGAGCTTGTTCGGCCGAAGCCTACCACTTCGCGGGCCGCCCGGGGACGCGGACGCCGTGGAGCTCGCCATAGCGAGCCAGCCTGTCCCAGCATTCGGCAATCCGGTCGAGCGCCCCTCCGCCCGGGGCCTCGACCACGATGGAGGCCGCGCAGGAGGCGAGCTGCGCTGCCCCGAGCGGCTCGAGCCCCCGCGATAGCCCGACCAGCATGGCCGCCCCGAAGACATCGCCCGCGCCCGTCGGGCCCAGCTGCTGCGTCGGAAAGGCGGGCACGTGATGCCGCTCGCCCGCCACGAACAGCTCGCAGCCGTCCGCGCCATGAGTGTAGGCCACTAGACGCACGCGCTCGGCGAGGTAGGGCACTACAGCGGGATCGGCGGCGGCGTCCTCGTCGCTCAAGATCACTAGATCCACGCCGACGAGCTGTTCGGCCGTGGGTCGCCAGCGCTTCGGCTGGATGCGCCCCGAGGCGTCGGCCCGCCGCATCCAGCCCTGGGCGCCCAGCCCGAGAAGCGCCTCGGGCATCGCCCGCGCAAAGGCCAGATCGACCTCTCCCATCACTGGACACAGGTAGGCGAGCCGCGCCCCTGCCAGCCGAGCGGGCAGGTCGGTGGGCCCGAGCGGCGCGGCCAGGCTGGCCAGCCGCTGGCTGCGTCGACCGTCCCGATAGCGGTTCTCGAAGCAGGTGCTGGCATCCGCGGGCACTCGCTCGAGGTCGATGCCGCCGAGCTCGGACCGAAACGCAAAGCCCGGCCCGAAGGAGCTCAGCGCCCCCGCCCGCAGGCCGAGGCCCTGCGCGGCCCTGGCGGCGAAGAAGGCCGCCCCCCCAGCCATGGTGCCCTCGCGCAGAATATCGCAGGTCACGTGCCCCACGGCGACGAACTCGATGACCGGCTGCTCGCCCACGAAAGCGTAGCGTATTGACCCCCGCGGCCGCTGTCGAGCAAGCAAGGTCGGCGGTTTTTCTGATAACGCGACCGAAGTCCGCCCATGGCCCTAGTGGAGCCCTCTGGAGCCCTCTGAGGAGCGCGCCAGCCGAGCCAAACGGGAGGAGTGGGTCATGCGACGACGAGGCAGAAAGACGCGCGCCGAGCTGCGCGAGCACACCCGCGGGACCGCAGCCGCGACGGCGATGGCGGTCCTGGCCATAGGCGCGGGCTGTGGGCTCGAATTCGACCCCGCGGCCGATCTGGACGGCGGCTCGAGCGCTGGAGGCTCGTCCCAGGGGCCGAGCACATCTTCAGCCCTAGGCGGCGCGGGAGGCGAGGCTGGCGCCGAAGCGGGCGCGGGCGGCGCCACGACCGATGGGCCCAAGGTCACCGTTCGCTTCCGCTCCAACACCGATCCCTTCGATCACCAGGACGGGTTGGCAGCACAGACGCCCACTGTCCACCGTAGCGGCGTACGCAAGCTGCAGCTCTTCCTCGACGAGCACGATCCCGACCCCATTACGATATTCGACTTCGGCCAGGACTACGTGGAGATCGACTATGACCACGGCGCGGATACGGCGGTCTACGTTCTGCCTGCCAGCGTGCTTCCCGAGGGGCTGTACACCGTGGCCCGCGTCGTGCACAGCCACACCCGCTACCAGGTGGCGTCCGTGCTGCATGTCAGTGGGCTCCATCTGCTGGGCGAATACGACTGCCTTCAGGTGCTGAGCGATGACACCCTGCTCGACGGCACGCTGCGGGACCACGGCTACTTCGAGTACGTCTTTTCCTCGGGCTCTTGGCAGTTCCCGGTCACGGGCGACGACGCTCCCGTGCCCGCCTGGTCAGAGACTGGCGGGTTCTCGGCGGGCTTCGAAGGCGGCGAGTGGGCCTACACCTTTGCGGTGAACCTGCCGCTCACGCCGCACGTGCCCAGCGACGTGGCCATCGTGCTCGAGGTGAACATGCACCAGAGCTTCCGCTGGCAAGACCAGGACGAGCCGGGCTATCAGCCCGAGGTGTTCGACACCCATCCGTTCGGGATGGAGCCCGTGATGCGCTTCGGCGCCAATGCCTACTGGATCTACCTCGAATAGAATTCCGCCGCTGCCCCGTTGCTGGTAGGGATGCACCAGCGAGCGGCTCGGGCGCGCCGTCGCGAGCCGCTGCGAGCCCACGGGAGCAGGCTGATGCCACAGACCATTGCGCACATGGCGCACGAGCAGGAGCAGCGCCTCGGCGATCGGGTCGTTTTTCACTACCAGCAAGGAGGGCGGTGGGTCTCGTCCACCTGGCGGCAGACTGGCGAGCGGGCCCGCGACATCGGCGCTGGCCTCTGGGAGCTCGGCTGCCGCCACGGCGACCGCGTGGCCATCGTGAGCGAGAGCCGCCACGAGTGGAGCACCGCGGATCTGGCCATCCTGGGCCTGGGCGGAATCGTGGTGGGGATCTACCCCGCCAGCACCGCCGAGCAGGTGCAGTACATCCTCGAGCACAGCCAGAGCCGCATCGCGCTGGTCGAGAACGCCGAGCAGCTCGACAAGCTCGCGCAGGTCCGCTCGCAGCTTCCGGGCCTGGAGGCGGTGGTGGTCTTCGACCCGCCCGAGCAGGCGGGCGACCGCGCCCAGTGGCTGAGCCTGGACGAGCTGTGTGAGCGGGGGCGGGCGCTTCGAGGCCGCGAGCCCGAGCTCGGCGAGCAGTGCATGGATGCAGTCAAGCCCGACGACGTGGCCACCATCGTCTACACGAGCGGCACCACGGGCCCGCCCAAGGGCGCGGTGCTCACCCACAGCTCGCTTTGCGAGATCGCCGACATCGCCGCTCGCGCCTTGGGGCTAGGCGAGGACGATGTGGGGGTGGTCTTCTTGCCGCTGGCGCACTCGCTGCAGCGCGTGACCGCCTATGCGGGCCTCGGCGCAGGCGTGACCGGCTGGTTCGCGCCCAGCCTGGAGCAGCTGCCCGAGACCCTGCAAGCCGCGCAGCCGACCGTGCTGCAGAGCGTGCCGCGGCTGTTCGAGAAGATCCACACTCGCATCCTGGGCGGCGTTGCCGAGCAGCCCGTACGGCGGCAGAAGCTGTTCGCCGCGGCCATGGCAGTGGGCCGCAAGCACAGCGCGCTCATCCGAGGCGGCGAGCGCGTGCCGCTATACCTGCGCCTGGCCCACGCCGCCGTCGACCGGGTCATCTTCTCGCGCGTGCGCGCGCGCGTTTTCGGCTCGCGCATTCGCTTCCTGATTTCGGGCGGGGCGCCCATCAGCGCGGAGCTGCTCGAGTTCTTCCACGCCATGGGGCTGCTCATCCTCGAGGGCTACGGCCTGACCGAGACCAGCGCGCCCGCCACCGTCAATCTCCCCTACGCCTACCGCTTCGGCACCGTGGGTCGGCCGCTCCCGCAAACCGAGGTGCGCATCGCCGACGACGGCGAGGTGCTCATCCGCGGCCCCGGGGTGTTCCGCGAGTACTACCAGGACGCCGAAGCCACCGCGCAGGCCTTCGAGCCCGAGGGCTGGTTCCGCTCGGGGGACATCGGCGAGCTCGACGCCGACGGCTATCTGCGCATCACCGATCGCAAAAAGGATCTGATCGTGACGGCGGGCGGAAAGAACATCGCCCCGCAGAACATCGAGAACCTGCTCAAGACCGATCCGCACATCAGCCAGGTGGTGGTCCACGGCGACAAGCGAAAGCACCTGGTCGCGCTCGTCACCCTCGATGCCGAGCAGATGCAGAGCTGGGCCCGCGCGCACGGCAGAGAAGACCTGGACCCGACCGCGCTTGCCCAAGACGAGGCCGTCCAGCAGATGGTGCGGCAGATCATCGAGACCACAAACCGCGAGCTGCCTCGCTACGAGCAGATCAAGAAGCACCGCATCGTGGCCGAGGACTTCTCGGTGGAAAACGGCATGCTCACCCCCACGCTCAAGGTTCGGCGCCGCGAGATCGAGAGCTGCTACCGCGAGCTTCTGGACGAGATGTACGGCGAGTGACGGGGGGGCCGCTTGGCGCTCGCACATGGTCGCGGGCTGGTGTACACTAGAGCGTAACTCAGAAATGAGTGCCCGCAGGGCTCGGCCGGTCCTGCGCTGGCAGCAGGGGAGGGCGGCATCTGCGCTTGAGCTAGCCCCCTCGCTCGGCGGCCTTGCTGCCAGGCCAGATGGCCACAGCACCCAGGTTGAACGATGAGCCAGCTCTACCGAAGCCTGTCGTATCTCACCGCGTTCGTACTGCTCGTCGTCGGGGCCGCCTCGTGCGGCGACATCGACTACGTGAGCGAGCAGCCGCCCGATGGCTACAACCCGCCCGTGGGGGGCAGCGGGGCCGGCTCGGGCTACGGCGCCAACTATCCGGGCGGCTCGGCGGGCACGGGCGGCGATCCCGGGCCGCCGCCTTGCCCCGAGGAGCATCGGCGCTGCGCGTACCTGTTCAGCTATCCGTCGGAGGGCAGCGAGAGCTCGGTGGAGGTGCGGGGCGACTTTGCCGCGAACGGCTGGGAGGTGGGCGTGGCCATGACCCTCGACCAGGGCACCTGGTCGGCCGAGGTCGACCTGCCCTGGGACACCGACGTCCAGTACAAGTTCGTCATCGACGGCACCACCTGGATCACCGACCCGAACAACCCGAACCAGGTCGACGACGGCTTCGGCGGCTACAACTCGCTCATCGAGGGCTTCACCTGCGACGAGTGGATCTGCGATCCGCCCCTGGTGGGCGACTTCGACTGGCGCGACGCAGTGCTCTACTTCGCCTTCGTGGACCGCTTCCTGGACGGCGACCCGAGCAACAACGGCTCGCCCGTCTCGGGGGTCGAGACGCCCGCCAACTATCAGGGCGGCGACTGGGCGGGGGTGCTGTCCAAGATCGAGTCGGGCTACTTCACCAGCCTCGGCGTAAACGCGCTGTGGCTGTCGGTGCCCATGAACAACACCGACTCGAGCGGCTTGGGCACGGACGGGCACCTGTACAGCGCCTACCACGGCTACTGGCCCACCGATCTGGAAGTGACCGAGTCGCGCTTCGGCTCCGTGGACGAGCTGGTGGCCCTGGTCGAGGCCGCCCACGAGAACGACATCCGCGTGATCGTGGACTACGCCATGAACCACGTCCACCAAGACTCGCCTGTCTGGCAGGACCACGAAGACTGGTTCTGGCCGCTCGACAACGGGGGCTCGCAGTGCGTGTGCGGCGGGGGCTGCTCGTGGGACGGCCCTGAGGGCAAGCGCTGCTGGTTCACCTCCTACCTGCCCGACTTCAACTTCAACGTGGCCGCGGCGCGCGATTTTTCGGTGTCTAACGCCATCGAGTGGATCCAGACGACGGGCATCGACGGCTACCGGCTCGACGCGGTCAAGCACATCGAGGACGCCTGGATCACCGATCTGCGCGCCCGGGTGACCGACGAGATCGAGTCGGTCACCGAGCAGCACTTCTACATGGTGGGCGAGACCTTCACGGGCGACCGGGACCTCATTCGCTACTACGTCGACCCGACCACCATGCTCGACGGGCAGTTCGACTTCCCGCTGCGCGCGTCCATCATTTCGGCGCTACTGTTGCGGAACGGCTCGATGAGCGATCTGGATGACTTCATCGCGGGCAACATCGATTTCTACGGCGCGGGCATCATGAGCACCTTCATCGGCAACCACGACGTGCCGCGCGCCGTCCACTTCGCCCAGGACTATCCCGAGTGGAGCGACCCCTGGACCGATGGCAAGGACAAGGCCTGGAACAACACGCCCGGGCTTCCGGTGGGCACGGCGCCCTTCGAGCGCCTGGCCACGGCGTACACCATGCTGTTCACCTTGCCGGGCGTGCCGCTCATCTACTACGGCGACGAGATAGGGCTACCGGGAGCGGGCGATCCCGACAACCGCCGCTTCATGCAGTGGTCGGGCTACTCGGACGGCCAGGAGCTACTGCGCGACCACATCTCCGCCCTGGCAGCCATCCGCGCCGAGCACGTCGCGCTGCGCCACGGCTCGCGCGAGACGCTGTCGGTCGGGGCCGACACCATGGCCTATCGCATGCAGGAGGGCAGCGACTCGGTGTTCGTGGTGCTCAACCGCAGCGACGGCTCGGCCACGGCGGGCGGGCTTCCCTCGGGCAGCTACGTCGATCTGCTCGACAGCTCGAGCCACTCGGGGCCTGAGATCTCGGTGCCCGCGCGGTCCTCCCGCGTGCTCGTGCCCGAGTAGCGGGCTATCGGGCGTTCGCTGGTTTTTGTTCGGTGCTACAACAAGGCCGTGAAGGCCCTGCAGCACTGGCTGGGCGCGCTCGTTGTGGCGCTGCTCGGCGCGGCGATGGCGTGCGGCTGTAGCTGCCAGCCTCCGCAGCGCGATTGCCTGGCGCGGGTGTGGATCCCGTCGACGCAACAGGGCGCGAAGGTGCGCGGAAGCTGGGACGGCTGGGCCGCATCAGGGGTCGAGCCCGAGCCGTGGGACGACGACTGGCTGCTGGCCCGGCTGGACCTGCCTGCGGGCGAGCACGGCTACCTCATCGACTTGGGCGGCAAGACCTTTGTCGATCCGACCAACCCGCTGACCACCTTCAACGGCGAGCGCGAGGTGTCGCTGCTGCTGGTGGCAGACTGCTCGGCGCCGCGCATCGCCATCGACGGGATCGCGCTCACGGGCGGCGGTGAGCTCACGGTCCGCGGTACCTTCCTGGCGGCCGAGCACGGCGCTGCGCTCGAGCCCTCCACCCTGCGCGCGCAGACCCTCGCGGGCGAGGCGCTACAGGTGCGGCAGGCCGACCCGGACAGCGGGCGAATCGAGCTAGGCGCCCGCGGCCTGTCTCGCGGGCGGCACACGGTCGTGGTCGATGCAGCCGACGAGGACGGCGTCGAGGCCGAGCAGGCGCGGGCTTCCGGCTGGCTCGGGCCCGCCCACCAGAGCTGGCGCGACGGGGTGCTCTACCAGGTGATGATCGACCGGTTCCGAGGCGATGGCGGCGAGCCCCTGGATCCGCCGCCCAACCCCGGAGCCCGCGCGGGAGGCACGCTCGGGGGCGTGCGCGCCGAGATCGAGCGCGGCAGCTTTGCCGAGCTGGGCGTGACGGCGCTGTGGCTCTCGCCGGTCTACCTAAACCCGACAGCCGCTCGCGAGGGCAACGACGGTCGCCTGTACGAGAGCTACCACGGCTACTGGCCCATCGATGGCTTTGCGGTGGACGAGCGCATCGGCGGCGAGCGGGCGCTCGACGAGCTCGTGCAAACAGCGCACCAGCACGGCCTACGCGTGCTGCTCGATCTGGTGCCCAACCACGTCTACGAGGAACACCCCCGCTACCTGGAGCACGCCACCGACGGCTGGTTCACCGAGCCCGGCTGCGTGTGCGGCCAGCCCGACTGCCCGTGGGGGGACTACATCCAGAGCTGCTGGTTCGCGCCGTATCTGCCGGACTTCCGCTTCCAGCATCCCGAGCCCATGCGGCTCGCCGCCACCGATGCGCTGTGGTGGATGCGGCGCTTCGACGTCGATGGCGCACGCATCGACGCCGTGCCCATGATGCCGCGCGCGGTCACCCGACGCCTCGCCAACGCCCTGCGCCGAGGCAGCCATCCGCCCAGTGCGACCTTCTTGCTGGGCGAGGTCTTCACCGGGCCTGGACTGGGCGGCGTCTACGACCTGCGTGCCCACCTCGGCCCGGCCGACCTCGACAGTCTGTTCGACTTCCCGCTCATGTGGGCGCTACATGATGCCGTGGCTACGGCCGAGGGCAGCTTCGCCGCGGTCGAGCAGACCCTGCAGCAAGAGGAGGCCGAGCTCTGGGGCTCGGGCGCCCTGCTGGCCCGCATGCTCGACAACCACGACACGCCGCGCTTCGTGTCGGTGGCCCATGGCGATGCCTGGGGCGATCCCTGGGACGAGCCCGCGGCCCAGCCGACCGACGCCGAGCCCTATGCTCGGCTGCGCCTGGGCCATGCGGCGATCTTCACCTTGCCCGGCCTGCCGCTGCTGTTCCAGGGCGACGAGCTGGGCCTGGCGGGCGCTGGCGACCCGGACTGCCGCCGCGTGATGCCCGCCGACAGCGAGCTAACGGACCATCAGCGCGAGGTCCGCGAGGCCGTCGAGCGCCTGTCGGCCCTGCGCGCCTGCTCGACCGCGCTTCGCCGCGGCGATCGGGTGCCGCTGGCGGTCGAGGCGCAGAGCTACGCCTATCTACGCGGCTCGGACGGGGCCTTTCCCGCGCTGGTGGTGCTGCACGCGGCCAGCGCGCCCGGCTCGATCCTGCTGCCCGCCGAGACCGTGCCAGCGGGCGACTACGTCGAGGCCTTGGATGGGCAGGCGCTGAGCGTGGCCTCACAGGGCGAGACGTCCGTGCCCCTGGACGGGCTTTCCTACCGCGTTTTCCTGCGCGCTGACGATCCCTGCCGTCATTAGGTTTCTAGGTTGCACCGTGGTTAGGTTTTTCTGTTGAGCCGTCGCTAGGTCTTACTGCTCGTCCAGCCTCGTGTAGGTCCGACGGCTCCCCCGCGCGGTGGGCCAGGACGACGCCTGCTTCCAACGCTTTCGCTCGCCCGGCAAAACGGGCAAAAGGGGCGGATGGTGCAGCCCGACCTGGTCCAGACCCTGGTGTCGCTCGGATTCAGCTTGAACGAAGGGCGGGCCTATGCGGCCCTGCTGCGGTTGGGTCCGGTCACGGGCTACGAGGTGAGCCAGCAGACCGAGGTGCCGCGCTCGGCCGTGTACAGCGCGCTCAGGCGGCTGGTGGCCGAGGGTGCGGCGCGCTCGATTCCGGGCAACCCCGAGCGCTTCGCGGCCACTCCAGCCGAGGATCTGCTGGCCTTGCTGCGCACGCGCTTCGAGTCCTCGACCGAGGCCTTCCAGCAGGCCATCGCCCGAGCCGAGGTGGCGCCGGTCGCCACCGATGTCTTCAGCGTCAAGGGCTACCAGCGCATCCTGGAGGAAGCCGCGCGGCTCGTCGGCACGGCCGAGCGCACGCTGGCGCTAAGCGGCTGGCCGCGCGAGCTCGACGCGCTCACCCGCGAGCTCGAGGCCGCCCACGGACGCGGCGTCTACGCGGTGCTGTTCTCCCATGCCCGGCTCTCTCCTGCGCTCTGCGGCGTGCACTTCAGCACGGGCCTGGACGAGCAGGCGCTGGAGGCCTTCTGGAAGCACCGCCTGGTGGTGGTGGCCGACGATCGGCACACGCTGTTCGGCGCCACCGAGCAGAGCCCCAACGACACGGCCATCATCAGCGAAACGCCCGCCATCGCCGAGCTCGCCTCGGGCATGGTGGCCCTGGACATCACCTTGCTGGCCCACCGTCACGACTGCGACATCACCGGGGTGATGGCTCGCATGCTCGGCCATCGCGTCGGCCGACTGGACACGCTGCTGGCCGACCGCCCCGAGCCCGCGCTCGGCGAGCATCACCTTCCCGCCGAGCTACCCAACCCGGCGCGGTTGGTCTAGCGTCTCGCCACCGGACCCACGGGCGGGCATTCGGCCGAGCTCGAGCCCCTCCACGAGCGCACCGATGGCGGTGCGGCAAGCGTGGGCAGGACGGAGGAAGATCATGGTGGACGACAGGCGAAAAAAAGAAGCGCTCGAGTACCACGTGGGCCGACGGCCCGGGAAGATCGAGGTGATCTCGACCAAGCCCTGCGTGACCTCGCGGGATCTATCGCTGGCCTACTCGCCAGGCGTGGCCGAGCCCTGCCTGGAGATCGCCAAAAACCCGCAGGACGCTTTCCAGTACACGGCCAAGGGCAACCTGGTGGCGGTGATCTCCAACGGCACCGCCGTTCTGGGGCTGGGCAACATCGGCGCGCTGGCGGGCAAGCCCGTGATGGAAGGCAAGGGCGTCTTGTTCAAGCGCTTTGCCGACGTCGACGTCTACGACATCGAGGTCGACACCGAGGACGTGGACGAGTTCATCCGTACGGTCCAGCTTCTCGAGCCCACCTTCGGCGGCATCAACCTCGAGGACATCAAGGCGCCCGAGTGCTTCGAGATCGAGGCGCGGCTGGCCGAGACCATGAACATCCCCGTGTTCCACGACGACCAGCACGGCACGGCCATCATCAGCGGGGCGGCGCTCATCAATGCCGCCGAGCTGGCGGGCAAGAAGCTCGCCGACCTCACGGTGGTCGTCTCGGGTGCGGGCGCGTCGGCCATCGCCTGCGCCAGGTTCTACATCTCGCTCGGCGTGCGCCAGGAAAACGTGATCCTGGTCGACTCGAAGGGGGTCGTCTACGCGGGGCGTACGGCGGGCATGAACCGCTACAAGGAGGAGTTCGCCCTGGAGACGGACTGCCGCACCCTGGCCGACGCCATGAAGGGCGCCGACGTCTTCCTCGGCTGCTCGGTGGCGGGTCTGGTCACGGCCGACATGGTCCGCTCGATGGCCGATCGACCCATCGTGTTCGCCCTGGCGAACCCGGATCCCGAGATCAGCTACCCCGACGCCAAGGCGGCGCGCGCCGACGTCATCATGGCCACGGGCCGCAGCGACTACCCAAACCAGGTCAACAACGTGCTGGGCTTCCCCTTCATCTTCCGCGGGGCGCTCGACGTGCGCGCCCGCAAGGTCACCGAGGAGATGAAGATCGCGGCGGCCCAGGCGCTGGCCGACCTGGCGCGGCTCGAGGTGCCCGAGCAGGTCTCGGCCGCCTACGGCGACCAGGAATTCTCCTTCGGACCCGAGTACATCATCCCCAAGCCCTTTGACACGCGGGTACTCACCCACGTGGCCCCGGCCGTGGCCCGCGCCGCCACCGAGGCAGGAGTGGCGCGCCAGCCCTTGGAGGACGTCGAGGGCTACGTGGGGGAGCTGGAGCGACGGCTGAGTCCGGCTCGCTCGCGGCTGCAGCTCATCTACGCCAACGCCAAGCAGCAGCGACGTCGCATCGTCTTTCCCGAGGGCACCAGCACGCGGGTCCTGCAGGCCGCCGTGGACCTTGCCAACGACGGCATCTGTAGGCCGTGCGTGCTCGGCGCGGAGGCCGAGATCCGGGCCCTGGCCAAGGTGCACCACCTGGATCTGAGCCAGGTCGAGGTCCTCGCTCCGTCGGCCAGCGACAAGCGCGCCGCCTACGCCCAGGCGCTGTTCGAGCGGCGCCAGCGCCGCGGCGTGACCCTGCGAACGGCCCAGCGCATGGTCCACGACGCCAACATCTTCGGCTGCATGATGGTGCGCGAGGGCGATGCCGACGGGATGGTCACGGGCGTGACCGAGGCCTACGCGGTGTGCGCCCGACCCGTGCTGCGGCTGCTGCGGGAAAAGCAGACGCTGGCGGCGGGCATGTACATGCTGGTGTTCAAGAACCAGGTCAAATTCCTGGCGGACACCACCGTCAACATCGATCCCACGGCCGAGCAGATCGCCGACATCGCCATCATGGCGGCCGACTACGTGCCCCAGTTCGACGTCCAGCCCCACATCGGCATGCTGTCGTTCTCGAGCTTCGGCGCGGTTCGCCATCCGGTTGCGGACAAGATGCGGCGGGCCACGGCGCTGGTGCGCGAGCGGCGGCCCGACCTCGAGATCGACGGCGAGATGCAGGCCGACATCGCGGTCAACGCGCGGCTGCGCCGCCACGAGTTTCCCTTCGTGAAGCTGACCGAGGACGCCAACGTGCTCATCTGCCCCAACCTCTCGAGCGCCAACATCTCCTACAAGCTGCTGCAGCATCTCGGGGGCGCCGAGGCGGTCGGTCCCATTCTGCTCGGCATCGACCACCCCGCCAACATCGTTCAGCGCGGAGCGTCGACCACCCAGATCGGGCGGCTAGCAGCAATCACGGCCGTGACCGGTCCGGCTCAGGGCAAGGGTAGCTTCCCGCTCAAGCGTCACTGAGTCGGCGTGCGCGCTTTGCCGTCCCCCAGCCCGTGGGCTCGCGGCCTGCTCGCCTTCGTCCTGGCCGGGGCGCTGGGCTGCGGTCGCTGCGGGGCGGAGCAGCCGCCCGTGGCCGAGGCGCCCAGCTCGTCGGCGTCGGTCGAGCGCACCGGGCAGGGCGACGGCCACGGCTTGGACGGTGGCGCTACCGCGTCGGCGGCCTCGGCCGCGGCAAGGTCGGCCGAGGCAACGGCCTCGGTTCGGGTGGCGCCAGGTCCGCCCTTTGTTTCCGAGGAGCGCTTCGACCTGCTCATCCGCGGCGGGGTGGTGGTCGATGGCACGGGCGGGCCCCGCATGCGCGCCGACGTGCTGGTGCGGGGCGAGCGCATCGTCCACGTCGGGCAGGTCGACCGAGCGGTGAAGGCTGAGCGGGTGATAGATGCCCGCGGCCGCATCGTCAGCCCGGGCTTCATCGACACCCACGCCCACGGCGATCCCGCGCGGCCGAATCGCAATTTCCTGGCGCAGGGCGTGACCACCATCTGCCTGGGCATGGACGGCCGCAGCCCCTCGCAGGACCGCATCCGCTACTGGCGTGGCCGCGTCGGCAAACAGCGGCTGGCCGTGAACGTGGTGCCTTTCGTGGGCCACGGCACGGTGCGCAACCTGGCCAAGGTGGGCATCCGCAAGGACCCGACGCCCAAGCAGATCGAGCGCATGGCGCGGCTGGTCGAAAAGGAGATGGACGCGGGGGCCTTCGGCCTGAGCATGGGCCTGGAGTATCAGCCTGGCAGCTTCGCGACGCTCGAGGAGCTGGTCGCCATCGCCCGGCCGGTCGCCGAGCGCGGCGGCGTCGTGATGAGCCACATGCGCTCCGAGGACGACGACCGGATCGACGCGGCCATCGACGAGCTCTTGGCCCAGGGCAAGGCCTCGGGAGCGCGGGTCCACGTCTCGCACATCAAGGTGGTCTACGGCCGCGGTGCTGAGCGGGCCGAGCAGATCCTGGCGCGCCTTGACAAAGCCCGCGACGAGGGGCTCGGGGTCAGCGCGAACCTCTACCCCTACAACGCCAGCTACACCGGGATCGGCATCGTCTTTCCCGATTTTGCCAAGCCGCCCCACCGCTACTCGCGCGTCAAGCGGGAGCGTCGCGCGGAGCTGGCCGCGTACCTGCGCGAGCGGGTCGCGCTTCGCGGCGGGCCCGAGGCAACGCTCTTCGGCACGCCGCCCTGGGCGGGCAAGACCCTGGCCGAGTGGGCGAGCGAGCTTGGCAAGCCCTTCGAGGACGTGCTCATCGACGACATCGGGCCCGGTGGGGTGAGCGCAGCCTACTTCGTGATGGACGACGCGCTTCAGTCGCGGCTACTGCTCGATCCGCACGTGATGGTCTGCACCGACGGCTCCGAGATCAGCCGCCATCCGCGGGGCTACGGCGCCTTTGCCCGCGTCATCCGCAAGTACGTGGTCGAGCGCCAGGCCCTGTCGCTAGAGGAGGCCGTTCGCAAGATGTCGGACCTGCCAGCCCGAACGGTCGGGCTGGACCGCTACGGCCGAGGGCGGCTCGCTGAGGATTACGCCGCCGACATCGCGATCTTCGATCCCGACCGAGTGCGCGATCGCGCAACCTACCAGGAGCCCAACCGCAGGGCCGAGGGTTTCGACTGGGTGTTCGTCAACGGCCGCGCGGTCGTCGCCGAGGGCAAGCTCGCCCGCGCGCGGCCCGGCAAGCTGATCCTCCGGCGTTGAACGCGGCGCCGTTGCAAGGCTCGCGGGCATCGCCTATGGAACGGGCTGGCTCGTCGCACTGGAGAGATGACCGAGAGGCCGAAGGTGCACGACTGGAAATCGTGTGTGCGGAAACGCACCGTGGGTTCGAATCCCACTCTCTCCGCCGCCTGGGCGTCCGTTCAGGGCTAGTGAAGCAGCGACGAATCGCGTGCGTGAGCCCTTGGTTTGTCGCGTTCGGGCTCGACTTGACAGTGGCGACGGCCGTCAGTAAATAGGCGACCCCCTATTCGCCGGCTCGAGGCGGGCTGATGCCATGAATTCACACCGCAGAACACACGTGACCACGACGGCCGAGGCCCTGGCGCAGCGCGCCTGGTGGGTGGTCGACGCGGATGACATGCCGCTCGGCCGCCTCGCGTCGACGGTCGCCAAGACCCTGCGAGGCAAGCACAAGCCCATCTTCGCCCCGCACGCCGACACCGGTGACTTCGTCGTGGTGGTCAACGCCGCCAAGGTGAAGCTCACGGGCGCCAAACTGGACGACAAGAAGTACTATCGCCACAGCGCCTACCCGGGCGGCCTGCACATGTTGACCTACCGGCAGCTCATGGAGCGCAAGCCCGAGTTCGCCATCGCCAAGGCGGTCCGCGGCATGCTGCCGAAGAACCGGCTCGGCCGAAAGCTCCTGCGCAAGCTCAAGGTCTACGCTGGGCCGGAGCACCCGCACGCCGCCCAACAGCCCAAGCCGTTGACCTTGGACTGAACCCGGCCCCCTTGGACCCAAGTCGAGCGGACTCATGACCGAATCGCGGATCTACGCCACCGGAAAACGCAAGTGCGCCATCGCCCGAGTCTGGATCGGCCCGGGCTCGGGCCAGTTCACGGTGAACAAGCGCCCGGCCGACGACTACTTCCTGCGCGAGACGACGCGCATGGTGATGCGCCAATCGCTCGCGCTGCTGGACTTGACCGAGCAGTACGACGTGTGGGCCACGGTCAGCGGAGGGGGCCACAGCGCCCAGGCCGAGGCGCTGCGTCACGGCGTGGCTCGCGCCCTGGCCAGCCAGGACGACGACCACCGCATGACGCTCAAGCGCGCGGGCTTCCTGACGCGCGACGCCCGCAAGAAGGAGCGCAAGAAGTACGGCCAGCCCGGAGCCCGCAAGCGCTTCCAGTACTCCAAGCGCTAGCTGCCACGCGCGGCGCGTGGGCCGCGTCTGGAGTTGTGGGCAGCCTGCGGTCTAGGCTGTGTGTGGACAAATGTAGGAGAAGTGGCTTTGGCTAGCATTTCCTGTAGACTTGTTCAACTTGACGTCCGGCCCATCTTGGGGTTGTTTGGTGGTGGTCTTCGCAGGCCTCTGCAGATAGCAGGCGGATCGTGAGGGGTTACATGACCTTGTTCAAGGGCACCTGGCGCGGGATTCCAAAGGCCCTCTTGGCCGTGCTGATCGTGGCGTTGGCGGGAGCCTGTTCGCTGATCACCTCGGTCGACCGCGATGAGATCAAGGGCGACGGCGGCTCGGCCCCCATCGGTGGAAGTGGTGGCGGCGGGGGCGCGACCGGTGGGACGGCCGGGACCGGTGGCACAGGCGGCGGACCGTACGGCGCTGGCGGTACTGCCGCGGCAGCGTACCACTACGACGATGTGCTCTTGCCCGAGGCCAACGCAGAGCCGGTCACCCTGGGCATCGACTTCGCCTGGGAGCGAGTTCCCGCGCGGCCCGCGCCCGTGGACCTATCGGTCGAGCTCGGCAGCCTGAACAGCCCGATCGTTCAGGTGTTCTCGGTTGACGACGCTCCGTTCGTGCGGGTGGGCACCAATGTCGAGAAGATCGAGGTCGGCACTGCCTACCGGCTGGAGGTGAGCCGCGAAGGCGCCGCAGTATGGACTCAGGTGGTTCGGGCCAGTGACGGTCACGTGCTCGTCGAGGGCCCGATCGTGCAGGTGGACTCGCAGGCGAGCGTCGTGGTCACCTTGGTCAGGCCCCAGCATAGGGCGCACGTCCAGCTGCTCGACCTGATGACGTGGCGCGGCCTCGGCACCTGACCGGCCTGCGTTCCCTTCTAGAGCGGCTCGCGGCGAGCGCTCGCCGCAGCAGCCCTAGCAGCCCTGCCCGCCGTCGGAGGTGGCGCTACCGGGCGGCGGTGGCGGTCGTCTTCGTCCTGGCGCTGGTGCCCAGAGCCATCTTCCTCGGAGAGCTCAGCGCGTTTTCGCCCACCTTTGACTCGCCCGAAGGCGGCGACTCGGTGTTCTACGATCGGGTGGCCTCGGGCGAGCCTGCCCCGGCGCGCGCCTACTTCCATTCGCCGCTGTATCGCTGGTTTCTGAGCGGGATCTACGAGCTGTGCGGCCGCGATCTGCTGGCGGTTCGGATGGCGCAGCACCTGCTGGGAGCGGTGGCGGCCGTGCTGGTCTTTGCCGTGGCGCTGCAGCTTTTTCGGCGGCTGTCCGTGGCCGTGGTGGCCGGCTTGGTCTCCGGCTGGCTCGGGCCAGTTATCTTCTACGAGGGGCAGCTTCTGGTCGACGGCCTGGGCGCGCTGCTGGTGACCGCCGCGCTCTGCGCCATCGTGGCGGCGGCCCGCACGCGCTCGGCCGAGGCCATCGCCCTCGGCGGCATTGCACTGGGCGTGGCCGCGCTCGGCCGCGCCGTCGTGCTCGTCTGGCTGCCGATTGTGGCGCTGTGGATCGCCTCCTGGGCTGGCTCCTGGCGGTTCAGGGCGGGCCGGGTAGGCGTCCTTTTGGCGGCGCTCGGGCTGGTCATCGCGCCGGTCGCGCTGCGCAACTACTTGGTGGAAGGGGATCTGGTTCTCATCACGGCCAACGGCGGGCTCAACCTGTACGTGGGCAACAACCCCGACGCCTCGGGCAGCTACACCCTGCCCGAGGGGCTGTGGTTTCGGCCGGGCGATCCGCTGGACGACTTTGCCGGGCGCAAGGTCGCGGCGCACGCGCTGGGTCGCGATCTGAGCTCGTCGGAGCTATCGCGCTGGTGGGCGGCTCGGGCCGTGCGCTTCGCCGCCGACGAGCCGGCCAAGGTGGCGGGGCTGGCCCTCGAGAAGCTGCGCATCCTGGCCAATGATTACGAATACCCGCAGCTGTACAACTACTACGCCTATCGGGACGTGGCCCCGATGCTGTCGCGGCTGCCTACGGCCAGCTTCGCATTGGCGCCAGGACTGGTGGGCCTCGGCTGGCTGGGGCTAGGGCGCAGCGGGAAGACGCGGCGGCTCGTCGTCCTGCTCACCCTGGTCTATGGCCTGGCCTTCGTGCCCTTCTTCGTGGTGGGCCGCTATCGCGCGGCTTGGCTGGCCCTGCTGGCTCCCTTTGCGGGCTGGGTGCTGGTCTCCATCGTTCGCGCCCTTAGAGCCCGTCGCTATCGACCTGCCATCGCTCTGCTCGGGGCCACGGGCGCGCTGCTCGTCCTGACCTCGCTGCCGCTCGGTGCGCATCCCACGCCCGCGCTACAGTACCTGGAGTTCGCCCGAGCGGCGAGCCGAGCCGAGGACTGGCCGCAGACGGTGCGCTGGGCCGAGCGAGCCACCGAGGCGGGGCCCGATCGACCCGAGAGCTGGGCCGAGCTAGGTCGAGCCCTGCGAAATGCCGCCGAGCGCGATCGCGCGGACCGGGTTCTGTCGAGCGCGGCCGAGCGCTTTCCCGAGGCCGCCGAGGTGCTGCGCGAGCTGGCGGCCACGCGCCTGGAACAAGGGCGAGCCGCGTCTGCCTCACGGCTCTTGGAGCGCGCCATCGCGGCCCATCCAGGCGATGCTGCGTCCTGGGAGCTACTGGGACGGAGCCTGGAGGAGCGCGGCTGCGGCGAGCGGGCGGCGCAGGCCTATCGCGCGGCTCTGGCCCTGGTGGGCGAGCGAAGCGATGCGGCGGGGCGCCTTCGCCAGCGCATCGGCGATCTCGAGCGAGGTCGGGCCGCGGGCGAGCGGTCCGCGCCTGACTGCGAGCCGTAGGGGAGACCGGCTGCGTCATCGCTCGGAAAAAGGTTGCCTCTCGCCAGCATGCTGGCCTTAGGTATGCGGCAGGGGCGAGCATGGACGGGACCGGCATAGACAAAGGCCAAGGCGCTCTCGTTTGCATTCCCACGTACAACGAGCGCGAGAACATCGAGCGCCTGGTGCCGACCGTGCTGGCGGCGGTGCCCGAGGCGCACCTGCTCGTCATCGACGATTGCTCACCCGACGGCACGGGCGAGCTCGCCGACCGGCTCGCCGCCGAGCACCCGGGCGTTCACGTCTTGCACCGCCCGGGCAAGGAGGGGCTGGGTCGCGCCTACGTGGCCGGCTTTCGCTGGGCCCTTGAGCGAGACTACGCCCTCATCGCCGAGTTCGACGCCGACTTCTCGCACGACCCCGAGTGCCTGCCCGTCTTCTTCGCCCTGCTGCGCGAGGGGGCCGACGTGGTGGTGGGCTCGCGTCACATCTCAGGTGGCGGCGTCGAGAGCTGGACCTGGCCGCGGCGCCTCATCTCCTGGGGAGGAAGCCTCTATGCCCGCACCGTCCTGGGCGTGGCCGTGCGCGATCTGACTGGTGGCTTCAACGCCTTTCGGCGCACGGCGCTGGAGCGCATCGGCGTCGACCGGCTCGAGTGCGCGGGATACGCCTTCCAGATCGAGCTCAAGTACCGCGCCATCCGATCGGGCTGCCAGGTGGTGGAGTCGCCCATCGTATTCGCCGACCGCGCCGCGGGCCGCTCCAAGATGAGCGCGGGCATCTTCGCCGAAGCCATGTGGCGGGTCGTGCGGTTGCGGGCGGGACGGTAGAGTAGACCCGTACGTTCCCACATGCCTCTGGGCGCGGTCGCAGTGGCCGCCCTGACATGCTATACGAGGCCGCCGCGACGGGGCTGAGGCCGCCCCGTCCACCCGTTTACCGCGGAAGGCATAGGTGATGGCGCTCTTCATCGATAGCTCCGACCCCGAGGAGATCCGCGAGCTGTTCTCGTGGGGCTGCCTCTCGGGCGTGACCACCAACCCGCTCATCATCGCGCGCGAGGCGCCGGATGCCGATCTCGGCGAACGCATCCGCCTGATCCTGGCGGCGAGCTGGGGCGACGTCTCGGTGGAGCTCACGAGCGAGAGCGAGGCAGCCATGCTCGAAGAGGCGCTCAGCTACCACGATTGGGAACCGGACCGCATCACCATCAAGGTGCCCTTTTCCGAGACCGGGTTGAAGGTGCTGCACGAGCTCACCAAGCGCGGCATCAAGACCAACGTCACCTGCCTGATGGCCTTCAACCAGGCCTATCTCGCCGCGTTGGCGGGCGCCACCTACGTGAGCATCTTCAGCGGCCGGGTGCGCGACATGGGCTACGACGTGAGGCCGGTCATCGCCACCACTCGCAACGTGTTCGATCGCGAGGGGCTGGCAAGCCGGATCATCGTGGGCTCGATGCGGCACATGATGGACGTCAACGAGGCGCTGGAGGCAGGCGCCCACGTCCCCACGGTCACCCCGCCGCTGTTGCGCAAGATGTTGTGGAACCCGCGCACCATCACCACCATCGACGAGTTCAACACCGCCTGGCGGCAGCGGGGCAAGGGGACGTAGGTCGGTCACGCGCGCGGGGGCCCTTTCCTCTGCGACGCCGCCCCGTCCTACCTCGCGCTGTTCAAGGTCCGCTTTGCTCGATCGGAGCGGGGCGCAGGCGCTCGCGAGCGAGCCCGGGATTCTGCACTAGAAATCGGAGCGTTTCGCGTACCGCTTGCTCGATCGTCCGCGTGGGCTTCCAGCCCAAGGCGCGAAGCCTCTGCGTGTCGAGCAGGATCCGGGGACAGTCCCCAACCCAGCCGCGCACGCCGCCAGTGTAATGGACCTCGGGCGACAGGCCGAGCTCATCGCAAACGATGCGCACGCTGTCGCGGACCTCGATCCACTCGTGGTGGCCGACATTGAAAACGTGCACCGGGCCGTCTGGATCCGTCCTCTCGAGCACCCGCATCATCGCCGAGACGCAGTCGGCCACATGCAGGTAGCTCTTCTTCTGATGACCGTCGCCGAGCACCTCCAGCCTTGTTGGATCGGCGCGGAGCTTGCGCCAGAAGTCGATGACGTGACCGTGCGAGTAGCGCGGCCCCAGTATGGAGACGAGGCGGAATATCCAGGTCGTGAAATCGTAGCCGAAGCCATAGGCCGTCAGGAGCCCTTCCGCGGCGACCTTGGACGCGCCGTAGAGCGAGGTCTGGATCGGAAACGGTGCGGTCTCGGGCGTCGGAATCACCTCTTGCTCGCCATAGGCCGACCCGGTCGAGGAAAACGCGATGTGTCGGACGCCGTGGGCTCGCATGGCCTCCAGCACGTTCTGCGTGGTCAGGATGTTCTGCTCGACGTCCTTGCGAGGATGAAGCAGCCCATCCTTGACGTCGGCGTTGGCGGCCAGGTGAAGCACCAGGTCGTGCCCGGCCATCGTTCGATCGAGCAGCGCCTGGTCGAGCAAATCCCCTTCGACCAGCTCCACGCGCACGCTGTTGTTGACGAACTGTCGGAAGCCCGTCGAGAAATTGTCGATGATGGTGACGCGGCCGGCCCCACGCGCAACGACGGCGTCGACGACATGGCTGCCGATGAAGCCCGCGCCGCCGGTCACCAGCACTGCCTTGTCGGCAAGACGAAAGCGCTCACCCACCGTGACGATCTCCGTGTGTAGAGCCCGCGGATAGCACGTCCAGCGTGGAGTCGGGTCGTGTTTTCGTGGCGATGGGCGTCGCGGACCAACGGCATCTGCGAGCGGTTCTGCAAGACGGTGCGGCTGCGCTGGCCGCTATGGTTCGTGAGCTTCGTCGGCCGTTGCCTTTCGACACGCCGCCTGTGCCCCGTTGGGCAAGCTCAGGCCGGGCCGCAGCTCTTGCGCCCTTCGCAGGTGCTCTTGCGCCTCTACGCACCGCCCGCGCGACGCCATGACCATGCTGAGGCCTTTGAGCGCATCTGCGTGGTGATGCTTGTCGCGCACCAAGCTCCGAGATTCAAACAGGTACACCGCGCTCTGCCAGGCCGTGATGGCTTCGTCGGTCCGTCCCAGGCGGTAGGTCGACCAACCGAGCCCCTTGTAGGCAAGCGGGTTGCGTACGTCGAGCTGGGTGGCGGCGAGGAAGGCGTCCGTTGCGGCTTGGGCGTGGCCGAGCCAGAACTCCGCCTCCCCCAGGCGGACTCGGGCGCCCGCGGAATCGGGAGCGAGGCGCACGGCGGTCGCGTAGTGATCGCGGGCTTGGGCGTAGTTCTGATAGGCGTAGGCTAGGTCACCGCGCCAAAGCTCGGTGATCTCTGGATGCCTGAGCGACTGGTGGAAGAGCCCCTCCAGGTCGGGTCGGCTTCCCGAGCTGCGCAACGGACCGAATCGAGCCGTGCGGGAACCGACGCGTCCTTGGCTCGCAAAGAACAACTGGAGGTTCACGGGAACCACCGGATAGTCCCAGTCGCGAAAGAGCGTGCGCTCCCCAGCCAGTGGGCGCGTGCTCACGCCCAGCTCGTTCAGGATGTGGCGCAGGTCGATGGTGTGAGCACTCCATTGCTCTCGGGGTGCTGGAATCATCCAATACTGCTGAGTGCCGGACAGCCAGTCGTGTGCATGCTCGTCGCCGAAGAGGATCAGGACCTCGCGGTCCGCCAGCAGCAGTCGCAGGCCGTAGATCATCTCGAGCTCGGGAAGTCGATTGGCCAGCTCCGGCAGCCAGACCGTTGCGACAATGGGGCGCATCGGAAGGCTCATGTAGGTGTCCAGGACCAGGCTCGGGCTCGATTCGCCACTCGTCGAGTCCGGCCCCAGCGTGAAGACCACGCTTGTTGCCGCGGCGCCCGCCTCCCCTGGCAACCCCGGACGGATCGTGGCCTGACTAGACGGCGTACGGACTGCGCCCCAGAAGGTGGGATGGTCCTCTTGCTCCTCCCAGTAGCGAAATTGCCCATTGGGGATGACATCTCGATAGACGTCGCTGAGGTCGCCAGGGATCAAGGTACTGGCCCGGATGTTGAACGAATTGCTGCTGCCGACGATCAGCCGCGCCCCGCGCCGAACCCCAAAGCGCTCGTAATGCGCGCGAGCTCGGAGTTGGTAGACCGCGCGCTCTGTCGGACCCAACGAGTCGGGGCCGCGGTTGACCTGCCAGAAGTAGGGCTGCAAGCTTCCGGACTGAACGGAGAAACGCGGCCGGACTCGCTGCCCGCTGGTGTTTACCACCGCGACTGTGAGACCTACGACGTGCGGCCCGTTGGTGATGAGCGGCGGAATGACGTCGATCCGAAAGGCCGCCTTGGGCCAGGCAAGCCACGCGACCCCCCCCACGGCTGCACCGACCAGAATCGCTCCAGCGAGCAACGCCGCCCAACGCCGTCGAGAGCTCGGGGCGGTCGAAGCTCGTGCCTTGGGGGGGGGCTGTTCGAGTGGCCGAGTCACCAGATCGGCCATCAGGGGGAACAGAAAGAAGTACCAGTACGACGTGAGGCTGCGATTGCTGAGCCAGAGAGCGAACCCTGGCGCGAGCCAGATGACGAGGCGAAGTCGTCGATAGTAGCGATGGACCAGGAACAACAGCAGGCCCGCTGCGACGGCCATGAGCAGCGTGAACAGCCACTTCGGGAAGATGGCGATGCCCGACATGGTCAGCGCCGACAGCCCCTGACCGAAGGTGATCATCGGGGCTACCACGGGCTCGAACACGCCGCGGAACCATGCCTCGGGTGCCCAGACGATGAACGGCAGATTGACGATCACAAACGTCAGCGAGCTCAGCGCGCCAAAGCGCAGCATGGCCGTCAGCTTGGCGCGGCGGTCCCCTGGGGTGTCGTGCCACAGCCGAATCAACAAAAAGGGCGCCAGCACCCACGGCTGATGCTTGTAGGCTGCCGCTAGCCCAAACCAGACGGCGCGCCAGCGCGGCCGGTCCCATTGCAGTACCATCAGCGATAGCAACAGGGCCCAGACGCAATCGCTCACCCCACCCAAGGTGTAGAGTATGAAGCGACTATCGAGGAAGAAGGGTAGCAGCACCAACGGTCGCCACACGCGCGGCGCCCGGGCGTAGAGCGCTCCCAGCGTGAGGAACAAGAACAGCGGATATACCCAATCCGACGGCACCTGCAGCCATTGAAACGGCACGAAGAGCAAGAAGGACAGCGCTGGATACGCAACGCGGCCCGTCAGACTGCCGTCGAGCAACGGCGTGGAGAAGACCAAGGGCATCCGGTTGATGCGATAGGCATCGAGCAGGTCCTGCGTGTAGGGATTGATGCCGTCGCGCAACAAGCGTGCGGCGTAGTCCATGTAGATCTGGACATCGGTCGTGACCCGGCCGTTCTCCAGGCGCGCCACTGCGTGGTTCTGCAGGTAGCATAGGGCCACGACGAGCAGCGTCGCGACCACGGCCCAGTGCATGCGCCGCGGCGGTTTTCGACCCAGGATGCCGACCCCGATCGTGGCGAAGCCCGCCAAGTAGCCGAGGAGCATCAAGGCGGTGGCGTGCGCGTGGATCGGCGTCGAGCCCCCCTCCCAAAGCGACGATGCGGCGTTCCACGCAATGAGGCCGGTCGCCACCAGTCCCACCCGCAGCGTCCACGGCTCGAGGCCTCGCCGCGCGGAGAGCCGGCCGTCATGCGGGTCCACGAAGGCCGACTCCTCGTGGCTCGCCGCGCCCATCACGGCTCCGGGACCAGGGCTACCGCATAAAGCCGCAGCGCCAGGTCGCGCGCGTCGCTCGCGCCTGGCAGCTCGTCGGCGGGACGGGCACTTCGGGGGTAGATGAGCTCGATGGTGTTTGCACCCGTCACCAGAGCGTCCGCGGGGATGTCGTAGAGATACTCGTTCAGCTCGCCGATCTCTACCGTGCCAGTAGACTTGCCATTGATGCGAAGCTCCACGCCCAGCGGGGCGAGAGGCTCGAACGCGTAGCCATAGAGCTTCAAGACGTAGCCAGCCGAGCCGGGATCCAGGACCACGCCAAGGCTGGACCGCAGGCCGCGACTCCACGCCGCCATTTGGTCGCCTCCAGCGCGTTCGACAGGCCAGAAGCCCGTGAGAAGCTGAGCGCGCCCCCACGGCGTGTTGAGATCCACGCCTGCCGCGTCGGGGAGCGGGCCGAGACGGAGGTAGTCGACGGCCATGGCAGGAGCGAGGCCGCTCGAGACGGCGCTCCACGAGTCAGCGACCGGCTGCCCGTCCGGTCCCTCGACGGTCAGCTTGAAAGCGATTGCGGTCGCATCAGCGCTGAGCGCCTCGTCGGGTACCACTGCCGAAAACAACGCCCAATCGGCGCCCACGGACCAAGAGGCGATGTCTTGGTCTCCCACCGACACCACGGCCTTCAGCGTCTGCCCCTTTTCGAGGTGGTGAGATCGCGCCACTGCCGCCAAGGCCGAAGGGCGTTCGCCAGCCGCTGCCTGCGCCGACAGCGCTGCCGTCGCCGCCGTGGTCAGGGCCACCGTACGGCCATCCAGCCGCGTCAACGCGTTCCAGCCCCGTTCGAGCGCGCTGCGGACGGGCAGCGTTCCCAAATCGAGGTGGCTGCCCGCTCCGCCGGGCGCGGCCGCGACCGTCGCCGTGCTGGTCACGCTGCTGGCCACCGCGCTGGCTTGAGCGGGCGGCGAGGACGCGGGCTGACCCGGCAGACCGTCGCCGTCCGCCCGCAGGTTCTTGCCGATGAAAATGCCAGCAAGAAGGCCCACCACAAGCCCGCCCAGCCCGGTGAGCGCCGTCCTGGTGCTGGCCGACTGCGGCGCCGCCACTGTGGCAGAGGCCCGCAGTGGCCGTTCGGCCGCCTCCTTGTTGTCGTTCCCCTGAGATTCCGATGGGCTCATGAAAGCCTCGCAACGTGAATACCAGAGTTCGTTTTGCTCAGCAATCATCGGTGCTCAGCGAAGGTGCAGCCCAAGCGGCGCAGCGGATCGCTGAAGAAATCGCGAGGGAACTACCGGCTCCGCCATAGCCTTGCCATCTTCGGCCGACGCTGTTACCGAAGGAAACCAACGAGATGGCGTCTGGCGAACAGCAAGACGCTGGCGGCGCAACGCCCACTCGTAGACGGGCGGCCGACATCGGTAAGGGATCAGCCCGCGTCGGGCACACCGCAGCAGGAGGCCCGTCGCCACGAACGACGAGACGGCAAGATGTCGAAGCAAACCGGGAAGGTGAAAGGCAGTACGATCAACATCATATTGGCGGCGTTGATCGGGTTGGTGGTCGGTATTTTCATCGGCACCCGGATCGGGTCGGGGACCGAAGAGGCGACGAAACGACCCGCGCCCAGCGCCCTTTCACTGTCCACCGAAAGCGCTTCGGCCGCGGCGGCGCCGCCCACGCTGCCCGAGCGAGTGGACCTCGACCCGGGGTCGCGATCGGCGAAGGGGGCGCTTGGCCCGGGTTGGCGGCAGGCCCGGGTGGATCGGCGCACGGTTGCCGTTGCTGAAGGCAAGTCGGCGGAGGTGACCGCCGCGCTGCAGGGCAAGGGCAAGGACCTCGTCATGACAGCGGTGGCGAGGGCTGTGGACGTCGCTGACGGCACGACCGTTGGCCTGACTGTGGCCATCAACGGTCGCCGAGCCGCGAGTTGGTCGGTGGGCAGCGAATGGGGGCTATACTGGACGCAGGTGCCGAAGGGAGCTGTCGACGACGGCCTGGTCACGGTCGCGTTTGAGCCGGATGTTAGCAGCGGGGGAGAAACGACTGCGGATGCGCTGGCGTTCGCATTGGACCACCTCTTCGTGGGCGAGACGGCGGATACCGCTGCGGTGGATCTGACGACGGAATACGGCCGCGCCACCCTGCTGAGCGGCTTCTATGGCGTAGAAGGCATGGACAAGAAGCAGCCCGCCGTGTGGAGCAAAGGCAAGCGTTCGAAGATGGGGTTGGTATTGCATCCTGCGACCGGCCCCTACGCGATGAGAGTTCTTGCCTACGGGCTTACCGCCATCGTCCCCATCGAAGTGGACGTGAGCATCAACGGCAAGCCGGCCGGGAGCTTCGAGCTCAGCGGTCGGGAAACCTACGTGGTCTCGTTGCCTGCAGGCCTTCTGCAGAACGGTGTCAACAACATCGAGTTTGCCTATGCCAAGTCCGGCAGGCCGGCCGATCTCGGCGTCAAGAGCAGGGACGAACGGGATCTTGCCATGAGGTTGTTCAGGCTTGACGTGCATCCCGCGGAGTAGCGAGCCGTCGGCCCGCGTTCGGAGCAGGTTGTCCTCGTGCGCCGCGAGCAGACCCGTGGCGGATCACGGCTCGTCGGCGGTTCCGTGCGCGTGGTGAACAAATAGCGCATACTTGACCCCGGCGTACGCGAGACGCAGGCAGTCGGGCGCGTTCAGCAGCGCCGCCACCGCTGCTGGACGACGTCCGGCTTGGGCGACGACGGCGTCGCAGTGAAGGTCGATTGAGAGCCCGCCTTTGGCGGCTGCGGCACGCAACGGGTCGCTGGATAGGTCCACTACCGTACGACGGTAGCTGGGGCCTTGTAGCAATAGCGGATAGTCGAAGCGGTCGGCTAGCAAGACTCGTCGTCCCAAACAGGGCTCGCCAGCGCGCAATTGGTGCAGCTCGAGAGCATACCGCAAGTCGCTGCCGTCGGCTGCGGCTGGGGCGCGGCCGACCGCGGCGTTGCGACGAAACTCCCCGAGCGCAGCCGCATGCTGCTCGTGGCGTATCCGGCGAAGCTCTCGCGAGACGCGCTCCGTCTGGACGAGCGTGGCCCCGATGACGACGGCGGCGGCCGCTATGCCCAGGCGTCGGAGAGCTCGACCGCTTGTCGTCGAGAAGGCCACCTGCCACGGAAGCAAAATGAACCCCGCCAGGACGATCCAGGGCCACGACGGAAAGCGATAGGCTTCGGTGGCACCATAAGGGCCGAAAACTCGGTCGGCCGTGAAGGCAAGCAGTAGCAGCATCGCGCCCCAGGAAGCCCACCGCAACGCGGGTTGGCGCAAGTTGGGAAGGGTGGCACTGGCAAAGGCCAGCGGAAAGGCCAGCACGATTGATGGCAAGAGGTAGCGTAGGGTCAGCCCTTGATACCGCGGCAGGCTGGACCACGGCGCCCGCGCCACGAAGTAGGCGTGCATGGCCGTGCTGACCAGCGCTATGAGCAGAACCACCGTACGGTCGCTCCACCGAGCCGAGCGGCCCGGGCGCGGTCCACGTCCGGCCGAGCCGGCTCGCCAGCCGAGCGCGGCATTGAGCGCGACGCCGCCGAACAGCGGAAGAATCGCGGCGTACTCGGCTCCTATCCAGCGGGCGAGATACGACTTGAGGTCCCCGTACAGATCGTAGTCGGGGCGCGTCAGATCCTGAAGGACGGAGTGGTAGTACTTGGCTTGCGCCGGATCGCGGCCGTCGAAGATCGTGACGCCGAAAAGCGACAGGCCCATGGGAGCGATCGGAGAACCAAAGAGGTACCAGCTTCGCAGGAGCCAGATGCCACCGCTGGTGACCACGATGAACAGGCAAAGAAGCCCAAATGCCGGGCCACAGCTCGAGGGTTTCAACGAGCACTTTCGCCACGCGAAGCACACGGAAAATGCTGCCACCAAGGCCACCAGCGAGACGATGCCGAGGGTTTTCGAACCGAGCAGCAAGCCGGCCGCCAAGGACAGGCCAAGCCAATGGCGGGCCGTGACCCGGCGGCGCACCAGCGCGACGGTCAACAGGCTGAACAGTGCCAAGAACGCCGCGGCGTAGCTCAGATCAGCGCCGATGCTGGTCAGCTTGCGCAGCAGCGGTGTGGCGAAGCAGCAGAAACACACCCATGGCATCCAGCGGAAGCCGGACGAGCCAGTCAAGACGCGAAATAGGCAGCAGAAGCAGAAGAAGATCAGGACGAACGCGGGAAGGTTCATCAGATCGACGACGAGCGGGGAATGGTCGCCGACGAACAGCCACGCGCCGACCAGGCTGTGGGTCATCGGATACATGTGCGGCGTGGCCGGAGCTCCGAAAAGGGTGTTGCCGTTGGCGTAGGAGAGTGCGTGGGGCACGTGGTAGTGCAGCGCATCAAGGCCCCCGATCCGGTCTGATAGCCCTGCTCGCGAGAGCCAGCTAAGGCAGGCGCCGACCAAGGCGGTGGCGCCCAGAAAGGCAAGGGGATCACCCGGCGGGTCGAGCTTCGAGACGGTGAGCCGGGCGGGGCGGCGCCGCCGCAATCGTCGCAGCGCCCACGCCATGCCCGCGCTGGTGCCGAGCAGGACCACGATGCCAGTGCCGCGTTGGATGCCGATCGTGCTGGCCAGGACGACGAGCACCATATCGAAGCTGCCGATGGCCGTTAGAGCCGCGAACAAGCCGCGCTCCTCCAGCGATCGGTCGTCCTCGTAGAAGTAAAAACCGACGAGCGCTGCCAAGACGAAATGGGCCGCCGTGGCGGCCCAAAACGCGTAGAACCAAACGGTGTTCATGGCGTCCGGCGGTGCCCAGGCTCGGCGTTGAGCCGAGGGAGGCGACCATAAAAACGCAGCTTTGCCCCCGCCACAAGGACCGCCGCCCATGGACGGAGGCTATTGAGGCAACTGTTGGATATTCAACAGTAAAACGGTAGGCAGACCGAGCGCTAGTGGCCTGGTGCGCGCGGGGTGAGCAGCACCCGCCCGGTTGCGAAGCGGCGCCGGGACGGGGCGGCGCGAGCGGGTGGCTGCCTTGCCGCCTCTCTGGGACGCTGGTATCCAGCGATGCCAAGGCGCGATGAGTCGACCCAATGCATGCCCGGAATCTGCGGAGCGCCCGGCCGATCACGAAGCGGCGGCGGACCTCCGTGCGGGCGGCCGTTCGGACGCTGAGGCGGCTTCCCGCGGTACGTCGTCGTTTTCGGAGATCGCCTCGGCGCGCGGGCGGCTGAGGACCGTGGTGGTAAGTGGCACCATCGGGATGGTCGTGGGCCTGCTCGTGGGGCTACGAGTCAACAGCGAGACAGGCGCGGAGACACCCCCGCGAGCATCCGCAGCGGGTCGTTCGACCGCCAAGGCGAAGCCCTCGGCTGCCAAGGCGAAGCCAACCCGTCGTTCCACGGTGGCGCTCGATCTGGGGGCGCCGGGCACGCGGATCGAGCTGACCGGTCCTTGGAAGCCGCAGCATCGCCTGGACGGACGTAGGGTGGCGCTGATGACCGGTAGGGCGGGGGGCATGGTCGTCGACTTCGCTCCTCCCGATAGCGGATACGTGGCGGCTGCAGTGGCCAAGGCAGTGGGCGTCGAGGCGCCCCAGCGGCTCGATGTGACGGTTTCGTTAGGCGGTCGGCGCGTGGCCCATTGGTCGCTGTGCTCGGCGTGGACCTTGCAGGTCGCGTCGCTGGGCGATGGTCCGTTCCGCGACGGAAAGCTGGCCTTCGAGCTAGCGACCAGCGAGAGCGATCGCAGCGTCGAGGGCCGTGCCGAAGCTCGAGCGGTGGCTCTGGATTCGCTGCAGGTGCTACGGCCACAGCAGGCCGCCCATCTGGATCTCGGTACGGCCGAGGGGCGTTCTCGTCTGCTGAGCGGCTTTTATCAGGTGGAGGGGGTGGACAGCGACCAGCCTACCGTCTGGAGCGAGGGACTGCGCTCTACCTTGGGGATGCTTCTCGACCCGACGCCGCAGGACTACCGGCTGGGCATCAACGCGCACGCGTTCCATCCCGTGGTGCCTCTTCGAACCGAGGTGTTGGTCAACGGCAGGCCGGCCGGGGAGGTGGTGTTCGGCAAGGAGCGCAAGGAGTACACCATGCGGGTGCCGCGATCCTTGCTGGCGGTCGGCGCCAACAAGATCGAGCTCGGGTATGCGCGAAACAGCAGCCCCGCCAAAGCCATGCCGGGCTCGCGCGACGCTCGCCACCTCGCGTTGCGGCTCGCGGCGGTGACCCTGGAGCCGGTCGCGCCCTGAGCGGCCGCCCGCCTTGTGAGGCGCCCGCCGAGCTCCGTCGCCTGCGGCAGCTCCAGGGCTTTTCGTCGCGCTACCGCCGCACCTCGATGGAGAGAACATCCATGCCCAAACGGCGGAAGTCCTTTGGATTGGTGCCTGTTTCTGCAGGCACGAAGGTCGCACTACGGATCGCTACTTCGTGGAGCCGCGTGAGGCCTGGCGGCCAACGGAACCAGAACTCGACGCCGTTTCTCCGCAGGAATTGAAGCTGACGTCCGTTGACGAGGACCGCGAGATCCAACTTGGCCGGATCGCCGCGGAATGGTTGGTAGCCGAGCGTTATCAACACCAGGTGTCGACAGCCAGCGGGCACAGGTAGGTCCAAATCAGAAATGCGCCCATCGCCGTTCGTCCAGTAACGGTCGACGAAGTTTTTTAAACGAAGCCGCTGTCGAGAGGGTCGCAGAGCCACGGGGCGGTCGTCGAAGCCGCTGCGGGGAAGCTCCGGTAGGAGCACCTGGTGGAGAAACAGGTCGCGCCCCCCGAAATAGAAGCGTTTCGGTGCGCGATGAACTCGTTCGAAAATACCGTAACGCCACGTTGTGTGCTCCAGCTCCTTGAGCCATGGCTCGTCGCGCTGGCGAACGGACAGTACCAGAATGCGCTCATAGCCTGAAGTGCGGAGCTCTTCGTTGATGATCGATGGAACGTCATCCACCCGAAAAGCGGAGAACAGATCTCGGTCGAAAAATAGGTCTAACGGCATCGACGACCGTGAGTTGTGTCGGATGGGATGCCCCGCCACGAGTAGCAAGTCCCTGTCGCCGACGTGGCCAGCCAAGCGAGATAGGCTCTCGTATGCACCAGCGTCGGGTCGTCCGCGAAGCTGGAACGCGAGGTTATATATGGAGTTGATCGTCAGCAGCACGGCGGCACAGATCGTCGCGTAGACCGTTGGACGGCGCAGTTTGGCATGTGCAGCGCTGAGGTACAGCGATATCAACAGTAGCGAATACGGGAGCACTTCACCCGCTAGGTATCGAGTGTAGTAGTAGTGGTAGGGCGTCACGAATCTGCCGACGAGCCGGAAAGCCGCAGCGGTCACGATGAACGCCAACAGAGCGGTGTGCGCGGCCGTCGCTCGGGGGGGGCGAAAGTGCGCGAACGAGAGGGCAAGTAGCAGCACGCCGAACGGCGTCAAGTACGTGCCGAGCACCCAGAGATTGGTGTAGGGAAGTGAATCCCAACCGCGGCCGGCTATATGGAAGCGTCCGGAGATGAACGGGTCGTCCGCGAAGCGCGTTGTGAAGCCCAGTTGGTAGGCGCGCCACAGCGCGAAGGAAACCACCGCCGCCATGCCGACGGCAGGCAGGTAGCCGAGGATGCGCCGATGACGCCAAACCAACCGTCCAAGGCGTTGATGCGCCAGCGCGCCGACCAGGACGGCGACTGCGGCGGACCCGATCCAATAGGGGAGCGTCGCGCGCCACCCTGGCCCAAGTACGGACGTGAATACCTCTTTGTAGATGTCGTAGGCGTACGGGAAGCTGAAGTGCCAACCATAGGCTGCCGAGAGCAGGTAGAGCAGGGTCGCGGCCAATAGATACGTGGCTGCGGCGCGATAGGTGGCGGCATCGCGCGTGCAGACCATCAAGAAGAGCACGCCCAACAGCGGCAGGTAGATGAACCCAGCGATGTGGTTGAAAAACAGGCAACCGAACAGGCCGGCCGAGATGGCCAGGCATAGCTTGCCGTCGCGTGTTGGGCCGAGGCGATGGAAGCGCAGAAGGTACCAGAACGCCCCGCTCGAAAGCGCCAGCGAGACGATCTCGGTTGTCGGAAACTTGGAGAAATAGGCGTGCAGGGGGTTGAGCGCGACGAAGACCCCGCAGAACACCGCGGCCAGCCGCCCCGCCAGATCGCGGGCCAGCAGGAAGAGGAAGGTCAACGACAGCAGAGAGAAGAGGGTCAGCGAGTAGGCGCTATGGGCTTGTCCGAGCAGCCCGCCAAAAATGGCCATCCATAGCGGATGCAGCGGATAAAACTGGAAGACGTACTCGGAGCGGTCGATGTCGCGCACGTAGAGGCCGGGACGATGGGCCCCTTCGGCTCGGCCCGGATATGCGGGCTTGACGGCGACGGAGAGCTGGTTGGCCTCATCGTAGTAGCGCCGCAGCCGATCGGAGCGCAGCCGAGCCCTGACCCGATCGTGGACGAAGGTCGAGCCGTGGTGGCGGTAGTAGCCGGACATGTTGACGTAGGTCCCCTGGTCCTGCCCCCCAGTGACATGCAGCGAGGGGGGAAGCCGAAAGACCAAGGCGACGGCGAAGACGAAGAGCAGCAGCCCGACGTCGCGGCGCGTGAAGACGCGCCCTCGCGGTGCGTGCCAGCGCGCCAGCACGATGACGGGAAACGTGCCGAAGAGCGCGGCGAAGAGCGGCTCGAACCATCCGAGCGCCAGCAGGCCGACCGACACCAGTCCCGTCGAGACCACCCACACGACGACCAAGTCGAAGGGAGCGATCGCGGGCCGCAGTGGGGTGGGAGTGTTGGCGGACGAGGAGACGGTCACGGTCGCATGCGGGCTCGAGCAAATCGTCGTGATGGCATCCCGTGGCCCCGCGCAGGATTGCAGACCACAGCGACGTTGATCGTAGCGCGATTGGCCCTGCCCGGAAAGACGGGGCATGCCGCGGCGTGAGCGGGTCCGAGCCAACCTTGCACGCCTCCGCCGTTTGAACGATCATGAGCGCTGTCGTGACCCGCCGCCGTGCCGCCCCGGATGCTGCGCCCTCGTCGCAGCGCATCGTTCGCCCCTTGGGGCTGCCGGTCAAGTTCGTGCGGTTCTGCCTGGTGGGGGCGAGCGGCGTGCTGGTGAACCTGGGGTCGCTCTACGCGCTGGCCGATCTGCTCGGCGTGCACACCAACGTGGCCGCGGCGCTCGCCATCGAGATCTCGATCATCTCGAACTTCCTGCTGAACGACGCCTGGACCTTTCGGAGCCAACGGGCCGGACGGCCCTTCCGATCCCGGCTGACTCGGTTTCACCTGGTGTCGTTTCTGGGAGCCGCGATCCAGTGGTGCGCATTCGTGACGACCAACGCCTTGGCCTACCTGTGGCTGATCGACGGCTCGACGCGTTCTGGCGGCTCGCTGAGCTTCGTCGGAGCGATCGTGGCGCCGCCGGATGTGGGCGATTGGAAGTACGGATCGCAAATGGTGGGCATCGCGTTGGCGACCATGTGGAACTTCCTGGCCAACAACTTCTGGACCTGGAAGCTGTCGCTCAGGCGTCAAAGCCCCGTAGAGCTGCGCAAGCGTGACCGAGGCTCATGAGGCAGGCATCTACAGGGGCGCGCTGGACAGAGCGACTGCGCGCTTGGCTTGAGCCAGGCGGGCGCGCGCTCGGCCGGATCTCGCCTTTCGACCTCGGCAGCGCGGTGTTGCTCGCCGCGGTTACTCTGCTGGTCTGCCTGAGCTTCAACGACTACGGGATCGCCTGGGACGAGAAGTTCCACGTCGAGTACGGCGATCGGATCCTCGACTACTATGTCTCAGGGGACACCGCAGCGCTTCGCTATGGCGGCGGCCAGAAGCCCACCTACGGCGGCGGCTTCGACGTGCTGGGCGCCATCGCCCGAAGGCTATCGCCGCTCGGGACGCACGAGACGCTTCACCTGCTCGGCGGGCTGGTGGGGGTGTTGGGCCTGCTCGGCGCCTACAAGCTCGGCCGGCTCTTGGCAGGGCCGGCTGGCGGGTTCTGGTCGGCGGTGCTGTTGACCCTGACCCCCGTCTACTACGGTCACAGCTTCAACAACCCCAAGGACGCGCCCTTTGCCGTGGGCTATGTCTGGGCGGTGTACTACATCGCGGCGCTGGTTCGGCGGCTACCGTCCGTGCGCACCGGGCTCTGGGTGAAGCTGTCGCTGGCGCTCGGGGCGGCCATGTGCGTGCGCGTGGCCGGAATCATCACCGTCGGGTATTTGCTGCTGGCCGTGGGCGCGTACAGCGTCTACCGCGGCTGGGCCGCCCGACGGGTCGGGGACGGTTGGCGCTGCCTCACCGCTTTCGGCGGCCGAGCTCTACTGACTGCCGCAGGCGGATGGGTGATCATGATCGCCTGCTGGCCGTGGGCCTTGCAGGAGCCGATTCGGCGGCCGCTGTCGGCCTTGCGCATCGTCTCGAACTACAACCTGTTCGTGGCCCATCGCCGCTTCGGCGACGGCAAGATCTGGTCCTACGATGTGCCCTGGGATTACCTGCCGCGCTACTTCGGCATGAAGCTTCCCGAGCTCGTGCTGCTGCTATTGGCGGCCGCGGCGGCCTTCGGCATCGCGCGGCTCGTGCGCTTGCAGCGCGACGAGTCGCAGGTGGGGTCGCTGCTGGCCCATGCCGTGCTTGCGACGGCCATTGTGCTGCCGCCAGCGGTCGCCGTGGTCAAAGGCTCGGCGCTCTACGACGGGCTGCGCCACTTCCTGTTCGTGGTGCCCGTCATCTGCGTGGCTGCTGCCGTGGGCTCGGTGGCGCTGGCCGCCCTGCTGCGGCGCAGGGCGCTTGCGCTCTCGCTGGTGTATGGCGGCGCCGTGGCCATCCTGTGCGCCGACCAAGTGCGAGTTATGGCCCACCTTCATCCGCACGAGTACGTGTACTACAACGCATTCGCGGGTGGACTGGCGGGCGCGGCGGATCGGTACGATGTCGACTACTACGGCAATTCGTACAAGGAGGCCTTCGAGGGGCTGCAGCGCTACCTGTGGCAGAGCGAAAAGGAGGCGTACCTCGAGCGCAGCTATGCGGTCACGGGCTGCTTCGGCGGGTACTCGGCTCGCCACTACCTCCCCCCGAACTTTCGCCGGATCTCGTTCGATAGGCGTGGCGAGGCGGACTTCTTTCTCGGCTATCGGCGGGGGGAGTGCCATCTTCACGAGCAACAGAGCCCCGTGGTATTTGCGGTCGAGCGCTTCGGTACGCCTATCGCGGTGGTCCGCGATAGGCGCAGCTCGAAGGCGACGAAGTCCGCACCGCTTTAGACAAGACAGCAGAGAGCGACGACCTTGGACGGGCCAAACGAAGACACGGCTGGCTCCGCTTCCGCGGATGCGGAGCCCGAAGCGGCAATCGGCCCCGCGGCTGAGCCCCTGGGGCCCGCTCCGCTGGCGGCGTGGCAAGCCGCCCGAGGGCACGCCGACGCCGCCTTGGCCGTGCTGCTCGACCCGGTTGTGCCCTCGCAGCACAGCATCGTGCACCTGCTTCGCGCCTGGCAGGCGATCGCCCGGGCGCACGCTCGGCGGGAGGGCTGTCCGATCCCTGCGCTCGAGCAGTTGCCCGTCGCGATCCAAAAGGGCACGGTCGATTGGGTTCCCGAGCCTCGGCGCGCCGAGCTCGCGAGCTTGGTCGAGGCGCTGGTCGAGGTCGAGCGGCAGGGCTCGAGCCGTGAGCCGCCGACCCCGAAGCAGTTGCGGGCCCACGCGCGCTTTCTTCAGCAAGCCGCGGACCACGAGGTGCGCGTTCGATCCGGCCTTCACCGTCGTCGGTTTTGGCTGGCGGGCCTGGTGCTGCTCCTGCTGGTCCCCGCCGTCGCAGTGGTTGCCGTCACCCTGAGCGGGCGGGCGGCCGAGCCCTGGCATGGGCGGTACTATCACAACCGCAAGCTCGAGGGCGATCCGTGGGTTAGGCGAGACCGCGCCATCGACTTCCGATGGCGGGGCGACTCCCCCTTCGAGGGCTTTCGCGACGATCACTTCTCCGTCCGCTGGGACTCGTGCCTGGCCCTCGATCAGCCGACGACCGCAGCGTTCCAGCTCGCCTCGGACGACGGCTCGCGCATGTGGATCGACGGCCGCATGGTCATCGACAGCTGGGACAAGCGTGGCCTTCACCCGCGTGGCGCCGAGGTCGAGCTCGAGCCCGGCGTTCATCACCTGCGCGTGGAGTACGTGGAGTACACCGGACAAGCCCAGGTGACGCTATGGGCCTCGCTCGACGGTGGCCCGCCCCGGCCGATGGGGGCCGAGCGGCTGCGTCACCCCGGGAGCTCCTTCGACGAGCGCGATCCGTGTCGTGCGGTGCGCGGCGGACGCTGAGCCAGCATCCAGGCTACCCCCCGCGTCCGCGCGAGCTGCGCGCCAGCATCACGAGAAAGGTGGGCCCGCCGATCAGCGCCGTGACGGCGCCCACCGGGGGCTCGGTGCCGAGCAGCACAAAGGCCAGCCGGGCGCCCAGATCGCACAGCACCAGCATGGCCGCGCCCGCGACGAAGGCCACGGGCAAGAGGCGGCGATGGTCTGGACCGACGAAGCGGCGCACGGCGTGGGGGACCACCAGGCCCACGAAGCCGATGAGGCCAGTCAGGCTCACGATAGCTCCGACCACACAAGAGGAGGCGACGAGCACGCGCCGCTCGAGCGCGGCCACGTCGACCCCCAGCGTCTGGGCGGACTCCTCGCCCAGGGCTAACAGGTTCAGGCGCCCCGAGTCGCGGAAGACCAGGGCGCAGCCGAGCAGCACGTAGCCGCTCACGGCCACTAGGGCCGCCGCGGTGGGCAGCTCGATGAAGCCGACCAGCCAGCGAAGCAGCTGCTGCGCTCGCGAGGGAGGCACCAGCGTCTTGGCAAAGGTGATGAGCGCGGCCGCGATCGAGTTGACCATCACCCCGGCGAGCAGAATGGAGGCCCCGGCTGGCCCGCGCGGGGCGCGGCGGGCGACGGCGTAAACCAGCGCGGTGGCGCCGAGGCCACCTGCCAGAGCGGCCAGCGGAACGAGCGCGGCGCCCAGCACCGTCACGGTGACGAGCCCCAAGGCAATGACCGCCGTGGCGCCTAGGGCGGCACCTCCGGAAACGCCGAGCACGTAGGGCTCGGCCAAGGGATTGCGCATCAGCGCCTGGAAGGCGCCGCCCACCACGCCCAGGCCACCGCCGCAGACCGCAGCGAGGAGCACGCGCGGCAGCCGTACCCGCAGCAGGATGGTTCGATCCAGGCCGTCATCGGCGATCGCGCGGGCGAGCGACGTAGGCTCGGCGCCCCAGAGCGTGGCCACGACCAAGGCCGCCGCCAGGCACGAGAGCCCGCCCGCGAGCGCCCAGCCCAGGCCGAGCGGGCGCCGTTCACCTGCGCTTGCCGCCATGGCGGTTGCGCTCGTAGACCAGCCGCAGACCGGTGAGGGTCAGGTGCTCGTCGACGTACTCGATGCTGTCCGTCTCGGGCGCGATTAGCGGTGCCAAGCCTCCGGTGGCGACCACCCGGCAGGGGTAGTCGAGCTCGGCCTTGAGCCGCTTGCACAAGCCGTCGACCAGACCGGCGTAGCCGAACACGATCCCGGATTGCATCGATTGGACGGGGTTTTTGCCCACGACCTGAGCGGGTCGGGCGATGTCGACTCGGTGCAGGCGCGCCGCGCGCGAGAACAAGGCTTCGGCGCTGATCTGGATGCCTGGCGCAATGACGCCGCCCAGGTAGTCGCCCGTCGGGGTCACGCAGTCGAAGGTGGTGGCCGTGCCGAAGTCGACCACGATGACCCCGCCCTCCGACCAGGCATGGGCCGCCACCGCGTTGACGATCCGGTCTGCGCCCACCGCGCGCGGATCCTCGTAGAGAATGGAGATGCCCGTCTTGATGCCCGGGCCCACGACCAGGGGCCTACAGCCGAAGCAGGTGGCCACCATGGCCACGATGGTGTCGGTCAGCGTGGGCACCACGGAGGCCACGATGGCGCCGTCGATGCCCGCGGGATCCACGCCGCGCAGCTCCAGCATCTGGCGCACCAGCACGGCGTACTCGTCCGCGGTTCGGGAGCGGGCGCTTTCGGTTCGCAGGTGACGGACCAGCTCGTCGCCGTCGAGCACGCCGAAGCTGATCGTGGTGTTGCCGACGTCGATGGCCAGGAGCATCGCAAGCCTTCCTTTGGCGGCAGTGGCCTCGCCACCGTGGCTCGCTACTGTAGACTGGAGCGCCTCGGTTCGCTAGCCATGAGACGCTACCGAGCCCGTTCCACGGAGGTCCAAAGCCATGCTGCGCTTCCCACGCCAACCGGCCCATATCGCCCTGCTGCTCGCATGCGCATTTGCCGTCGCGCTCGGGGCGGGCTGCGACGACGACCGATCGGAGGCGGGCAAGCCCGCCGAGCCGCCCGAGCCCGCGATGCCCACGGTACAGAGCCGACCGCTGGGCGAGCTCGAGCTGCCCAAGGGCGTGGTGGCCTGTGGCGGCGCAGACGATCTGCCCGAGTTCGTGACGGCGGCCTACCGCTTCGGCAAGCAGGCCCTTCCCATGGTGCCGCCGCCAGCGAGCGTGGGCTTGCGCCTGCAGCGCCAGCTGCGGCTGAGCGGTCCGGCCGGGCTCGACATCTCCAAGCCCATGCGCTTCGCCTCGGTCGATCCGAAGCTACATCCCGATCCCGTGCTCATTTTCGGCACCAAAAAGGAGGCGTTCATCCAGAGCCTGCCAGCCGACAAGCAGGCGGCCGATGGGGGCAACGCCTACTCTTTTTTGGGCGAGGGCGGCAAGCGGGTCTACCTCGGCTTCTTGGGCGAGTTTGCGGTGGTGAGCTATGGCCCCGAGCTGTTCGGCGCGCACCGCCGCTTTTTCGCAGAGCTGCTGCGGGCCCAGCTGTCGGAGCCGTTCGGCATGGTCGTCTCGCTAACCAACGCCATGCCGCAGTACGGCGAGGACATCGACGCCCGGCTGCGCCAGCTAGAGCAGCAGACCAAGGAGGGCTCTGGTGGCCTATCGGGCGCTGTGGGTGCCGCCGGGCTCGCCCCAGTGGTCGGCTGGCTACGGTCCGCAGTGCACGAGCTCGACAGGGTCGCCTTGACGCTCGACGTCGAGCCCGACGGCGCTCTGGTCGCTATCGACTTACATCCCAAGGCGGAGAGCGCGCTCGCGAAGACCTTCGCGGCGCTCGGCGGCAGGCCCTTCGGCCTGCTCGGACGGCTGCCCGCCGCCTCGCCCTTTTTCATGGCGCTTCAGCTCGATGCGCGCGCCAATCCCGAGCTCGCCGCGCGGTTCATGCAATGGCCCATCGCGCCCGAGACGGGCGAGGCGGAGCTGCCGGACAAATTCCGCCAGGCCAGGAGCGCTTACTGGGAGGCCACCGATGGCCAGTACCTGGTGGCCGCCCATCCCGTGCCGGGCTCGGACGGATTGGGCGTCACCAGCGTGATGGGGCTGCGCGAGCCCAAAAAGGCGAAGGATGCGCTCGCAACCCTGCGGGGCCTGTACCGCCAGCCCGAGCTGCTCGATGCCTACCAGCAAGCAGGCATGAAGCTGCGCTACCAGCCGAACGCCTACCAGCATGCTGGGGTGGAGGTCGACGTGGTGGAGCTCGAGCTTCAAGGGGACGCAGCCGATCCCGGTTCGCTCGACTCGATCCTGCAAGGGCTCATGAAGAGCCACGTGGCCCACGCGAGCGAGCTGGTCGTGGTGGGCCATGGGACCGAGGCCAAGCGCTCGGTCCGGGCGCTGCTCGGCGGCGAGCTAGAGGGCGGGCTCGACAATGCTCCAGATGCCTTCCATCTGAGGTTCCTGGGACATATAC
>CAYTYV010000001.1:0-10221 GCA_964441055.1 uncultured Polyangiaceae bacterium | reverse complement strand
GGCTCCAGGCGTGGTGCGGGCCCTGGGGCGCGCCGCTCCCTCGCCTTTCTTGCTGGCGTACGTCTCGCCCAACGACATTACCGAGCACGTCACCATGGCCAAGCCGGACGCGGCTGGTCCCACCGCAACCGGGCTTTCGACCACGCAAAGCGGCGTGGCCTTGAGCGCGGGAGCGCAGAAGGGGGTCGTCCGCGTGGTGCTGGACATTCCCACGTCTCAGGCTCGTAACATCACCACTTTGCTGCGCAAGGCCAAGCACACGCCCGCGGTGCCGCGCCGCGACGACGCGCCGTCGAACAGACCTTCGCCCTCGGCACCCCGCAAGCCTCCAACAGCGCCGCCCAAGGCTTCACGGTAGGCATCAAGTCGGCGGGGCGGGCTGGACGCACATGCCGTTGATGCACTCGAGCAGCGGATCGCAGCAGTCGGCATCGGTGATGCAGTTCTCGAACTCCTCGGCGCACTCGCCTTCGTCCTCGCCACAGACCAGCTCACCCGTGTCGGGATCGGGCTGGCAGTAGCCGCCGCAGCACTCGTCGCCCGTGTCGCAGGGCTCGCCGTCGGGCTTGCAGGGCACGTTTACCCAGAACCCTCGGGCGTTGCCCGCCATAAGCTCCTGGCCGGGCAGGTAGAAAGCCGGGTGGCTGGGATCGGTGCCAGCCGTGGCGCCGAGCGAGATGGCCGCCACCCACAGCTTCTTGGGCGTGATGTTGGTCAGGATGTTGTGGTAGCGCGGATCGCTTCGCCACGGATTGATGGTGGCCACGTTGCCGTACATGCGTCGGCTCATGAACACCATCCAGGCATAGCCGCCCGAGGGAATGGGGCTCACGGTGGGCTCGTAGTTGAGCACGGTGTCGTCGCCGTGCCCGTCGGATCCCGTGGGCAGATAGCTCACGCCGCCGCTCTTGCCGTTGGCGCGCTCGAGCGGAACCGCCGTGGACGTCGCCAGATCGGTCCACCACAGCTCGCCCTTTCCGCCATTGCGCGTGCCGAAGAACTCCGAGCTGCCCGGCAGCTCGAGCTGGAAGACCAGCGCATCGTTGGTCGGCAGAAAGGAGGGCCAGCCCGGCCGATGGCTTCCCTGGTAGAGCAGGACCGGATTGGAAAAGGCGTTTGAGCCGCTGTCGAAGTCCATGGCCACGAGCTTGGTGCTGTCGCCCGAGCCGATGGAGCCGTTGCCCGGACCGGCAAAGAAGTTGAAGGCCACGTGCTCGCCGTCCACCGAGAAGGCAGGAAAGCCCGCCTGAGTGACGAGGTCGGTCAGGCCCGTGCTCGCCACCACGGTCCCGTCCTCCAAGTCGTAGAGCTGCGAGTACGGGCTGTTGGGATTGGCGCCGCCGGGTATGGGCACGCGATTTCCCAGGCCCTTGCTGCCGTCGGGAAACATGCCGATCCAGCCGAGGTTGCCCTGGGTGCCGCCACCGTAGGCCGTTTCGGTGTAGCTGTTCTGCAGGTCGTAGCTCGAGCTATGGCTGTAGCTGTTGCCGTGCTGCACGATCATGCGGCTGCCGTCGAGCGACACGCTGTGGCAGACCCGGCACTGGGCGCTGCCGCCGCTGGTGCCTGCCACCAGCTCGGGCTCGATGGCCCCTGGCTCGATGACCAGCGTGGCCCCGCCGAAGTACTGCTGCGTGCCCTGATAGCAGCAGTAGTTCTGGGCCAGATTGGTGCCATAGGATTGGTAGTACACCGTGCCCTTGAGCACGCCGCGGGCCACGGTCCACGTCTCGGTGATGGGCCCGTAGGCCGCGTTGCCCACCGCCAGCACGATCGTGGCGGTGAGCGAGCCGCCCGCGCTCGAACGGGTGGCGCCCCGCCAGGCATCCGGCGGAATGGGATGGCGCACGAAGGGCGCGCCCGGGTCGAGCGGCTCGGGGCGGCCGAAGAAGCCGCGGTAGTCGTAGTGCTCGCTGGACAGGTGGACGTACACCGCGTCGGCCACCCCGGCCTGGGGCTCGGTCCATTGAAGAAGCGGGGGCAAAATGCCCAGGGGCCAGACCGTCTCGTCGTAGGGATAGAGCCAGGCGAGCGCCGGATCGGATGAGGCCGTGCCCTCGAGCAGGTCGCGGATGGCGTCGTCGACCTCGGTGCCCACGCCTTCGCCGCCCACGCCGCCCCAGCCTCCGCTTCCCGGCTCGGGCTCGGTGCCGCTCGGCCCGTTCTGCACGGTCTCGATGTTCACGGTGATGGTGGTCTGCACGGTTTGCGCGCCGACGCTCGCCTCGACGATGGCCACCCCACCCACCTCGCCGCCGGGCGTGAGCAGCCCGTCGTCGCCGATGGTGCCGATCTCGCCGCGGCTCACCAGCCAGTTGGCGGCGACCGGCTCGTCGCCGAGCATGGCCTGGAACTGCACCGTGGGAAGCGGCTCGCCTGTGACCACCGTGATCTCTGGATCCTCGGGCGAGATGGAGTAGGCCTGCGCGTCGGGGTTGCCCGCGTCGATGTTCAGCCCGCCGCCGCTGCCACTCGTGCCAGCCGATCCGGCGCTGCCCGCTTGGCCGCCGCCTTGCTGATCGGGATTGAACAGCGTGGTTTCCGAGTCGCAGGCGCCCGCCAGCGCCGCCAGGGGCAGCGCCGCAACGAGCGCGGCGAAAAGAACGCGGTTCCAACGATCCGATGCCCCTGCCTTGTCGTTCATACATTCGAGTGTATCCGTGGCGCTGGGGCCTGTCCACGGCTTGCGGAGAGGGTTACGCGGCCGTTGCGCAGCCAGCCGTCCGCGGCGTATCGTGGTAGACATGAGCCGACGAATATCGCCCTCAGCGCTGGCGCTGTGCTGCGCCCTCGGGCCCGCCATCGCGCGGGGCGACACCCTGGAGGTGGGGCCCGGCAAGCCGTATGCCGCGCCCTGCCAGGCCTTTTCCGCCGCGAGCCCAGGCGACGTGGTCGAGATCGACGCCGACGGCGACTACGACGGCGACGTGTGCGCCTTTGACGTCGACGAGCTCACCATCCGCGGCGTGGGCGGGCGGGCCACGGTCGATGCCACGGGCACGGTCATCCCCAACCAGAAGGCCATCCGGGTCATCCAGGGCGACGATGCCGTGGTCGAAAGCGTCGCATTTGTGGGCGCCTCGGTGCCCGACCACAACGGCGCTGGGATCCGCCAGGAGGGCACGAACCTGACCGTGCGCAACTGTGCATTTGTCGACAATGAAATGGGCATCCTCGCGGGCGACAACGCGCAGAGCGAGATCCTGATCGAGTACTCCGAGTTCGGCGGCAACGGCTTTGGCGACGGGCTCTCGCACAACTTCTACATCAACCACGTCGCCAAGCTCACCCTGCGCTACAGCTACTCGCATAGCGCGCACATCGGCCATCTGGCCAAGACCCGCGCGCACGAGAACTACATTCTCTACAACCGGCTGACGGGCGAGGACGGGACGCAGAGCTACGAGCTGGACGTGCCCAATGCGGGGCGCACCTACGTGATAGGCAACCTCTTCCACCAGGGGCCGAACACCGATAATGGCGGGTTTCTGAGCTATGGCGCCGAGGGGCCGGACAACCCGAGCGACGAGCTGTTCGTGGTCAACAACACCTTCGTCAACGAGCGCTCTGGCGGCACCTTTCTCAACATCGATTCTCGGGTGAGCACCGCGGTGGTGGTGCGCAACAACATCTTCTTCGGCTCGGGGACCATCGTCACCCAGGGCAGCGCGCTGGTCGAGGCAAGCTGCACCGACGACCCGCTGTTCGTCAGCCCGAGCAGCTTCGACTACCGCCTCGGCTCGGCGAGCTCGCCCTGCGTCGATGCGGGCGTCGAGCCGGGCATGGGCGCGGGCCTGTCGCTCGAGCCCACGCACCACTACGTCCACCCCGCTGGCGAGCAGGGGCGCACACCGGTCAGTACGATCGACATCGGCGCCTACGAGCTGGGCGGCGGCGTGGCGGGAAGCGGCGGACAAGGAGGCGGCGGCGGTGGCAGCGGGGGGAGCGGCGCGGCTGATGGTGGCAGCGGGGGCGGCGCGGCCGATGGTGGCAGCGGCGGCTCGGCAGCCGGTAGCGCGGATGGCAGCGAGGACGAGGGCTGCGGCTGTCGCATGTCGGCGGCTCCGGGCTCGGCTTGGGGCGGGCTGCTCGCGCTTATGGCGCTGGCGCTGCTCGGTCGGCGCTGGCGCAGGGAGTAGGTTCCATGTCCGATTTCCAGGGCTTGAGCGAGGCTGCGGACGAGCTGAACCGGAGGCTCGTGCGCAGCAATCGAAGCCGAACCCGCATTGTCCTGACCGTGACGGTGGTGGCGGGCCTTTCCGTGGCCGTGGGGGTCGTCCTGCTGCCGGGGTTTCAGCCGAGCATGGGCGTGTTCGGCTGGCTGACGGCCGCGGTGGTGGTGGGCTTGGGCTTTGCCGCAGCGGTCGGGGGCTATGCCGTTGCCGATCTGGTGACCCGCGCGCTGGGCCGACGGCTGGAGAAGCGGTGGCAGCGCGAGCTCGCGGCAGAGCGCGGTGTGGCTCCCGAGGCGCTCGCGGAGATGAGCCTGCCGCTGGGCGATCAGCCCGTGCCGTCGGGCGTGCAGGCGCGCCGTCAGCTCCAGCGACGGACGCTCGCCATCGCCGCGCTGGGCCTGGCCGCGGTGGTGGTGGTGATGCTGGCCTTCGGCCTTCGCGAGCTATTGTTGATGGGCCTGATCGTGGTGCTGGTGGTCACCGTTGCCGCCATCATGCACGCCTACCTGGGCTGGCGCCCGCCGCGATAGGAGCAGCAAGCGCGAAGCTGGCCGTTGCCTCAATTGCGCGCCGCCACTTTTTCCGAGGCAGCGCGCCGCGGGCGCACCTCGCCCAGCTCGACGTAGGCCTGGTCGTTCATCACCACGAAGGGGCGCTCGTCAAAGCGCAGGGTGCCGCGGCCGTCGTGGTCGATGACCTGGACCTTGCCCATGCCATAGCCCATGGGTCCGCGAGAGTAGTAATGGGCGCGCAGTCGGTAGCGCGCCGAGCGGCTCTCGGGCGGCTGGCGCACGGTGAAGCACTCAGGCCCATAGCCCGTGGTGACGTCGTCGTAGAGCAGGCCGCCGCTCGGAAGCCGGGGCTCGCTGTAGTAGGCGTGCCCGCCCGAGGCGTCGTGGATGTGGAGATCGACGTCGTTGGCATCGGTCTCCCAGGTCAGCACGAAGCGGAGCGATGGCTTGTTCTCGACCGCGCCTCCGGCCGCCTCGAGCTTGTCGGCGATCTCGTCGCGTCGGCCGGGCTCGGCGCGCATCCACGCCGCCGCGGCCAGGCCCAGATCCTCGCGCAGGATGCGCTCGACTCCAGCGAAGCGCCCCCCCGGATAGCGCCGCGCCAGCGCCTCGCTCAGCACGGCGAAGGCCTTGGCCGGCTTGCGCTGCTTGAGCAGCGCAAAGGCCAGCAGCCGATGGCTGGAGGGATGGTCGGGCCGCTGCTTGCGCGCCTTTTCATAGCTATCCAAGGCCAAGGCGAGCGCCCCGTTTGCCCCCACTCGCTCGAGCCGAGCGCCCGCAAAGCGCCGCAGGTCGGCGCGCCAGGGGAACAGATCGATGATGGATCCATAGGCGCGGGCCGCCTCGGCGCGCGCGCCCGTGGCCTCGCAGGCCTCGCCCAAGCCGATCAGCGCGAGCACGTCGCCCGGAGTGCGGCGGTGCCAGGCTCGGGCGATTGCCAGCGCCTCGGCGGCCTTGCCCGCGCCGATGGCGCGCATCACGGTGGCGAGCTTGCCGCTTAGCGCAGGCGTGGTGGGCTTTTTGGCCTCTGCCTGCTCTTCCCGAGCTGGCGATGGAACGTTGATGCGACGCGTTTCGGGCGCGGCGGTCAGCACGGGCTCGGCCTCGCCGTCGCCGCTTCGGAACACGAAGGGGTAGGACACGGTGACCACGCCCGACTCGGTTGGCGGGAAGGTCATGGCAGCCACCACCCGCTCTAGGCCGCGGAGCAGCGCCTGATCGGTGATGTCTGCGCTGATTGCGCTCGCCCGGATCACGCGGCCATCCGAACCGATGGCGAAGCGCAGCGTGACCCGTCCGGAAAGGCTCGGATTGCGACGAAGCGCGGACTGGTACTGGCGGCGGAGCTCGCCCGTGCGCTGCCGCATCACCCGTTGAATGACCTCGGGCGGCAGCCGTCCGCTTACCCGGCTCGCGCCCATGCGCACGCGGGGCGCCCTGGCCCGATGGCTTCGGCCCAGCCGTCCATGCCCGCGGCCAAAGCCCTGTCCTCCGGCTACCCCAGCCCGCGCGCTGGAGGCTCCCGCGGCGCTTGCTCCGCGGCCCACGGTGCCCACGCTGCCCAAGCCGATGGCCTCGCCGCGGCCGCCGCCGCCCTCGCCAATTCCGGACAGGCCGAGGCCACCTCCGCCATACGACTCGCCGATGGCGTCGCCCCACATGTTGCCGCGCGCGGACAGCGGATCGCGGCCCAAGCTGGCGTCACGTCCCCAGGCCGAGCCCGCCGCGCGCGAGGCTTCTTCGCTATTGGCGCGCGCGGTCGCGGCTGCGGAGCCCCCTCTCACCTCGGCGCGCATGACCGGGTCTTCCGGCTTGGGGAGCACGGGCGCGGCAGCGGGCTGGCTGCGGCGGAGCACGGTGAGCCCGTTTGCATCGATGGTGAGGATGTCCGCCAGAGCGTGGCGATCGAGACCGAAGCGGCGGTAGTCGCGCTCGGTCTCGAGCACCAGGAGCGAGGTGTATGGCGAAAGCACGCGGTGCTTGGTCGATAGCTCGATGATCCGGCCCCGCATGGCCGACTCTGCCTCGCCTCGGCTCACCCGGTCGAGCAAGCTGGCGATCTTGGCCTGTGCCCAGGCGCGCTCCAGCAAAGGACGCTCCACGCGGGCGAGCCCGAGGCCCTCGACTCGCGCGCCGCCAATGGTGATCTCCACGGGCTTTTCGGGGGCGAGCTCGGCATAGACCAGCACCTGGTCGCCTGCCTGCACGCCGTCCAGCGTCTTGGGCCAGGACCAGCTCGAGCCGGTCACGCTCACGGCGAGCTTCGAGGCGGTGCGCCGCTCGAGCCGGGCGAGGATCTCGCTCGATGGCGCCTTGCCGTCGGCCACGATGCCGTCCCGAGCAAGGCCCGCGGTGGCAAGGGTGCGCAACGCATCCTGATCGGTCACGCCGCCCATGGAAATGGTGTCGAGCCGCTCGACACCTGCCTCCTTCAACTTCGCGGCAGCCTTGCGCAGCGCGGCCGACTCGGTCTGGCCCGCGGTGGCCACGCCATCGGTGATGAGCACCACGCGCTTGGCGCCGCTCTGACGGGCAGACTTGCTCGCCCAGCGAAGCGCGCGAGCTAGGTTCGAGGCGCCGAGCGCTCCCCGCTTGAGCAGCTCGTCCACGTGCTGCTGGCCGAGCTCGGCCGCCTGCCCCACCAGCACGGGCCTGACGGCCTGGTCGAAGCCCGCCACCGCCAAGGGCGCCTCGGCTCCGCCGCGCGTCGCCACGCGGCGCGCCACGGCCGCGAGTAGCTCGAGCTCGGCGCGAAGCCCCAGCGCACGCGAGGCGCTGGTGTCGATCAACACCACGGCCGAGCCGAGCGGGTCGGGCGCGGTCGACACAGGCGGGCTCAGTCGGGCCACCACCAGCTTTCCGCTGCGAAGCCCATCGGTGGCGGCCGTGGCTTGCCCCCCGAGCGCAAAGTCGGCTTCGGGCACGTACACCGCGCGCTTGAACTCGGTCGCAGGCCCTTTGCCGCCCGCGGGGATCACGGCCAGATCCACCAGCTCCACCTCGGGCAGGCCGCGCAGCGGGACGAGGGTGCGGCTTCGTCCGGTCAGCTCCTGCGAGTAGGAAAGGAGCAGCTCCTTGGTCGAGCGCGGGAAGATGGGAAAGACCCGGGCCGAAAACTCGTTGCCAGCCGCCTTTTCGAGCAGCGCTGGGTCTTGCTTGCGGTGCAAGAAGTCCTCGTAGGTCTCTCTCGCGCGCTTCGTCTCGACCACCTCGCCTTCCTGCCACCGCTCGCCGATCCGCATGGCGAAGCGGCTCACCGCAGCTCCTGGTGGAAGCGCGATGCGAAAGCGCCCTTCCACCTGACGGTTCTCCGCGTTCTCGAAGCCGAGGCGCACCTCGGTGAAGGCCAGCGGCCCCTGCACCACGGTGCGGCCGACCACCTTGCGCAGCACGAGCTCGGTGCCGTCGGCTGCGGTGAGCGTCATGGGCGGCGGCACCTTGCCCGTGATCGGCCCAGGGCCGTCGCGCTGGGTAAAGGCGACCGGGACGATCCCCTCGGCCGTCCGAGGCGTGCCCGCGGTTGCGCGAGCGGGGTCGTTTGAGCTGGACGACGCCGTGCTTGACGTTCGTGGGCAGCCGCTCGACAGAGCCACCGCGCCCACGAGCACCAGCCGCGCCGCCGCGCGAAAGCGGTGGCGATGAAAGCTCATGGTTTTACCTGGGTACGTGGAGGTGCGAAGCACGTGCGCGTTGCCCCTGCGTTGCCGAAGCGCGCACGCGTGACCATGTTGCTACCGACACTTGCACCGACGGGAAGTTCCCAAGCCGAAAGGCTGGAGCCTGCCCGCGCCGAATGCCGCACGGTTCTCCGTGCGCTACAACGCGCGGCGGATCGCTGAGGGCCATGGCCATCCGCTTGACAGGTGCTCCGAAACGAACGATCCGACGGAGCTGGGCACGAAAGGGCATCGAAGATGAAGACCACCAGAGTAGCTGCCTGCGATCTCGGCAAGGCATCGGCCGGCTTGGTCGTGGCCACGGTTTCTCCGGATGGCACCATGACCGTCGAGCACGCCGAGCACCTCGACCACGAAGGACGGCCGTTCGAGGTGTTCGAGCGCTGGTACCGACAGCGGGAGGTAGCCCGCTCGGACGCGCTCGCCGTGACGGGCGCATACGCCGACGAGTTCGTCGAGCCTGCGCAGATCCTTCCCGAGGACGCCTGCCAGGAGGCTGCCCTCGAGCAGGACGCCGAGCTGCCCGCGAGCCTGAGCTTGGTCAACGTGGGCGCCCGCGGCTACAGCGTGCTCAGCCGAACCGCCAGCTCGGATGCAGCGGAGCGCGGCGCCGCGGCGGACGCGCAACCCCGCTACCGCTACCAGTACCTGGAAAACGACAAATGCTCCTCGGGAAGCGGCGAGAACATCCTGAAGATCGCCCAGCGCTTCGGGCTCGACGTGGAGCAGGCCGACCGCTTGGCCCAAGGGGCTGAGCGTGCCATTCCGATCACGGCGCGCTGCTCGGTGTTCGCCAAGAGCGAGATGACCCACTTCGCCAATCAGGGTCGGCCGAGCAGCGAGCTGTTCGCCGGCTTTTTCGCGTCGGTGGCCCGCAACGTCGCCGGGCTGCTGTCGCGTAACCGGGTCGAGGGTCCGATCGTCTTGGTGGGCGGCTGCAGCCGGCTCGAGTCGTTTCGGCGCAGCCTCGAAGAGCTCGTCGGTAAGCCCGTGCAGGGCCACGCCCACGGGCTGCACTTCGAAGCGCTGGGTGCGGCGGCGCTGGCCGCGCGGCGCGAGGGTGCGCCGTCCGGTCCGCTGCCCGAAGACCCCTCGGCCCTATACGAGCGACGGGTTCGGCACCTCTCGGTGCAGCGGCCTGCCCGCGAGTGGCGCGATCAGGTGAGCGTGCTCACCGCGTCCAGTCCCGAGCCGGGCTGGGAGCGCCGCCCCGTGGTGCTCGGCCTGGATCTGGGCTCCACGGGCGCCAAGGCCGTGCTGACCGACCTGGCGAGCGGCGAGGTGGTGCTGGACATCTACGACCGCACCCGCGGCAACCCCGTGGATGCGGCGCGCCGCCTGGTCGAGACCGCGCTTGGGCAAAGCTCGCCCAAGGTGCGCGCCATCGGGGTCACGGGCTCGGGTCGCGAGGCCGTGGCGCAGCTTTTGCGAGCGGTCTACCCCGAGTGCGATCGCCTGGTCGTGCAAAACGAGATCATCGCCCATGCCACCGCGGCCATCCGGGTGGATCCGGACGGCGGAGCGGATCTTTCCGTGGTGGAGATCGGCGGCCAGGACGCGAAATACATCCGCCTGAGCGGCGGGCGCATCGTGGAAAGCGACATGAACAAGGCTTGCAGAGCGGGCACGGGCTCGTTTTTGGAGGAGCAGGCCGCGCTCTTCGACATCCACGATATCGAGCAGGTCACGCGCATGGCCCGCGAGGCCGACCGCCCGCCAGACCTCGGCTTGATGTGTACGGTGTACGTGGCCGAGGCTGCCGCCGCGGCGCTCAAGGATGGCTTCGAGCTCAGCGACGTGTTTGCTGGCTTCCAGTACAGCATCATCCACAACTATCTGCACCGGGTGATGGGCCAG